>JAVVET010000069.1:0-15499 GCA_032251235.1 Wenzhouxiangellaceae bacterium
GCCAGGATCAAACTCTTCAGTTTAAAAGCTAAAGCTTTCGAACTACAGAATCGACCCGCTCTGAAATTTCTTTCAAGACGGGACGTTCTAATTGGCACCAGAAATGGCCCAACCAGGACGCCCACACAAGTTATCTGCATCAATTTTTAATGAACTTTTCAAACACCCGAGCATTTCGCTTGGGCTGGCCGAGTAGTATACCTCGGTTAGCTTTGCTGTCAACACCTTTCCGAAGAAATTTTCAACCGGCGAGCCGGTTTTTGGTGTGTCGAGCCGATGAATTATATAGAAGTTTGCACAGTTGTCAACCTTCCGTTCAATCTTTTTTTCACCGCCCGTCCGATTTTGCTGTGACGAGCCGATGAATTATATAGGTCTTTCAGCAAGTGTCAACACCAAAATGCAATTTTCTTGTAACCAGCCCGACGCATCGCCGCGGAAAGTCCGTGACTGCCGACTTCAGACCGCACAATCCGTAGTCCGGCCGACCCGCTCGGAACCGACGATGTGCGCCGCAGCGCCAGGCCGTGACCTGCGGAGGCGGCGCACCCCGGCCCATGATGCCAATTGAATGGTTTCGAATTTCTGGAAAGCCGGCTTGTTCATCAGCCATTCACCGCCGGAGCCCACCAGGCGCTGCATACGGCGCCTTCGACGAGGAAGCGCAATGGGAGCACGCTCAGCCCTAAAGTGACAATGCTTCGCCAGGAGCCGGCCGGGCTTGAGGCCATCTAGTGCGAAAAGGCAGGATTGGGCCGGATTCCCCGCTGTTTGTCGCTAACCCACCTTTCGCCACCCTTCATAGACCGGTGCTGTCAGGCCTCAGTCTGCGGCGTTTCTCAGCCAGGTGCATCCTTACCGAACAGGCGAGTACGGCTGCGGTGCGCTCGCCCGCGAAACGCCCCGGCCACTGGGCCCCACGACCCCTCGCGACCGATGGGTGGAGAATCGGGCGTGGTTAACCGGGCTTACTGCCCCGCCCAAGGATCGAAAAGCTGACGCCCGGCGGTTTTTCTCGCTTATGATCGGTCAAGCGCGACAGGCTCCCAGGCGAAAAGCCTGATTGCGTCGCAAGAGAATGCCTGATGGGTTTGGCGCGTTTCACTTCACTTGAGGATCGTTATGGACTGGCTGTTGGCTTTTCACATCATTTTCGTCGTCACCTGGTTTGCCGGCCTGTTCTACCTACCCAGACTATTTGTATACAGCGCCATGCACCCCGAACCCGAGCACCAAAAGGTTTTCCGCGTGATGCAGCGCAAGCTGCTTGGTATCACCAATGTCGGCGGCGTCCTGGCGGTCGGGTTTGGTTTGGCGATGATCATTGCCAAGCCTGCGTTTTACCTGAGCATGGGCTGGCTGCACGTCAAGCTGCTGCTGGTAGCCATTCTGATCGGCTACCACCTTTGGTCCAGGCACATCGTCGGTGTTTTCGATCGCGGCGAAAACCGGCACGGTCACGTCTGGTATCGCTGGTTCAACGAATTACCAGCGCTATTGCTGGTCGCAATCGTGCTGCTGGCCATCCTCAAGCCCTTTTAGGGGCACAGCTGTCATCAAGCAGCCTCATCATCAATCAAGGAGCCAGCCATGTATCGATACCTGACCCTGCTGGGGCTGATCCTTGCCACCGCATCGAGCCAGGCCGGAATTTCCGGTCAGGTCGTCGACGACCTGACCGGCGAGGCGATATCCGGTGCTCGGGTTCGCATCCAGACAAGCCTCGCCGAACCCGAAATCAGCGGCTTCGACGGCCGATTCGCGCTGCCCGACCCAACCGACGACAATGTCACGGTGACCGCGGTGACGCCGTTCGACTCGGCGGCCGCGATCAACTACATTACCGGGAGCGCACCGGCAGGACCGGGCGATGCCATCGAGATCCGCCTGACCCGCCTGCCGCTCGCAGACCAGGCGCCCTATGACCCGGGCAGCTCGGTCGAATGTGCGAGCTGCCACTTCGACCAGTTTTCTCAATGGCAGGAATCACGACACGCCGGCGCCGGCGTCAACCCCTGGGTTCTGGATCTGTTCTCTGGCGACGGCACCCCGGGAGGCGCTGAAGGCTTCGTGTTTCGCGATACCCACGATGCCGACGACACCGGCTTCTGCGCAACCTGCCACAACCCGGTGGCCGATGCCCAGGATCCCGGCAATGTCTTCATGAACGAAGTCACCTCGGACAGCGGGCTCGATGGCGTCGGCTGCCTGGGCTGCCACCAGATGGCCGAGGTCAATGAAAATACGAACTCGCTGCACCACCTGGGCAATACGCTGTACCGTTTTCCGGAAGATTCATCGACGCCGCTTTGGGTCTGGGGGCCGCTCGACGATGTCAGCTTCGACATCATGCGCGCCTCGTATCAGCCCGGTTTTTCCGACTCACGCTATTGCGCCTCTTGCCATCAGTACAACAACCCGAATACCGGGGCGCCCGGGCAGACCACGTTTGATGAATGGCTGGCCTCGCCGTTTGCCGAACCCGGCCCGGGCTTTCGCAGCTGCCAGGACTGCCACATGCCGCCCGCCGAACAGGATGGACCGATCTCCACGCTGTTCGGGCAGCCGCATCGCCCGGCCGAACAACGAAGATCGCACCAGTTCGTCGGTTCCAATCCGCAGACGCTGGCAGCCGCGATCGATCTCGAACTTCACTGGCAGATTGCTGGTGGCCAACTCCAGATCCAGGCACGCGTCATCAATCACGGCGCCGGCCACGCGTTTCCCACCGGCGTGTCGATCCGCAATGCGGTCCTGGTCATCGAAGCCACAGCCAACGGCCAGGCACTGACCCAAATCTCCGGTCCGACCATCCCGTTTTACGGCTCGGCCCACGGTGGCACCGAAGCCGGGGACGTCGCCGGTCAGCCCGGTCGCGGCTTCGCGCGGGTTCTCCAGGGCCGCATCAACGGCGAAGGTGAATCGGTCTACCCGGTGTTGTTCATCGACGCCGAAACGGTGCGATCGGATACCCGAATCCCGGCCGGGCAGTCCGACCGCTCGGATTATGAGTTCAGCCTGGAAGGCGTCTTCGGCGGCCAGGCCGAAGTCAGCGCCCGGCTGCTTTATCGCCGCGCCTGGCGAGACCTTGCTATCACCAAGAACTGGGACGAAACGCCGTCCGGCGGGCCGATAGAGATTGAAGCTGAGCGCGTCACGGCTCAGATCGATCTGAACGACATTGCCGGGCCGGTCCAGATGATTCCTGCAATGCGCCCCTGGGCAATGCTTGCCCTGATCAGTCTGCTGATGGCCTCGGCATGGGCCACGGGTAGTCGGGATCACCTGCGACCATGAAGTCGCCGTTCAGCGTGGTCGTACGCGCGTTGTAGCGCATCGGGCGTCCGTCGGCCAGGCACACCTTGCCGCCGGCCGCGGTGACGATCGCCTCGCCGGCGGCCGTGTCCCATTCGCTGGTCGGCCCGAGACGCGGATACAGGTCGGCCTCGCCGGCGGCCACCGAGCAGAACTTCAGGGCGCTGCCGCGGCTGATCTTCTCGTGTTCACCCAGTTGCTCGAAATAGGCCTCGGTTCTCGGGTTGGCGTGCGAGCGGCTGCCCAGAACCACCGGCGGGTCGGCCGGCGGCCGGCGCGTCTCGATCGGCTCGCCGTCCCGGTAATCGGTCCAGCGCATGGCGCCCCGACCGACCACGCCGGTGTAGGCCTGGCCGGTCACCGGGATCGCAATAATGCCGAGCACCGGGCGCTGCTGTTCGACCAGCGCGACGTTGATCGTAAACTCGCCGTTGCGCTTGATGAACTCGCGCGTACCATCGAGCGGATCGACGACCCATAGCCGGTCCCATCGGCGGCGCTGCTCGAAACCGATATCAACCGATTCCTCGCTCAGGATCGGGATATCGGGCGTCAGCCGTTCAAGCGCGGCCACCAGTGAATAGTGGCTGGCCATATCGGCCGCCGTCAGCGGGCTGGCGTCGTCCTTGGACGATATGTCGAAATCGGCACGGTCGTAGACCTCGAGAATGGCCAGCGCGGCCTGCCTGCAGGCTTCGAGCAGACCGGGAACGAGTTTTTGCAGATGATCGCTGCTGCTGTTCATAAATCCTCCATCAGGTCGCGAGCCATATAGAGCGCGGCGATGGTTCGACCCTCGGTGCAATCGTCGCGGCGCACCAGTTCGGCGAGCTTGTCGATCGGCCAGGGAATCACTTGCAGTTCCTCGGGTTCATCGCCCGGCAACCGCGACGGATACAAATCGCGCGCCAGCACCACGTGCGTGGCGTGGGTCATGTAGCCCGGCGCAAGCGTCAGCTGTCCCAGCACTTTCAGATCGCGCGCGGCAAAGCCGACCTCTTCCTGCAATTCGCGATTGGCGCCATCGACATGACTTTCTCCCGGTTCAAGTCGGCCCTTGGGCAGCCCGACCTCATAGCGGTGCAGACCGCAAGCGTACTCGCGCACCAGCAAGACGGTCTCGGGGTCGGGCATGGCCACGATAATGACGGCACCGACGCCGCGGCTGATCAGCCGTTCGTAGGTCCGCCGTTGGCCGTTGGAAAACTCCAGTTCGAGCGCTTCGACGCGAAACAGGCTTTTTTCGGGCCGGTCTTGTCGCTGGTGAATAATCGGCAGATCAGGAATGTCGTCAATCATTGAGCAAGGATACCAGCCGGGCATGCAAACCCGGTGTCGCGGCAAGAATGGAGCTCACCTCAAGATCGATGGGGCTGCCATCGAGCGTGCTGACCTGGCCACCGGCTTCGCGAACGATCACCGTCAGCGCGGCGATGTCGAGGATATTGACATCGCTTTCAATGACCGCGTCCAGGCCACCGGCCGCAAGCCGATGGTACGGATAAAAGTCACCGTAACCCCGGGTTCTCGCGGCTTTCTCGACCAGGCCGCCGACGCGCCGCCAGGCATCCGAACGGGCCAGCGAACGCACATTGCCCAACGACAGGTCCATGTCGGTCAGTTCGGTGGTATTGGCAACTCCAAGCTGCGCCGAATCGCGAAGCCGCGCCGAATCAAGGAACGCGCCACGACCTGCCAGCGCCCACGCGGTTTCTTCGAATGCCGGTGCGCTGGACACGCCGAGCACGAGCTCGCCATCGATCATCAACGCGATCTGCACCGACCAGAACTCCAGTCCGCGGATGAAGCTGCGGGTGCCGTCGATCGGGTCGACCAGCCAGATGCATCGGCTGTGACCCGAATGACCATATTCCTCACCCAATATGGCGTGGTCGGGAAAGGTCGCGCTGATGATCCGGCGAATTTCGACCTCGCACTGCTGGTCGGCGATGGTCACCGGGCTTGCATCGGACTTGCGCTCGATTTCCAGCGGCTGTCTGAAATACGACAGCGCAATCTCCGAGGCGCTGGCCGCGGCTTCTCTCGCCACGGCCAGCGCCAGGTCCAGATCGACTGTTGCCGGGCTCGGGTCAGTAGAATTTTTCATCACGGATCGGTTCCCCGCTTGCAGGTTTGAAGAACGCTGGCTAAACGCCGGTATTTCCGACTCGCCAGGAATTGGATATCGCGATCTCTTTTAACCGCTGCTGCGCCGAACCACCACGACGCTGTCGACGCGACCGCCGCCGTTGTCGCGGTCGGCACTGAAGCTTTCGACGGCCAACGGACGCGTCGCAACCAGCTGGTCCAGCCATTTCATCAGATTCACAAATCCGGCTTGCTCGAAGACCACGCGAACCTGGTCGCCGGCGCCCGGTTCGATCCGTTGCAAGGCACCGGCCAGGCCGGCGGCACGTGCGCTTTGATCGATTTCCGACAGCGCCGAACGACCCTCCATCGAGCGCTCCACGCGGTCGCCGTCACGCAGCCGCTCGATTTCCGGGGCCAAGCGGTCCAGCCAGTCGTTCAAGGCCCGCTGCTGGGCCAGCTGCTGGCGCAGTTGGGCCTGCGATTCCTGTAGCGGCTCCCATACCAACAGCCATGCGGCGACCAGCCCCATGACCAGGGCGGCCGCAACGATCAGGACCCGCTCACGGGCTTGCAGTTTTTTCCATAATCCGAACATTATTGGGCCTCTCGAATCACCAGGCGACCGCGCGTGGCTTGCGATTCAACGCTGACATCGCGTACCGAAGCCTCCAGGCCCTGGGCCTGGAGCTGGCGACCGAGCGCCTCGATATCCTCGAGCTTCGGGGTTGCCAGCGTCACATCGAGGCGAGCGTCGGCGTAATTGAGCGATTCGACCCGTACCTGGCCGGCACCACTGAACACCGGGCTGACCTGGCGCATCATCTGGACGAAACGATCGCGGCTTTCACCCTTGAGTGCCGCCAGCGCGCGCTCGGCCTGGGCCCGCGGCCGGGCAATGACGGTAATTTCGGGGAACAAGCGGGCAAATTGCCGTTCGGTGATCTGCTCGACAGCGCTCAACTGGCGGCTCAACATCAGCTGTTCGACCGTTTCGACGGCCACCGCGCCCAGTACAGCCAGACCGGCCAGCATTGCCGCCAAACGCCAGCGATGCCAGGGCCGGACCTGCCGGTCCGATGCGAACTCTCCGGTCATCAGGTTGATCGGCGATTGCACCGCCTCGGCGCTCACGGTTTCGACCAGGCGCGCAGTCGTTTGCCGCACATCGGGCTCGAAAGAGGACAGCGCGGCGGGCATGTCAGGCCCGATCCAGACGACGCTGGCCGGATTTCCGATGCTTTCAACCAACTCGGGCAACAGGCTTTCGGCCAGGTCGGGCTCGAAGCGATCGAAATCGAAGGCGCCAAAGCGCGCCAGCAGATCGGCGCCGGATCGGGTCAATACGATTTCACGATCACGCCACGGCAAACACGCCGCGTCGGGCACCATCTTGACTGGGCGCCGCGGACATTGCTCGAGCCATTCGCGCATGTCCTGGCCGGCCACGACCAGGCACTGCAGGCGGCCATCCGGCTTGCGCTTGACCGGCACGACATGCTGTTGCGCGGCGTCACCGGCGATGGCATCTTCGGCTGCCCAGCGCAGGGCCTGCGACATTCGACCGGCGCTCATCTCGGGGATCTCGACGCTGATCAGGCTGCAGCGATCGGCAGGCACCAAGACGATCAGCGGCTCCAGTTCGCCGCCATCAACTTGCGACGCAGCGGCCACCAGCCGACCGTCGTCGCCGACGCTCAGCCGGGTCTGTTGGCCGGTCGATATTTCGTACAACCGGTAATGCGCCTGTTTCGCCATGCTTTACGGAATGCCCTGACTCATATAGCGGAAATCATACCCGCTGGACGAGGCGCTGATGAGTCGGTAGTAATCACGCACTTCGCCGTCGAGGGTCACCTGTGCCTGGGCCAGAAACCAGTCGCTGGCCACGCTGAGCCGCGTCGACAGCGTCGCGCTGTTCACGTTTTGCAGCTCCGGCTGCGACAGCGCATCGTCGATGCTGCCAAAGGGCCTGCGCCCCAGCAGCCGGCGGGCGGCCTCCAGGTCCAGCCCGTCGACCATGGCGGCCAGCACTTCGGCCTCGGCGCGATTGAGATTGAGTCGCGCACCGGGGTCGGGAAGCACGACGAGGTAGCGCCGCAACAGCTCCCGGTTGCCGGCCGAAAGGCTGGGCAAACGATCGAGCTCGGAAATATGGGCCAGCTTGACGGGGGCGCCGGCGGCCGCGGCCGGAACCAGCGAAACGATCTGTTCGGCCAGGGCCGGGTCGAGGTTCAGATGGGCCAGCAGCCTTGACAGGGCAAGGCGCGCCCGGGCCGCCGTTGCCGGGTCCCGGTGCGCCAGCCGGTTGAGGTTGAAGCGCCCGCCGAGATCGAACACGCGGCCGCGAACCACGCCGCCGGGTACCGGAAAAGGCGCGGCCCAGCGGCCGTCGAGCATTTCGCTGGCCAGTCCGGATTCACGCTGCTGGCGAATCCAGTCCCGCGCCAGGCCTTCCAGCCCAGCGGCCAGTTGCCACGACCGTTCGGCCGAGACCAGGGCGCCGGTCCGCGCCAGATCGCGCTGGCTGCGCTCGATCAGGCCGACGGCCATGAGCGCGGCCAGGGCGACGGCCAAGAGCGCGATCAGCAAGGCCGCTCCCTGCTGTCCGGCGGGGTTTGGCAGACCGCGCGTCATAGTGCGATCAAGCGCCGGATCCGGCCGAAGCGTGCCGTCTCGAGGACATATTCGATTGCACTGGGCAAGGTTTCGGGCCTGCCGCCGGCCGGCCACTGCCGATGCCAGGCCCCGTTGGCATCGCGATAACGCAGCTCCATTGCAGTAATTTGGCCAAATCTCGACTGCCCGGAAGGCCCCGTGTCAGGCGAAATCACCAGGTTTGGCCAAACCTCGCGAACCAGTTCCCGCCCGTCCAGACGCCAGGCAAATTGCTGCAGCTGGCTGCGCGGCAATCGCGACGGGTTATCGCGCCCGGCGCGCCGGGCGATCAGTTCACGCCGCGCACCCGCCAGTGCCGGCGACATCGAGCCGTCGGGCTGGCGCGCAGCCCGGCTGACCAGCTGGCGCAGGTCATTATCCAGAAAAGCGACCGAGCGCTGTATTTCGGCGAACTGGGTGGATCGATCCCGGTAGTCGGCACTGGCGGTTGCCAGGGTCGTCAGCGAACCGTAGCTGATGGCCGCGAGCAAGCCGAAAACCAGCACCGCAGCCAGAACCTCGATCAGCGTGAAACCGCTATGGCGAAACTGATACGCCTGGATCATGGCGCGATAAAACCGGTGTGCGTAAACAGCGGCTGGTCGGCGCCGTCGAAAACCACGACGTCGACCCGCCAGATCTGCTCGCCCGGCGCCGGCTCGATTCGGCTTTGCCAGCGCCAGTCCCTGCCGCCCATGCGGCTGCTTCCGGTGCGTGTGCCGGGACGGATCGGCCGGGCAAGACCAATTTCGGCCAGCTGATTGTCGGCGACCCACAACGCCATCGTTCGTAGCTCGATCTGTTGCTGCGTATCCAGGGCTCGGCCGGCAGCCTTGCCGAGCGCGCCCAGCGCCACGGCGACGATCACCAGCGCGACCAATACTTCGATCAGCGTAAAGCCGGCTTCGGCTCCAGTCCGTTTCATTGCGGCCAGGCCAGGCTTTGCTGATCGCCGGCCATGCGCAACTGGATTTCGAACGGTGTGGCAGGCTCCAGGGCGCTGCAAATCACCTGCGGCGCCGGCGAGCCGGAAGTGGGCAAGCGTTGTTGGTCGACGAGCACCCGATGTTGAACCTGCACCGGCCACTGGACCGGCCGGGGCCGACGGTCTGTCGGACGCAGCTTCCAGGTACCGCCGGTGCGCTGCCAAAAATCGTAGCCTTCGGCATGGAAGCGCAAGCCGCGTGCAGTTCCGGTCAGCAGCGCCTGGTCGCACAGGACTTCCAGCGAGGCTTGCAGCCGATCCAGTTCGCGCTGCAGTTCCTGGGTCGCGCCGAAGGCCGGCAAGCGCAGCAACACCACGCCGGTCAGAATGCCCGCGATCATCACCACGACGAGGATCTCGATCAGCGTAAAGCCGCCGGGCCTGCGCGCCACCGGCGAAAGCCTACTCGCTCCAGTTGCCGATTTCGGCATTCACGCCCTCGCCCCCCGGCTGCCCGTTGGCGCCGTGGGTCCAGACATCGATTTCGCCGTGGATACCCGGATTCAGATACAGATAGTCTCGGCCCCAGGGGTCAGCCGGCAGGCGCTCGATATAGCCGCCGGCCTTCCAGCCTGGGGCCTCGGGCTGGCCGCGCGGGGCCTCCACCAGGGCTTGCAGACCCTGATTGGTCGACGGATAAACGCGGTTGTCGAGTCGGTACATCTTCAGGGCCGTGGTAATGGCCTCGATATCCTGGCGCGCCTTGACCGCGCGCGCGCGATCAGGCTCGTCCATGAAGCGCGGCACGACAACGGCTGCGAGAATGCCGATAATCACGACCACGACCAGCACCTCGATCAGCGTGAAACCCTTCATTCCCACGCTCACGCCGGCGGCGTTTGAATCCAGCGCGCCTGGCCGGCGGGTTCGTCTTTTTTGCATGTTTGGCATGATTTCCCAGAGCACGTAGGTGTGCGGCAACAAATTCGTTCGACCATAATCGGCTTTGCAGATAATAGCAAACCGGCGCCAGCAGCCTGTCGGACTTGACCGATCCAAAGCGATGGAAAGCCGGTTGGAGTCAGATTTTCGATCTCTTGAGGCGAATAGTGCGCCTGTTTAACGATAGAGCGCGGGGAATCTGACCCAATCCGGCTTTTCCGCGGCAGTACATCAACAACAGATCAGCGTTAAGTCCGACAGGCTGCTAGCAATCACCAATGGCAGGCCGGTGGCGCGATTGACCGGGTCGGGGATGTGGGCGGCTCGCCACAGGGCGTTTCCCGAGTCCATCGAATAACGGCCCGGCCCGGCGTCACGGCTGCTTTTATGACCTGCAGAACCACGGAAGATTCATCGATGAGCGATTTTAAAAATGAACAATAAAGAGTGGGTTGCGCGCGATCTGGCCGTGCTTTGGCATCCATGCACCCAGATGAAGGACCACGAGCAGCTGCCGATGATCCCGATCCGCTCCGGTAGCGGCGTCTGGCTGGAGGATTTCGACGGCAATCGCTACATCGATGCGATCAGCTCCTGGTGGGTCAACCTGTTCGGCCACGCCCATCCGCAGATCAACGCCCGCCTGGCCGAGCAGGCCTCGATGCTCGAACACGTCATCCTGGCCGGCATGACCCATCCGGCGGCCACCGAATTGGCCGAGCGGCTGGTCGAAATCACGCCACCGGGCCTGGACCGGGTTTTCTACGCCGACTCCGGCTCGGCTGCCGTTGAAGTCGCGCTGAAGATGTCGTTTCATTACTGGCGCAACGTCGGTCAGCCGCAGCGCAGCCGTTTCGTTTGCCTGTCCGGCAGCTATCACGGCGAAACCCTCGGCGCCCTGGCGGTCAGCGACATGGGCCTGTACAAGGAAACCTACGCACCGCTGTTGCTCAAGCCAATCATCGTGCCCTCGCCCGATGCTTTCGGACGCGAGCCGGGCATGAGCTGGGCCGAACAGGCCGAACGGCGCTTCGCCGACATGGAACGCACGCTGGCCGAGCACCATCAGGAAATCTGCGCGGTCATCGTCGAGCCGCTGGTACAGTGCGCCGGCGGCATGCGCATGTACGACCCGGTCTACCTGACCCGCTTGCGCCAGGCCTGCGACCATTACCAGGTACACCTGATCGCCGATGAAATCGCGGTCGGTTTCGGCCGCACCGGCACGCTTTTCGCCTGCGAACAGGCCGGCATCAGCCCCGATTTCATGTGCTTGTCCAAGGGCCTGACCGGCGGATATCTGCCGCTGTCGGCCGTTTTGACCGGCAACCGGGTCTTTGAAGCCTTCTACGACGATTATTCAACGCTCAAGGCGTTCCTGCATTCGCACAGCTATACCGGCAACGCGCTTTGCTGCGCTGCGGCACTGGCAGTACTCGACCTGTTCGGTCAGTCCGACGTGCTGGCCGATAACCGGGCGCGCGCGGCACGCATGCGTACCGGCGTCGCCGAGCTCGAAGACCATCCCAACGTCGGCGAAATTCGCCAGACCGGCATGATCCTGGCCATGGAACTGGTCGACAATCATGGCAAGCCCTACCCGTGGCAGCAGCGGCGCGGCCTGGAGGTCTATCGACACGCGATCGCCAACCAGGCCTTGCTGCGACCGCTGGGCAACGTCATCTACTTCATGCCGCCCTACGTGATCAGCAATGAAGAGATCGATCAACTGGCACGGGTGGCGGTCGAGGGCATTCGGCTGGCAGTGGCCAAGGACTGAGGAAGCTCATGCGACAGATTCGAATTTACACCCCGGGTCCGCTCGAAAGCGGCAGTGTCATCGAGCTCGATGCGCGTGCTACCGGTCACGTGGTGCGCGTTCTTCGACTGCGGCCCGGCGATTCAATCGAACTGTTCGACGGCCACGGAAAGCAAGCCTCGGCCGAGCTGGTCGAGGCCGATCGGCGCGCCGGCTGCCGGGTCAAAATCCTGCAGTGGTCGGACCCGGCCCCCGAATCGCCGCTTCGGATCACGCTGATCCAGGCCCTGGCCCGTGGCGACAAGATGGACTGGATCGTTCAAAAATCGGTCGAGCTTGGCGTGGCTGCCATCCAGCCGATCACCAGTGCCCGTTGCGAAGTCCGGCTGGACGAACGCCGCATCGAATCACGCATGCGGCGCTGGACCGAGATCATGATCGGAGCCTGTGAGCAGTCGGGCCGGGCATGGCTGCCCAGGCTGCAGGCGCCGGTCGAGCTCAAAAATCTGGACCCCGAACCGGCCTGCAGACTTTTTCTCCAGCCACAATCGGAGGCGACGATCGCCGGCCTGGAGTTAAAGCCGACGAGCCTTGCGCTGGGACTGGCCATTGGCCCCGAAGGGGGATGGAACGAAACCGACCTGGCGCAGTTGCAGGCGGCCGGCTTCAAGGGAATTCGATTGGGGCCGCGCGTGCTTCGAACCGAAAGCGCCGGGATTGCCGCGATTGCGGCACTTCAAGTCCTGTTTGGCGACATGGGCTGAACCCGGTCGGTCGAATGGCCCGAGTCAAAACCTGTTGGGCCGCAGAATTCGCGATACGCTTAGCCCGCCAGCGGCAGCGCACCGAACGTGGCATGCGCCACCAGCTGCCCGACCCGGTCGAGTTCCGGCAGCCAGGCCTCGCGGTCGCCGACGATGACCTTTCCGGCGGTCGCGATGTGAACGCTGGAATCCGGCACCTCGGTCAGCGAGGTTTCGGTTACCGTCACCAGGCGTGGGAAGCCCTGCGCAAGAATCCCGATATAGGGCATGCGCTCGTTGCTGACGAGGCTCTTGGTGATGCAGATTTTGGCACCTTCGGTCGATTCAGCCTCGACCATTTCGGTCAACGCCGCGAAGGAAATCACCGGCACTTCCCAGCCATGCCAGAAAATGTTGCCCAGTAGCCAGGCAGGCGCCTGCTCGATTACCTCGGGACGCGTGTAGCCGACGATTTCGGCAACACTTGCATTGGGCAACAGCAGTTCCGATTGCGTGATCGGAACCAGAACGCTGCGAATTTCCGTTTCAGACATCTTGATTCCTATTCCACCGGCACCGGCAGGTCGAGCAACTCGAAGACATTGCGGACCAGGTTGTTTTCCTGGTACGGCTTGATCAGATAACGTACGACCCCGAGCTCGCGTGCGCGCTCCCGGTGCTTGTCGCCGGATCGAGAGGTGATCATCATGATCGGAACATGGGCCAGCCGCGATTCGTCCTGCACGTAGGCGGCCAGTTCGAAACCGTCCATGCGCGGCATTTCAATGTCCAGCAACATCAGGTCCGGCACCCGCTCGTACAGCAGATCGACGGCTTCAACCCCGTCGCGGGCGGTCAGAACTTCCAGCCCGTGGTGCTCGAGGATGCGCGCGGTGACCCGACGCATGGTGATCGAGTCATCGACGACCATGACCAGCGGCGTGCGCTTGACTTCATCCTCTACCGCAGCGCTTTGCGCCACGGCGACCATGCCCGGAAGAATCTGTTGGTCGAGCGCCCGCTCGATCAGCGGGGCGGCATCGAGGATCACCACGACCTGACCATCGCCGAGTATCGTCCCGCCCAGGATGCCTGCAATCGAACTGATCTGCGGTCCGACCGGCTTGAGCACAATTTCACGGTGGCCCTGGATGTCGGTCACGCGCATGGCCGCGCGTTGATCGCCGGCGGCAATCATCAGCAGCGAAAGGCTTTCATCACCGACCTCGACCGGTTCAAAGCCCAGCTGTGGCTCGAGCTCGATCAGCGGGTAGGATTCGCCGCCATAGCGATAGCTGCCATCGGAATTGAGGGCATCATGCCATTCGGAAGGCCGAATACGCGCGACGCCGCGCACGGCCTGCAGCGGAATTGCGAACATGCGCTCGGACGCGTGGACGAAAATCGCCTGCATGACCGCCAGGCTCAACGGGATGCGCAGCGTAAACGCCGTGCCCTGGCCGGGTCGGCTGTCGACCGAAATTCGACCGCCGATCTGGCGGACTTCGCTCGATACCACGTCCATCCCGACGCCGCGGCCGGCCAGTTCGCTGACCTCCCGGGCGGTCGAAAAACCGGTCTGGAAGATCATTTGCGAAACCAGCTCCGGATCCTCGGCCTGCTCGGGCGTGAGCAGCTGCATCTCGAGCGCGCGCTCGCGGATACGAGCCATGTTCAGGCCTGCACCGTCATCTGAAATGCGCAGCAGAAGCTCGGTCGCCTCGCGGTCGATTTCAATCGTGATCGACCCGGTTTCGGGTTTGCCGGCGTCGACGCGATCACGTGGCGTCTCGATGCCATGGGCAATTGCGTTTCGCAGGATATGTTCGATCGGCGCCGTCATCCGGTCCAGGATATTGCGGTCGAGTTCGCCCTCGCCTTCGTAACGAAGATGCAACTCGGCCTTGCAGCCGGTGTCGCGAGCGGTATTTCGAACCACGCGCCGCAACCGTGGCGCCAGCGTGCCGAACGAGACCATTCGGGCCTGCATCAGGCCTTCCTGCAATTCGGTATTGACCCGAGCCTGCTGCATCAGCAGCGTTTCGGACTGGCGTCCGGCATCGTCCATCAACTCGGTCAGGCTGTTCAAATCGCTGACACTTTCGGCCAGCGCACGTGACAACTGCTGAATCGTCGAATAGCGATCGAGCTCCAGCGGGTCGAAAGTCGAGTCCGGCATGCCGTGCTCGCGCTCGTAGCGCGACAGGATCTGCGCCTCGGTTTCCTGCTCGAGCTTGCGCAACTGCTCGCGCAGCCGCGAGACGGTTTGCTCGACCTCGCCGATATTGCTGCGGAAGGCGCCGATCTCCTGCTCGATGCGTGAGCGGAAAATACTGACTTCGCCGGCAAAATTGAGCAGCTCTTCGACTTGCTCCGAGGCCATTCGAATGGTACTGACCCGACCCGTGCGGACCATATCGGCTTCGCTGCCGTCGATTGTCGCGGCCCGGTCGAGTTCGACATCTTCGACATCGATGTCGTCGAGGACTTCCAGTTCGGGTCGCGCCGGCAGCTTGTCCCGCTTGCTCACCGCCTCGAGCATGGCATGCAGATGATCGCAGCCGGTCTCGAGAATGTCGATGCTGGCGCCGGTCGCCTCCTGGTGGCCACCGGCAATGCTTTCGAGCAGATCTTCGAGCACGTGCGCAACTTCGCCGAGCGGATTCAGCCCTGCCATGCGCGCACTGCCCTTGATCGTATGCACGTCGCGCTGCAAAGCCGTGACCAGGTTCCGGTCTTCCGGCTGCTCGCGCCACTGCTGCAGCAAACCATCGGAATGCTCCAGCAGTTCCTGCCCCTCTTCGAGAAACAGTTCCAACAGCTCCTCATCGAGGCTCTGGTAATCAACCTCGATGAAGGCGCTGGATTCGGCAGCTTGCTCGGCGACCGCCGCCATGGCCGGTTCTTCGGTCTTGTCCGAGCCGAATTCACGCTCGAACCCGGTTTCAGACATCAGTTCGGCTTCGGCTTCGGCTTCGGCTTCGGCTTCGGCTTCGGCTTCGGCTTCGGCTTCAGCCTCATGTTCAGGCTCTGACTCGAGCTCGATCTCGTCGTCGAGTCCAGGCCCAG
>JAVVET010000070.1:0-15444 GCA_032251235.1 Wenzhouxiangellaceae bacterium
GCGTCTACCAATTCCGCCACCTCGGCATAAAAGAAGTGGCCGAGGCAAGGGGGAAACCTCGGCCACAATCCGGTACGGGGAAGGGGGGAACCCCATGCCGGACAATGAAAGTGTAGCGGGTTAATCCCCGGTGTCAAGTAAAAACATCATAATTCGCATAAATGTGACGCGCACCACAAACGCAGTGATCATCGCATTTGCCATGCCGCCGAGGAGGCATTTATGGCATGAATGATATACTCGCAACCTGTCGTATTTTCATCGCGATTTTCCGTATGCAGCGGCCGGTGCTGCTGCGGACTTTTCTTTCAACTGCTTTCAGGAACCCGCAACATGGATTTCAATTTCACCGAAGAACAACAAATGATTCAGGCGGCAGCGCGGGACTTTGCGCGCGAGCGCATTGCACCGGTTGCCGCCGACTTCGATCATTCCGGCGAGTTTCCACTGGAAAACATCCAGGCGATGGGCGAGTTGGGATTGATGGGGATCGAGGTGCCGGAAGCCTATGGCGGTGCGGGTCTGGATACCATCGGCTACGCGTTGGCCATGATCGAAATTTGCGCTGCCGATGCCGCCCATGGCACCATCATGAGCGTGAATAACTCATTGTTCTGCAACGGTATATTGAAGCATGGAACGGAGACGCAAAAAGAAAAATACGTGCGTGCGATCGCCACCGGCGCCGAAATCGGGGCGTATGCGCTGACCGAACCGCAGTCGGGTTCGGATGCATCGAACATGAAGTCGCGCGCAGTCCGTTCCGACGACGGCAGCCATTTCGTGATCAACGCGCGCAAATCATGGATTACTTCGGGTCCGTATGCCCGCTACCTTGTGCTGTTCGCCATGACCGACCCGGAAGCCGGAGCGCGCGGTGTGTCGGCATTCATCATCGACGCTAACCAGCCAGGCTTCAGTCGTGGCAAAACCGAGCCCAAGCTCGGTATCCGCGCCTCTGCAACCTGCGAAATCGAGCTGGATGATTACAAGTGTCCGGCAGACTGCCTGTTGGGCAACGAGGGCCAGGGTTTCAAAATCGCAATGGGTGTGCTCGACGCCGGTCGTATCGGCATTGCTGCACAAGCGGTTGGAATTGCGCAGGCAGCATACGAGGCGAGCATAGCCTATGCACGCGAACGCAAGGCCTTCGGCCGGGAAATCGGTAGTTTCCAGATGATCCAGGCCAAGATCGCCGATATGAAGTCACGCCTCGAGGGCGCGCGGCTATTGACCTTGCGCGCGGCCTGGGCCAAGCAACAGGCGCAGGCCAGTGGCGCACGATTTACGCTGGATGGCTCGATGGCCAAGCTGGTGGCGTCTGAAGCTGCCATGTGGATTACCCACCAGGCCGTGCAGATTCACGGCGGCATGGGCTACAGCAAGGAAATGCCGGTGGAGCGCTATTTTCGCGATGCCAAGATTACCGAGATCTACGAAGGCACCAGTGAAATCCAGCGTCTGCTGATCGGTCGGCTGGAGACCGGTCTTCGTTGAGCATGGCTTGCAGCAGGTCATGTTCTTGCAGCAGCTGAAAGGTTTTGGACATTATCAATTTTGGGGTAGATGAAGCGATGTCGGCTGACATGAAAAGCAATAAAGACAATGGAAATATAGATCTGGATGATGTTCTTGAAGTTTTAAGCCAACTTTCGGAGCACGTAGAACCCGCGTTCGCACAGCAGTTTTTGCGGCATATGCCGGCTTCGGAATCCGAAGCCGGCAATGTTCATGTGTACGCGGGCATCGTCAATGGGTTTTTCGGTTTCCTGAAGCAGCGTCGGCCGGGCACCTTGAAGCTTCGAATCTACAACCCTTCCAGCGAGCAGCATGGATGGAATTCCAGTCACACCGTTGTCGAGATGATCAACGACGACATGCCGTTTCTTGTCGATTCGGTGGTGCTCGCACTGTCGCGCCTCGAGCTTGGCGTGCACCTGATCATTCATCCCGTGATTCACCTGCAGCGCGATGAAGACGGTCAGTTTCTGACCATGACTGAACACGGCGAAGATGTCGGCAGCTCTGAGTCCCTGATCCATTTGCAGATCGATCGCCAGACATCGCCGGAAGCACTCGAGCGCATCGAGCGCAGGATCCGGGCTTCCTTGTCCGATGTCCATGCAGCGGTGGTGGACTGGCGACCGATGACTGACAAGGCGCTGGAAATTGCCGATGAACTTGAAGGCAGTCGCTCCGGACTGGACCAGGAGGAATTGAGCGAAGCGCGCGAATTCTTCAAGTGGCTGGCCGACGATCACTTCACATTCCTGGGCTACCGCGAATACGCCATTTCGGAAAGTGACGAAGGCCGGGTGCTGCAGGCCGTTGGGGGCAGTGGGCTGGGCTTGATGCGCGAGCAGCATCGAAAATCGCCGCCGCGCCTTCTCGAGGAGTTGTCCGGCGATCCGCGCGGGACCAGCGGACAGATTCACCCGATCATCATCACCAAGACCAATGGCCGATCGACCGTCCATCGGGACGGCTACATGGATTACATTTCGGTGCTGAGGTTCAATGACAGCGGCCGGGTCAGTGGCGAAAAGCGGATCATCGGCCTGTTTACGTCGGGCGCCTACATCCGGCGTTGCCAGGATACGCCGCTGGTGCGTATCAAGGTCAAACGCGTTCTTGAACTGTCGGGGCTGCGTCCGGGCAGTCATGCAGGCAAAGCCCTGTTGCATATCCTGGAAACCCTGCCGCGCGATGAACTTTTCCAGGCCGGCGTTCGCGATCTCATGCAGCTGAGCATGGGCATTCTGGATTTGCAGGAAAAGGTGCAAACCCGGCTGTTCGTACGGCGCGAGCGATTCGGGCGCTTCTATTCCTGCATGGTTTTCATCCCGCGCGATCGATTCAATACCGAGAACCGGCAAAAGGTCCAGGCCATCATCAAAAGGGCGCTCAAGGGCGACCGGTTGGACTTTTCGGTACAGGTCGGTGAGTCCAAGCTCGCACGCATGCACCTGATCGTGCGCCCGAAGGCCGACCGGACGATCGACTTCGATGTCCACGAAATCGAGGCGCGGATCAAGCAGGCGATTCGAAGCTGGGACGATGAACTGGGCGAGATTCTGGTTCGCCGCTGTGGCGAGGAAAAAGGGCTTGAACTGCTGCGCCGCTTCGGCCGCGCCTTTCCGCTGAGCTACCAGGGTGACGTGGCGCCGCACGTGGCCAGCTTCGATGTCCTGGCGGCGGCCGGTCTGCGTGATATTCATGACCTGGGGATGAGTCTCTACAAGCCCAGGCGACGGGCGCAGGGAATTTTGCGCTTCAAGCTGTTCAAGTACGATCAGCCGATTCCGCTTTCCGATGTCCTGCCGATGCTCGAAAATCTCGGCATGCGAATCGTCTCCGAACGCCCCTATGAACTGATTCTGGGCGATGGCAACCGGATCTGGATCCAGGATTTCGACATGCAGCCGCCGGTCAGCAGCGAGGTGCATCTGGACCTGGTGCGCGACCAGTTCCAGGAGGCCTTTGAACAAATCTGGCGCGGGCATACCGAAAACGATGGATTCAACCGGCTGATCATGCTGGCCAAGCTCAATTGGCGCCAGGCCTGCCTGCTGCGCGCCTGCGCCAAGTTTCTGCAGCAGACCGGCTCGCCATTCTCGCAAAACTACATGGAGCAGACCCTGGCGGCCTGGCCGTTGGCCGCGCTGTTGCTGGTGGAGTCCTTCGAGGCGCGTTTTGATCCCGACAGAATCGACGAGAAGCGCAAACGGCGCACGGCCGCGCGCAAGCACCTCGAGCAGCAATGCCGCATGCTCACTGAGCCTGTCGACGACCCGGTGCTGCTGGAGTTTCTGGAAGAAGTGTTCATTGCTCGCGAAACCGAAGGTTCCGTCGATGATGCGCAGGCGGCGCGAAAGTCGTTTTTGCGCATTCTCGACTCGATCGAAAGCGCGGATCAGGACCGTATCCTTAGAAGTTTCAGCAAGGTGTTCAAGGCCATGTTGCGCACCAATTATTTTCAGCTCGACAAGCGTGGCCAGCACCATGAGCACATGAGTTTCAAGTTCGACTCCGGGCTTTTGCCGGATTTGCCCCGGCCGATCCCGTCGCGCGAGGTCTGGGTTTATTCGCCGCGCGTCGAGGGCGTGCATTTGCGCGGCGGAAAGGTTGCGCGCGGTGGCCTGCGCTGGTCGGACCGGCGCGAGGATTTCCGAACCGAAGTGCTTGGGCTGATGAAGGCGCAGACCGTCAAGAATACGATGATCGTGCCGGTTGGCGCCAAGGGTGGTTTTTTCGTCAAGCAGCCGCCCCATACCGAGGACCGTGACGAGTTGATTGCCGAGGTCGTTCATTGCTATCGCTCGTTCATCAACGGCCTGCTTGATCTGACCGACAACCTCGATGGCGACCGGCTCGTCCCACCGGATCGGGTCATACGCCATGACGATGACGATCCATACCTGGTCGTGGCCGCCGACAAGGGTACGGCCACTTTTTCCGATATCGCCAATGCGGTTTCGGCCGAGCACGGATTCTGGCTCGGCGATGCGTTTGCGTCCGGTGGTTCGAATGGCTACGACCACAAGAAAATGGGCATTACGGCGAAAGGCGCCTGGGAGTCGGTCAAACGGCATTTTCGGGAGTTGGGGCTCGACACCCAGTCCGAATCGTTCGACGTGGTCGGCATCGGCGACATGTCCGGAGATGTTTTCGGCAACGGCATGCTGCTTTCGCGTCATATTCGACTCAAGGCAGCGTTCAATCACATGCATGTCTTCCTTGACCCGGATCCGGACCCGGAGCGTTCGTTCGAGGAGCGTCAGCGTTTGTTCGCGCTGCCGAGATCCAGTTGGTCGGACTACGACAAGGGATTGATCTCCGAGGGCGGCGGGATCTATTCCCGACAATCCAAGACCATCCCGATTTCCGGGCGCGTACGCGAATGGCTGGGAGTGGCTGAAAAGGAGCTTTCGCCGCACGCCTTGATCCGAAAGATCATGACCGCCGATTGCGATTTGCTGTGGAACGGCGGCATCGGTACTTACGTGAAATCAGCCGATGAGAGTCATTCCGATGTCGGCGACCTGGCCAACAATCCGGTCCGAGCCAACGGCGCGGATTTACGCTGCAGGGTTGTCGGGGAGGGCGGCAACCTGGGGTTGACCCAGAAAGGCCGGATCGAGTATGCGTTGAACGGCGGGCGCATCAATGCCGATTTCATCGACAATTCGGCCGGCGTGGACTGCTCCGACCACGAAGTCAATATCAAGATTCTTCTTGATATGGCTGTCGTCAACGGTCAGATCGATGCCGGCCAGCGTAATCAGCTGTTGCGCGGAATGACCGCCGAGGTTGAGAGCCTGGTATTGCGCAGCAACTACCTGCAGACCCAGGCACTGAGCATGATGGAAGCGCTGACCTCGACTCGGCTGGGCGCCGAGGCGCATTTCATTACCATGCTCGAGCACCAGGGCCTGATCGATCGCGACCTGGAAGACCTCCCCGACGAAGAACAATTGCGCGACCGGGTCGCACGCGGCCTGGGTTTGATGCGCCCGGAACTGGCTGTGCTTTTTTCGTTCGGCAAGATCACGCTGTACCAGGACCTGATCGCCTCCGAGGTGCCCGAGGACCCCTATTTATCGCGCGAGCTCGAGGATTACTTCCCGGCGGTATTGCGAGAGGATTTTTCGGAGCTCATGCAGGGGCATCGGCTCAAGCGCGAGATCATCGCCACACGGGTCACCAACAACCTGGTCAACCGCATGGGCGCCTACTTCGCCATGCGCATCAAGGAGGATACGGGTGCATCTTCGGCGATCGTAGCCAAAGCCTTTACCGTCGCCCGCGAAATTTTTGAGGCGCGCTGGTACTGGCATGAGCTGGAGAAATACGACCGGCAGGTCTCGGCTGAACTGCAAAATCAGATGTATCTCGAGATCTGGAATCTGATGCGCCAAAGCACGCGCCGCCTGATCACCTTGCCGGGAGGCTTCACGGTCGATATTTCAAGCAAGGTCAATCGTTTCGGACCGGGCATGAAGGACTTTCGGGAATCCCTGCCGGAGATTCTGACCGGAGACGAGAACGAAAAGCTCGTTGCACGCAGGCTCGAACTCCAGGAGGCCGGTTTTGCCGAAAATCTGGCAACCCGTCTGGCTGCCCTGGGCTGGATGTACTCGGCGCTGGATGTCGTCGATGAGGCGCGCCACCTCGATCTCGATGTAGTCCAGGTCGGCCAGGTTTACTTCCGTTTGCTGGACAAGCTTTGCCTGCGCTGGTTGCGCGAGCAAGTTGAAAATCTATCGGTCGAAAAGCAATGGTACGCGCATGCGCGCGGAAACCTCCGGGATGACCTGTTCCGGCATCACCGAAATCTGACGCGCCGCATTCTTTCGGCGCCGCGTGGCGATGGGAACCCGATCGACGCCTGGTTCGATCAGCATGCCGACGCGGTCGATCGCACGCGATCCATGCTGGAGGAAATGCGGGCGACCTCGAGCCAGGACTTTGCCACCATGCAGGTCGCCATTCACGGACTGGGTCAACTGCTCAGCGCGACGGAGTGAGATACATGGGGCTTTCCTCCAGCCGCTTCGCAGCAATTGATCTGGCAGGCGTGAACGCGGGTTCGTGCACGTGAACAAGCCGCTGGGAGTAGCCTTTACCGCGAGCGCCCATCCACGCGCAAAAGCGGCACTGGCTGAACTGCGGGCCTGTTATGGTGATGTCGATCGAGCCCAGGCCGATGTGCTGGTGGTGCTCGGCGGCGATGGCTTCATGCTGCATACGCTGCATGAAAACACCGATCGCGAGTTACCGGTTTTCGGCATGCACCTGGGCGAAGTCGGGTTTTTGATGAACCGCTACAGCGTTGAGGGACTGACCGGGCGGATACGGAATGCAGCGGGGTTCAGCCTGACGCCGCTGCGCATGCAGGTGCTGACCGAAGCCGGCGAGCGGCGCGAAGGGCTGGCAATCAACGAGGTGGCGTTGCTGCGCCAGACCAGCCAGGCGGCACATATCCGGATACTGGTCAACGGCACCGAACGGGTCGCACGCCTGGTGGCCGACGGCGTGCTGCTGGCGACCGCGGCCGGGTCGACCGCCTACAATCTTTCGGCTTATGGCCCAATTCTTCCGGTGGGTACCGAAGCGGTGGTGCTCACGCCGATCAGCCCGTTTCGGCCCAGGCGCTGGCGGGGCGCGATCCTGCCCGTGGCCGCCGAGGTGGAATTCCAGGTCATCAGTCCGGAGCGACGTCCAGTCAGCGCCACGGCTGATTATGACGAAGTGCGAAATGTCGTCTCGGTGACCGTCAAACAGGCCGACGACATATCGCACCGCTTGCTGTTCGATCCGGAACATTCGCTGGATGAACGGATACTCAACGAGCAATTTCTGTAACCGGCAGGTTGCAGGTCGCTTTCAGGCGACGGCGCTGACAGCCAGGGAGCACTCAAGAGCCGGAGCCCCGGATCCGGATCAAAGATATTTCCTTGAGTTCAATCGTTATCGACTCCTGCTCACCCGGGATTCAGGCTGCCTGCTCGATGCATTCCTTGAGCCAATCGATCATTTTCTGTTGACTGATTGTCGGTTGGGGCACAGCCTGAAGCTCGGCGAGCACGCGCGGCAGATCTTCCGGTTCGTCCAGGTCGGTCAGGCGCGCCAGCATTTCCCAGGCATCCCCGGCCATTGCATTGATGAATTGGCGCGCTGTATCGGACCGACTGTAGGTGACCGAAGCCCAGCATTGGGTATCGAAAACCCGGTTGGCGCCAAACAGCCAGAAACCGCCGTCGTGTGCGGGACCGATGACCTGGCGGCTGGAATCGGCGTCAAGCCAATCGGCCGCCTGTCGTAAATGGTGCGCCTGCAGTTGTGGCAGGTCGGCGCCGACCAGGATGGCGCTGCCGTGGCGTTCGACCAGTCGGGTATGGACGCCGGCCATGCGCTCGCCGAGAGAACCCTGGGTTTGCGCAATTCGCGGCAGATCTTGCCACAAGGGATCTGAAAGCGCCTCGACTTCGGCCACGGCCCAGTAAACTTCGAGTCCGGATTGGCGTGCGCTTTGAGCCACGCAGGCCGCGGCATTGGAGTGCCAGTTTTCAGCCAGCGCGATTCCCAATCGGCGTGCCAGCCGGGTCTTGATCGGTGAAAAGCCGGGCGTTTTCACGAAAATGGCAACAGCAGGTTTCAAGATTTTTCTTTCCTGAGACGTTTTCTGGATTTAAGCCAGAATTGTAGGGTAAGCCAGAGGTGGGCAAGCGTCGTTGTCGTCCATCCGTCCTCGACATATCGTCGTGCCGAAGTTTCAAGCGAGGCGCCGATGCGCTGCAACGGGATGCCTTCGGCGTGCGCCCGAACAATGAAATCCAGGTCTTCGCCGCGTCCGAAGCCTTCGTCGAGACCGCCGAGTTGCAGGAACAAGGCACGCGGCATCAACCAGCCCTGGTCGCCAAACGGAAGTCCGAGAAGCCGCGATCGCCAGTTGGCGCCCCAGGCATTCAAGCGCGTGAATCCACCTGGATCATCGCCGTAGGTCAGATCGAACCAGCCCAGCGTCCCGGGTTTCCGGCGGCTGAATTCGGCCGCCGCTTTCATCGCGCCTGGCCCGGGGCGACTGTCGGCGTGCAATATCCAGATCACTTCGCTTTTCGTCGCGGCAACGCCCTGGTTGACTTGCGCAGCACGGCCCCGACTTGCATCCAGCCAGACGATTTCGGGACCAGCGGCAAGCTTTTCCAGGTCGGCCGAGGGCGGCTCACACCCGGCTAAAATAATCTGGCAGACAAAAGACGCTTGCTCGAAACGCGGTATCAGCCCTTGCCAGGCTTTCTCGCCGGGTCCGACTGGAATTACGATGCTCAATTCCGGTTTGCTTTGCATCTGAAGATTCCGGCTCGCTGTCGGCAGCCCGACATCTTACCGGACCCCTATGACTGGTGCGCTGGAATCGGGAATGTATGGAATCGGAAAGGTGCCCCGAAATGCAGCCAGGCTTGATTGGCCAAGGTTTGGATTTTGGGTCGTTGACCAGCGGCTCGAGAAACCGGATTAGCCATTCACCACCCTTCCTGCTGCGGCGCCGTCAGACCTGGATGTCAGGCTCTACGAACAGCCATACCACTTGTGGAAAGGCCTGTTTGAAATCGACTTCAAAACGATTGATGGCAGCTACCAGATCCGTCGCCGAGTCGACTTTTTGCATCTTCAGCTTGGCCGAAACCATGACGTCGTGGCCCAGCTGAATGGTCAACAGGTTCAGCAAGTCCTCGATCTCGGGCCGATTGCCAATGAAAATCCGCATTTTCTTGATGTCTTGCGGGTCGGTCGATTCTCCGATCAGCAATGCTTTGACTTCGACGCCGATCAGCAGCGCAATGACAACCAGCAACAGGCCGATGGCCAGCGTTCCCAATGCATCGTAGACCGGGTTGCCGGTCAGCATGGTCATGGCGACCGCGGCCAGGGCCAGGAGCAGGCCCATCTCGGCGGCCACGTCCTCTCCAAAAATGACAACCAGTTCGCTGGCGCGGCTCTCTCGAAACCATCGCCAAAGGCTTCGGTCGCCGCGAACCTTGTTGATCTCGATGATCGCCTTGCGCAGCGAAATGCCTTCGGCGATGATGGCAAAAACAAGGATGCTGATGGCAAGCCACGGCCATGCCAGCGGTTGAGGGTCGCTCAGCTTGTGCCAGCCCTCGTTCAGCGAGTACATCCCGCCCAGGCTGAACAGGACGATCGCGACGATAAAGCTCCAGACATAGATCGTTTTGCCGTAACCGAGCGGATGCTGATCGTCCGGCGGCCGTCGGGAACGCTTGATGCCAATCAGCAAAAGCACCTGGTTGGCGGCGTCGGCGATCGAGTGGATGCCCTCGGCAAGCATTGCACTGGAGCCGGTCACCAGCGCTGCCAACAGCTTGGCACCGGCGATCGCGCTATTGGCGACCAGCGCATAGATGATCGCCGATTTTGTATTTGAACCGGCCATTAGCGGTTCAAACGAGCTCTATTGCGACTGCAGTCGCCTCGCCGCCACCGATGCACAGCGAAGCGATGCCGCGCTTGCCGCCGGTGGTCCGGAGTGCGTGAATCAGCGTGACCAGGATCCGGGCGCCACTGCAGCCGATCGGGTGTCCCAGGGCGCAGGCGCCGCCGTGGATATTGACCTTTTCATGCGGCAGGTCCAGCTCGTGCATGGCCGCCATCGTGACGGTTGCGAACGCTTCGTTGATTTCGAACAGGTCGACATCGGCGACCGTCCAGCCGGCTCGATCGAGCACTTTTTTAAGGGCACCGACCGGTGCGGTAGTAAACCATTCCGGTTCCTGGGAATGCGTGGCGTGGGCCACGATTTTTGCCAGCGGATCGAGATTGCGCTGCTCGGCGTTGGCCTGGGTCATCAAAACCAGGGCGGCGGCGCCATCGGATATCTTGGAAGAGCTCGCGGCGGTGATGGTGCCGTCCTTTGCGAATGCCGGGCGCAGCTTCGGGATCTTGTCGACCTGGATCCGGCCGGGCTCCTCATCGGTATCGATCTCGACCTCACCCTTGCGCGACTTGACCGTTACTGCTGCGATTTCTGCGTCGAAGGCGCCCGATTCGGTGGCCGCGTTCGCGCGTTCCACCGAGGTTTTCGAGAACGCGTCCTGGGCCTCGCGTGTGAAGCCGTATTTAGCCACGCACTTTTCGCCGAAGGTGCCCATCATTTCGCCGTCGTAGGGGTTTTGAAGGCCGTCGAAAAACATGTGGTCCAGCAGCTGGTCGTGGCCCATCCGCAGGCCGCGCTTGACAAGATAGGGGGCATTGGTCATCGACTCCATGCCGCCGGCAACGACGATATCCGCCGACCCGGCAAGGATCGCGTCATGCCCGAGCATGACCGCTTTCATGCCGGAGCCGCAGACCTTGTTGAGCGTGGTGCAGCCGACCGACAGGGGCAGGTCCGCAGCAATCGATGCCTGGCGCGCCGGCGCCTGGCCAGTGCCAGCCGGGAGTACGCAGCCCATCAGGACCTCGCTGACATCATTGCCATCAAGACCGGTGTCGGCGATGACTGCCCGAATGACGGCCGCGCCGAGCTGCGGCGACGAAACGGGTTGGAATTGACCCTGGAAGGAGCCGATGGCCGTGCGGCGAGCGGCGGTGATGACGATTGAATCGGTCATGGTCGTGACTCCGTGGTTTAAAAAGCCCATATTATCGCAGCGGCCACCAGATCGGGGGGTCGGGCTGGCCTACCTTTCTGCGTCGTCAATCGAAAGTGCCATGCGGGCGGAATGTCCGTGGTCCCGGACAACAGCCGCCGGTCGTGGATGCGACGTGACGTAACCTCGTTGTAACCGAAACATAACCTTGGTGACCTATCGACTGGAGTTATCGTGCGTTCTGGTGATCAGTCCACTGTGATTTATGTCAATCCAAATCCAGGATGTTTGCAAGTTGTACGGCACGACGCGCGTCGTCAATCGCGTCTCGCTGGAAGTTGCAGAAGGCGAGTTCTTCGTGCTGCTCGGTCCCAGCGGCAGCGGCAAGAGCACATTGCTCCGCCTGATTGCCGGGCTTGCGCCGCTGGACGGCGGCAGGATCTTTCTGAACGACCGCGATGTCAGCCTGCTGCCGCCACAACAGCGTGGGGTCGGTTTCGTATTTCAGAACTACGCGCTGTTCAAGCACATGAGCGTGTTCGAAAACGTCGAATACGGCCTCAGGATTCGCCGGATGCCGCGCGCCGAACGCCATCGGCGCGTAGCCGAAATGCTGGACCTGGTCGGGTTGACCGGTTTCGAGCGACGCCGGCCCGGCCAGCTCTCGGGCGGCCAGCAACAGCGCGTGGCGCTGGCTCGAGCACTGGCGTTCAAGCCCAGCGTGCTGCTGCTCGATGAGCCGTTCGGCGCGCTGGATGCGCGCATCCGGCTGGAACTGCGTCACAGCGTGCGTCGCATTCAGCAAGAAATCGGCATTACCGCGGTATTCGTGACCCACGACCAGGAAGAGGCGTTCGCGATGGGCGACCGGATCGGCGTGATGCACGACGGCGAACTCATCGAGGCCGGCGTGCCGGAATCGTTGTACCACGCACCGAATCATGAATTCACCGCCGGTTTTCTCGGCTCGGCCAACGTCTTCCTCGGCGCTTTCGGTCAGGGTGGCGTGCGGATCGGTGAGGCGGAGTTCGTGCTTCCGGGAGACCGTGCGCGCGATCGGGGCGAGTGTTTCGCCCAGGTGCTTGTCAGGCCCGAGGATATTGATATCTCGTTGTCGGGGTTCGAGTTGCAGAGCCGCATCATCGGTTGCGGACGGGTCGTCGAGCGGGTCTTCGGTGGTCCGTTCGAGCGTCTGCGCGTGGCGCTGCCGGCCAGTCGGGATCTGCAGATCATTCATCCGCGGGCGGATTTCGGCAGCAATGAGTTCCTTGTCGATGCCCTGCGTACGCGACCACAGGCGCTGGCCCGGCGGATCGCGGTTGGCGATTCGGTATGGGTCGCACTCAGTCGCGTGCATTTTCTGGAATTTCTTCAGCCACTGCCGGCCCTGGCGGGCAGCCGGGCGGTGGACTTCCTGACCGGGCAGCAACGCCAGGGCCATCAACTGGAATCCCCGGATGACCGGCATCCCGAGCTCGATGGCGACCAGGCGTCGCCCGATGCACCGCGAGACCTGCAGCTCGACGCCGACAAGATCCTGGTCTGGTTCGGGCCGCCGCGGCGCGTCGACCGCGCCGTGGTGTACCTGAGCGGCAATGCCGAGCGCGATCGTGAGCTGATTGTCGGCGTCAAGCAGGCCTTCGCCAGCGGCAGGCCGCCGCTGATCGATCTGGTTCTGACCCTGCCGGTCGGTACCTCGATCCAGGATGAACACCAGCAGTTCGTCGCGGCGGCACGTCGCGAGCTGCGCCAGCTCGGGTCGATCGTCCAACCCAGGCTGCGAGTCGGAGACGAGCTCGACGAGCTGCAGCGCGCGGTGGCGCAGAACGATACCGATCTGTTGATTACCCGATTGCCGGTGCAGGCTTGCGAGGCCTGGCGCGAAGGCAGCCTGTCGAACTGGATCCTGCACAACCTGGGGCCGATCGGTGCACTGATCCTGATTCCTGAGAACCTTTGTCAACCCAAGGAGAAAGCAGCATGAACACGAATCGAAGCGACTGGAAAGCGCTGTCAAAACCGAGGCGCCTGGGCGCAGCCGCAATCATCTCCGCATTGATTCTCGGCGGTTGTGGGGGTGAACAGGCCGGACCGCAGGACGTGGCCGCCCCGGCCGAAACCCGGTCGGCAACGCTGGAGTTGCTCAATGTGTCTTACGATCCGACCCGGGAGTTCTACCAGGAGGTCAATCCCCTGTTCATCGCCGATTGGCAGGCAAAGACCGGCCAGACGCTGGAAATCCAGCAGTCGCACGGTGGTTCGGGATCACAGACGCGGGCGGTGATCGACGGGCTCAAGGCCGACGTCGTGACGCTGGCGCTTTCCTACGACATCGATGCAATTCACAACAACGCAGGCATTCTCGACGCCGACTGGCAAAGCGAGTTTCCGCACGACAGCGCGCCGTATACCTCGACGATCGTGTTCCTGGTGCGCAAGGGCAACCCGCTGGGCATTCAGGACTGGCCCGACATCATCAAGGAGGGCGTGGAAGTCATCACGCCCAACCCCAAGACCTCGGGCGGTGCGCGCTGGAATTATCTGGCTGCCTGGGGCTACGCCTGGCGCGCCGCGCCGGAAGGTTCCACCGACGCTGAGCGCGCTGAGGCCGCGCGCGAATTCGTGCGCAAGCTTTACCGGAACGTGCCGATTCTGGACCGCGCAGCGCGTGCGGCGACCAATACATTCGTCCAGCGCGGCATCGGCGACGTGTTCCTGGCCTGGGAGAACGAGGCGATCCTGTCGATCGAGGCACTCGGCCCGGACGAAGTCGAGATCGTGGTGCCGTCGGTGTCGATTCTGGCCGAGCCCAAGGTGGCACTGGTCGACGCAGTGGTCGACGCCAAGGGCACGCGCGACGCGGCCACAGCCTACCTGAATTTCCTCTATACCCCGGAGGCGCAGCGATTGGCAGCCAAGCATTACTTCCGCCCGCGCGATGCGGCGGCGTTGGCAGAGTATACCGAGCAGTTCCCGAAAGTTGAACTTTTCACCGTGGCCGAGCAATTCGGCAGCTTCGCCCGCGCTCAGGCGCGCCACTTCGCCGATGGCGGAGAATTCGACCGCATCTACCAGCCGGTCGCGCAATGACCACGACGCTGGCACCGACGGGACCGGCGGCGCCACTGGCGCCGGCCCGCTCGGGCTGGCGCGAGCCGTCGGTGTTGCCCGGCTTTGGTCTGAGCATGGGCATGACGCTGGCCTGGATGGGCCTGATCGTCGTGCTGCCGCTGGCCGCACTGGTCTGGTTCAGCGCCGGCCAGTCGCTGGCGCAATTCGCTGCCGCAGCGTTCGATCCGCGTACGCTCAGCGCTTACTGGGTCAGTTTTTCGAGTGCGCTGGTGGCCGCGGTGATCAATACCGTCATGGGCACGCTGGTGGCCTGGACACTGGTGCGCTACCGCTTTCCCGGCAGAAGAATGCTCGATGCGATGGTTGATCTGCCGTTCGCGCTGCCGACGGCGGTCTCGGGCATTGCCCTGACAACGCTGTTTGCGAGAAATGGCTTTCTGGGTGCGCCGCTCGATGAGATCGGCGTGCGGGTCGCGTTTACGCAACTTGGCATCATCGCGGCGCTGACGCTGATCAGCATGCCGTTTGTGGTCCGGACCGTACAGCCGGCGATCGAGGACCTGGACGCTTCGCTGGAGGAGTCGTCGACCAGCATGGGGGCCAGCCGCGCGACGACCCTGCGGCGCGTCGTACTGCCGGCGCTGGCGCCGGCCATCGTGACCGGCTTCACACTGGCGTTCGCGCGCGCGCTCGGCGAATACGGTTCGGTGATCTTCATCGCCGGCAACCTGCCGTACCAGACCGAGATTGCGCCGTTGCTGATCGTCATCAAGCTCGAACAGTTCGACTATCTCGGCGCGACCGCCATCGCGGTGACCATCCTGTTGGCTTCATTGCTGCTGCTGCTGGTCATCAACGGACTGCAGGACTGGGCCCGACGCCGCGGCGCGCGGCAGAGCTGACGATCATGACAGGTTCAGCGACTCGACTCATGGCCGGCAAGAGCGCCCAGATCCCCGGTGTCTCGGAGCCGGCCTGGATGGAACGGCTGGTCATCGTGCTCAGCGTCGGCTTTCTCGCCACATTGTTGCTGGCGCCACTGGTGCTGGTGTTCGGCATGGCGTTCAGCAAGGGCATCGACACCTACCTCCGGGCGATCTCCGAACCGGCGGCCTGGTCGGCCATCAAGCTGACCCTGATCGCCGCGGCGATCAGCGTACCGATCAACACGGTATTCGGCGTGGCCGCGGCGTGGGCGATCACAAAGTTCGAGTTTCCCGGCAAGAGCACGCTGATCAGCCTGATCGACGTGCCGTTC
>JAVVET010000071.1:0-15031 GCA_032251235.1 Wenzhouxiangellaceae bacterium
GGCACGTAACGTTCGGTCAGGTCGACGCCCATCGGCTGTACTGTGGCGTTCTCAGTGGATATCCCCTGTTCCTCAAGCGCTTTCAGCATAGCCTGACTGACTACCGTCACTGCTGCGGCACGTCGAGTGACGAAGCGCTTGACCGCCGGCATTGGCCAGAAGCGCAGCGCGAACAGATCGGCACCGTGCGAGGTGACCAGGAACGGTGGTACTTTGCGCGACACGCGTCCGAGCAGCGCCACGATCAGCCCCTGCGGGATGAGCCAGTGTGCGTGGATCACGTCCGGGCGCCATGTGCGGATCGTCTGCCAGGTTGTCCAGGTCTGCGCGAAAAGGAAGGCCGGCACCAGCAGCCACTTGATCGGGTTGCGCTTGAGGTTGGTGACGATGCCGCCATCGTTGACCAGCGTTTCCAGCTTCGACGGCGCGTAGCGGAAGCGGGTGATATCCACCCCGTCCATCTGCTCGCGGAGTGCGGCGCCGGTGGCGTGCGGGCCAATGACGCGCACCTCGAATGCATCGGTCAGCCGACGAGCAAGTTCGTGCACGAATCCGGGTTCCGGATCGTGCTCGGACCTCGGGTAGGTAGAAGAGAGTACGAGCAGGCGCATGGCAAGCGAGTCAGGCGGGACCGAAAGGGCTAGCGTCACTCTGCTTTCCAAGCCTATCATGCCTTTTGAGACCATCATCAAGTGATAGCCTGATCGGGCCGCGGCACTTGTGGAATTTACGGTTCAATATCATGAGCATAATGTACTGGTACATTTTCACCCTCAGCAGAGCCTGAGGAGTTGATCCTGCTTTGAGCTTTTTTCATAAGTTGATCAAGCGCCGATCCAAGCATTTTAGCTTCCGGATCCGTGAGCTTAGCTGCACCAGAGTCCAGCATGGGCCTGACCCCGTTCAGAAGCTGAATGGCTGCATCTGGGTGGCCATCGTTGATCAAGATCGATGCCATGCTGAGGCCAGCCTCCGGTTTGCCACTTTCCTGCAGTGCGGCTCTAAAGTGGCCAAGTGCCTGCTCTGGTCTTGACTGCCCCGAATCAAGAATACCCTGAAGATGGAGAGATCTTTCCTTTACGTGCGAAACGTCGCCCCAACGCCTGCGCCACTCGCGCAGGATACGATGCATGACTTCTCTGAATTCCGGATTTTCGCCTCCCTTGTTGATCGTGTCAACCAGTAACTCCAGCGCGGCGCGCTGATCGCCTTCGTAGGGTTTTGTGTTGAACTGCGTCGCGATCTCGTCGAAATCCTCGCTCGTGAAGTTTCGCCTGACGATGCGGTTTGCGGCGTAATAGAGGTCGAGAACCCCGCTTTCCGGACGAAGAGACCGGGCGGACTCGAGTGCGTTGAGGGCCTCACCACCTTGATCCAGTCTGTTGAGCGTCTGTACATAGTTGAGTTGTGCGCGCACGGAATGAGGGTTATTCCTGCCCCATGTCAGTAGCAGAAGATCCTGATCTCCCCATAACGATGCACGGAGATACGTCGCTGCACCGAATGTCAACACCAGTATCGCACTCAACAGCCAGGCCACCCATTTACTGTATGTTCCATGCAATAGATGTACACCGTGACTGACTGGCAGGAACAGCATCAAGGCTGGGAGATAATTCCTGTGTTCAAAATACAGCTCCAGGGGAATTATGGTTGATTCAAGGAGGTGTCCGGCAAAAAAGAACAACACACCAAATGTCAGAAGCGGCGCTTTCTTTCTGATCATCACTGCAAACAGAACAAGGCTTGCGATCAGTGCGCCCGTGCCGAGAATCAACCAGCCCGAGGTGACAATTTCGACATCATCACGCGAAATTCCCCTGGTCTGGATCTTTGGGAACAGTAAATGATACAGATAGTCAAGGAGAATCATGGGCTGGGTCTGCAATCGTTCGAGGGCAGACCATCCTCGATTCATGAGTGTCTCGTCAACGCTGATCAAGCCGCGCCCCAGGTAGATGATTACAGCCATTGACGGGATGCCCAGGAACCAGAATTTCCAACGTCGTGACGGCCCGGACTCCAGCCAATGGTGCTTGAGCGAAAACTCCATGATCAGTAGCAGGAAAGGAAGCAAGATGCCATTTTCCTTGCTGAGCGTTGCGAGTGTGGTGCCCAACAGAACGCTTCCAGTCATTATCGAATACGCCAGACGGGGACGTTGGTCGATGTGATTGCGGCCGATCAGATACCCGAGAAAGCCCAGCATCGTGAACAGGGCTGCAAGCTGCGCCATTCTTTGAATGATGTAGAGCGTTGTTGAAACGAAAAGGGGATTCAGAAGCCATAGCGTCGCAGCCAATAACGCTAGCCATGCAGCCTTTCCACGAGCAATGTTTGTTGATTCAATCAGTTTTTTCGTGACGAGGTAGAGAATAAGCCCGATCAGGCAATGAATAAAAATGTTTGTCTGCTTGAACGGACCCGGAGGCGCGGGCCAGTTATTTGCGTCAAGCAAAAAGCTCAGTAACGCGACCGGTCGGCCAGTGGGCCCTGACTGCCCGGAAGTGATATAAACCCAAAGCTGGCTCCACGTTTCGATCGCCCCACGCGCGCCCAGGCGTTCCAGGTTGTGAGCGTCGTCCAGAAGAAAGTCGCCGGAGATGCCGACGGAATAAATCAGGTAGGTCGCGAAGAGGATCCCGGTCAGCAGAAGCCACTCTTTCCAGTGGCTTCGAAGTTGATGTTCGACAGCGGTCATGCAAGCAAAACTCCGTCAATGATCGAGCCGATTCTGCGGAACAAGGCAGCCATTGGTTTACGCGAGTGCTCCGATTGCGTTGGATCTGTCCAATCGGGTAAAAAAATGCCCCGACGAAGGTCGGGGCATTGAATGTTGGCCAATGCAGCCAACCTTGCTATGCCAGGTTGATCGAAAAAATCATTCGATCAGCCGGTTTGTGCTTAGCCGATCTCGACCGGGCAAGAATCAGTTGTCACAGTTACGTGGTTCATGAACGACCTTTCCGTCGTACGAACATGCCCAGCCCCCGTCCGCGCCGCGCTGCAATGTAACCTTCTTGCCCTGTACGTCTGTTGAGGTGGTGTTATTGAAGGTAAAGACAATACTGCCAGTATCCCCGGCCGTGATGGAGATTGTTCCGAGGTCGTTTGCACCCGCGGTCGCGCCGAGGTATCCAGGGTCGGCGACAGCCAGCGACGCAGCTACGCCTCGGCCCAGACTTTCTTCGTATGCGGTTCTCAGCGGTGAGATCGTCTGCAGGCCGTTACCGACCTGCGAGCGGGCAACGTAGTTCTGGTACTGGGGAATCGCGATGGCCGCCAGAATGGCGATGATGGCGATCACGATCATCAGTTCGATGAGGGTGAAGCCGCCCTGATTTCGGATGGTGCGTAGGTTGTTCATGGTGGTGCTCCTGGTGGTTTCAGGTGGTTGTCTGTCAAGCCTCGAGCTTGAGTGAATTCGGGAACACTGCAAGCTCCCTCGGGGAGAATAATGCACATTCTGTGCCATCCGTGGTGCTTTTGTGCGGTGCCGCACGTGAGATGTGGCGCTCAATCGACCGGACCCCGGCTGTTTCGCCCGAACTCCGACGGCGCGCGCCACGGGGTGACAAAAAATGTCAGGTATTGCCGAAAATGGGCCAGCCTGGGTGAGGTGTGGCACTCCATTTCCTGATCCGGGCGTTCCTTTGACACCCTCGGTCGATGCCGATACCCCGCTTGCTAATCTTGCGATGGCTGCTCCAGCCAGGCGGAGAACAGGACGCGTTCCATACCGGCGTCGTCCTTGATGGGGACAGTTTTTCCAAACTGTTCTTCCGCAATCCCGACCGCTTCGAAATCACCCTGTCCGATCAGCCCCAGGGTGAGGGTTGAAAGTGCCAGTGGGTCCAGCGTGCGCGTGTATTCCGGTCGGTCGGGCTCGGCGCTCAGCCATGTCCGTGCCCGATTGGTCATTTCGACTTCTTGGCGCCGTGCGGCTGCCGCCAGCAGTGCCAGAGCCTCGCGCACATGCTTGTGATCTGGCTCACAGGGCAGCCATTCAGGTTCGATCAGCACGTCCTCGAGCAGCGGCGAGGCAAGAAACGGCAATGTGCGTCGAGCGAGCTCGGCCAGGGTCTCGAAGGCTACGGCGAGCTCCTGGTCGGAGGGATTTGCGGTGCAGAGTGCGGCGGCGGAGGACCGTATATTGAACACAAGGTTGCGGTCCTCGGGCGGCAGTTCGGCCACAGACTGCGAATCCAGTTCCAACAACGCGGCGCGAATGTCGGCGGCACGGCTCGCGGCTACTTCACCTGGAAAGTGGCTTTGAGGAGACAGCCACGCCGGATCGGACACGGGCAGCCGAATATCCAGCCACTTCAGCAAGTCGGTGTTCCATTCGGCCAGGTTCGTCAGCCAGATTGCCTCGGCCCCTTCAAATCGTGCGCGTGGCGCCTCCAAAGCCAGCACTGGGTGATAGTCGCTGTTGGTCGGCGCCGGGTTAGCGCGCACAATTGCCTGCAGAAGATCGCGATCGGCAACGCGCCGGTAGCGAATCTGGCGCGGGTCATCGATGCGGATGCGCTTCAGTTCGTTTCCGGTGTCGATTGCAAACAACCCGTCGAAGTCCGGTTGCGCGAGCGGCTGCTGACTGGCCACCAGGATCAGGTCGGCAGGGTTGGCAAGGTAGGCGTGCACGTGCTCGAATTCGCCCAGTAGGCCTTGCAATGCGCTGACGACCAGCCGCGTGTCGATCTCGTAGAGCTGCAGCCACTGTATGAACACGCCATTCGGCTCGAGACTGGCGGGAATGCGCGCGTAGAATTCCTTCGAAAAGAGGTTGGCGACGCCGCTCATCCACGGGTTCGATGGCTCGGAGATGATCAGGTCGTAGCGTCGCTGGCTGCTCGAAAAGTAGCTTTTGGCATCGTCGATGACGATGTTGGAACGCGGATCTTCGTAGACGCGTATCGAACGTTCGCCGAATCCGCGTGCGGCATCGACCATCGCCTGCTCGATTTCAATGGTATCAACGCGCTCGATACCAGGGCTGCCGAGCACGGTATGCGTAGTGATGCCCGAGCCCATCCCGATCACAGCGGCATCGGTTGCACCGGGCAGATATGCCAGTGGAATTGCGCCCAGCAGGACCATGGTCGGCTCATCAGGCGCTGGACGGGCCTGGTTCGTCATGACTACGCCGGCGTCGACCTTGCCATTGGTTGCGATACTGAGCGCTGGCCCGGCCTGAAACAGCGTGACTGTCGAGGTCTTTCCGTCTTTGTAGTACAGGATTTCGGCGTCTTCGCCGAGTTTTGAATTGCCCGAACGATAGACGCCGGAACTGAGCTTGTGCGGGTCAAGTTCAAGAGCGTTTGCGACCAGCAGTGCAGCGGCTATCGATGCGGCGGCGGCGACGCCGACCCGGACAAAATCGGCCGATCTGTTGACCGAGAGCCGAAACAATGCAATGCCGATTCCGATGTCGACCAACGCGGCGGCCAGCATGGCCAGCTTGAGACCAAGCAGAGGCAGCAGCCAGAGCATTGTTGCGACCACGCCGATAATTGCGCCCAGCGTATTCCAGGCGTATACGCGGCCGATCGACGGTTCACCATAGCCGCTCCGAAGCAACGCGACGGTGTAGACCGGGAGGGTGGTGCCGGCGAAGAACGCCGTCGGCAACATGATGACAATTGAAATGACCCCGGTGCCGACGTTGAACAGCGAATAGCCCTCGGCGGATCTGTCGAGCGCATCCATCAGGAATCCGACCCAGGCGAATGCATTCGCATACAGGGCAAGGCCGACCAACGCGGCAATGCCCATCCAGATCTGCAGATGACCGGCGAGAATCAGCGGTCGTTCCGTGCTGCTTGCGCGCTTGCGTATCCAGCGCGCCCCCAGTGCGATCCCGAGTACGAACGCGGCGATCATCAGCTCGAATGCGTGCAGGGTGCTTCCGACTGCCAGCCCGATCATGCGTACGAACAGGATCTCGTAGGCAAATGAGGCCGCGCTGGACAGGAATGTCGCGATCAGCACGATGCGCAGGACGGGGCTCGGCCCGCCTCGTTCCGGCTCAGCAATGGGCGTCGTTTTCGGAATGGATTCCTGTCCACGACGGCTCAGGATCCAGGCTGCAGCGGCGACGAGCAGGTTCAGCGTCCCTCCGATGGTCATCGCCCCGGGTAGACCGACGGCGGGCAGAAATGCAAACGTGGCGGCCAGTACGCCGAATGCCGCGCCAATGCTGTTGGCGAAGTAGAGGCTGCCAAGGTTATAGCCATCCTCGCCCTTCAAACGGCGAATCAACCCGCCGGCCAGCAATGGAAACGTCATGCCCAGCAGCACCGTCTGCGGCAGAATCAGCAGCGCCGCGGTGGTCCATTTATAGACTGAGACAAAATCCGAGCCCGGCAGCGCGGGCATGACGTGATCGTAGCTGACATCCAGAAAGGCGACAAAGATCCAGTGGAACCCGATGCCAAGGACACCGATCAGCGCCTCGGCGATTGCGTAGACGCGGATAAGGTTGCGCCACCGATGGCCAAGCCGCGAAACCAGCCCCGCGCCCAGTGCCATGCCACCCATGAACAGCGACAGCACCAGTGCCTGAGAATAGGCCGCATGACCAAGAAAGAGCCCAAAGTAATGAGACCAGATGGACTGATAGATCAGACCGGCAAAGCCGGATAGCGCGAACACCACCAACAGGATCGAGCGATAAGCCTGGTCACGCAGCATCAGGAAAGCCTTGAGAAAGCGGAGGCGGTAGCTTAATGAGAGGCTGCGAGATTTGCAATTCGCCCGGGGGCTGGTTTCGGATGGAATGTGCAGCCATTGCGAATGAGCCGTAAGGGCGTTGCCGGACGCGTGGGCCCGGCCTGACCGATGGCGTGTCGCACGGCGGTATGGCGATCGCGGCCTGGAGGCCGCTCCTACGGGGTTGGGTGGTGGTTTGTAGGAGCGGCGTCCACGCCGCGATGGGTTGGGTGGTGGTTTGTAGGAGCGGCGTCCACGCCGCGATGGGTGGCGCCGTGGATCTGGGCAATCGCGGCCTGGAGGCCGCTCCTACGGGGGTTGGGTGGTGTTTTGTAGGAGCGGCGTCCACGCCGCGATGGGCGGCGCCGTTGATCTGGGCAATCGCGGCCTGGAGGCCGCTCCTACGGGGTTGGGTGGTGGTTTGTAGGAGCGGCGTCCACGCCGCGATGGTTGGCGCCATGGCTCGGATGGATCGCGGCCTGGAGGTCGTTGCTGTGGATGTGCCGGACGCGTGGGTCCGGCCTACTCGGGGGCGTGGGGTGCGTCGGTGATTGCGCGGGCGAATTCCCTGAAATCCGCCGGCGCGCGGACCGGGCTCGGGGCGTATCGGCCGGCGGAATTCAATTCTGGTGTGATTCCAGCATCGCGTTCACGGCGTTACGCAATGCCGGAAGGTCGTTTTGGATAATTGACTGGATTGTTGTGGGGTCAATTTCCCCGAGATAGTTGTGCACCAGGATGTTGCGGAATCCGCTGATCTCTTGCCATGGAATCGCCGAGTGCACGTTTTTGAGCGATTCTGGCAGGTGCTGAGTTGCTTCGGACATCGTTTGCAGAAAACGCAGGGTGGCCGCATACAGAATCCTGTCCTGCTGCAGAGAACCGCGCTGTCGGACCGATTCGATCTGCGCGATGCATTCCAGAATATGTTCGGCATGCGCAATCCAGCGAGGCATTGGCATCAGAGTGCAACGGCCTCGCGTTTGACGCGTTCGGCAAAACGCGGGTTCAGTTCGTGCTCTGGAACCAGATCAATCCGCCGGCCGGTCAATTCGGAAAGTTCCCGAGTCAACGGCAGCCGTTGACGGAACATGTCGTAGCCGTTTGGCAGCTCGACCAGGATGTCGATGTCGCTGTCTCTTCGCTCGTCGCCACGCGCCACTGATCCGAATACGCGCACCTTTTCGGCACCGTATCGTCGGGCGATCTGCTCGATTCGGGCACGTTGTCCGCGCAGGTTGTCAAGAAGCACGATTCGATTCCAGGTTTGGATCAATTCATCAAATTATACGGCCGCGGCCAGTGCACGAACGGCGTGCGGACCGCGCTCAGGGCGTGTCGGCCGGCGGCACGTCGGGGGCGAAGTCGAAGGAGTCGTAGTGCAGGTGGTTTTCCTGGCTGCCGGCGGCCAGCATGGTCTTGCGCGCGGCGTGGACCATGGCCGGCGGGCCGGACATGTAGATTTCCCACGGCGAGAGATCCGGATGGTCGGCCAGCAGCGCTTCGTGGACGAAGCCGGTGCGGCCGGTCCAGTCGGGTTCGGGCTCGGACAGCACCGGCGTGAATTCGAAATCGGGGTGTTGCCGGGCGAATTCGTCGATCAGCTCGCGCGCGTACAGGTCGCGCTCGGTTCTCACACCCCAGTACAGCCGCACCGGGCGCGGGTCCTCGGCGTGCAGCAGGTCCTCGATCATCGCCTTGAGCGGCGCGAAGCCGGTGCCGCCGCCCATCATCAGGATTGGCCGCGGGCTGCCGAGGCGGACGAAGAACATGCCCAGCGGGCCTTCCAGGCGCAGGATTTCGCCCGGTTGCATGCCCTCGAAGACATGCCCGGTAAAGCCGCCGCCTTCGACGAACCTGACGTGCAGTTCGAGGAATTCCTGTTCGCTGGGCGCCGAGGCGATGGAAAACGAGCGGCGCTTGCCGCCGGGCAGCAGCACGTCCATGTACTGGCCGGCCAGGAATTGCAGGCGCTGGCCGCGTGGCAGCTTCAGCCGCAGCCGGCGCACGTCCGGGGTGAGTTCGTCGATGGCCTCGACCCGGGCCGGCATCAGCCGCACCGGGATATCGGCGACCTGCTCGATTTCGGTCGCCTCGATTTCCAGCGGCGTGGCAGCCACGGCCTGGCAGGCCAGCATCATGCCGTCGGCCAGGTCGGATTCTTCCAGCGCGGCCGGCGGGTTGTACGGATATTCGACCCGGCCCTCGACCAGCCGGCACTTGCAGCTCGCGCAGGTGCCGTTGCGGCACGAATACGGCAGCATGATGCCCTGGCGCAGCGCCGCGGCCAGCACGGTTTCGCCCGGCCGGGCCGAGAATTGCTTGCCGCTGGTGCGGATGCGCACGGTGTGCAGGGGCTGGGTCACGGCGTCAAGGGTCGCGCGGTCAAAGCCGGTCATTGTAATCGCCGGTGGTGAGCGGCGTGCCCGGCAGGCGAATCCGCGCGATGAAAACCTTCGCGAGCAGGGCTCGCTCCTGCGGCAACCCTCGCCACCAGCCCGCGTATGGTCGTGATCTGAAACAATAGCGCGCGGATTTCGACGCGCTGGCGGTCACCTTGTCCATGGCACCTTCTGATTCCCTGATCGGCGCGCCGGCTCGGTTGCAGCCGTGGCGGTACCTGTACCGGCTGCCGCTGCTGCTGGCCTGGTTGCTGCTGGCGGTGCCGCTGCTGCTGATCGCGCTGTTGCCGGGGCTGCGCACGCGAAGGCTGGGCGGCCGGCCGCTGGGTGCGGTGGTGCAGCGCGCCGTGGCGCGGGTGCTGGTGCGCGTGCTGGGCATGCGGCTGAAGGTGATCGGCACGCTGCCCGAGCCACCGTTTCTGCTGGTCGCCAACCACATCTCGTGGTTCGACATTCCGCTGCTGCATGCGCTCACGCCGATCTGGCTGGTGGCCAAGGCCGATATCCGCGGCTGGCCGCTGGTCGGTGCGCTGGCCGCGGCCGTGGGTACGATCTTCATCGCGCGTGGCAGCGATGCCTCGCGCCGCAAGGCCGCCCGGCGCATGGTCGCGCTGTTGCGCCGCGGTTACGTGGTCGGCCTTTTTCCCGAGGCCGGCATTTCGGCCCGACGCGGCGTCGATACGTTTCATGCCCGGCTGTTCGCGGCCGCCCAGCGCGCACCGGCGCCGGTGCTTCCGGTGGCCATCCGCTACTGGCGCGACGGCGATATCCACGACGAGCGTGTGTTCGGTCCGGGCACCGGTTTTTTCGGTCTGATGCTGTCGATGATGGGCCGCGCGCCGTGCGACGGCCAGCTCATCGTCGGCGCGCCAATCGCGCCGGACGGGCTGACCCGTCGCGAACTGGCCCGCCTGTCCCAGGCCCGAATCACGGAGATGTATGGATATGCCGCAAGCCGCTGAAACGCCCGCCTGCCTGATCGAGCCGTTCGCGCCGCCGGGCCTGCTGGCCAACACCCACCTGCAGTCGGTGCTGACCTCCAGCCCGTGGCGCAAGCGCCGGGTGCACAGGCGCTCGGCCGGCTACCGCGCGCGCTCGGTGCGCGAGGTGATTTCCACGCCCGAGGGCGTCCATCTGCTGGGCTATTCGTGCCGACCGGAGGCCGGCAACGGCGCGCTGGTGGTGCTGCTGCACGGCTGGGAGGGCAGCGCCGAGTCCAACTACCTGCTCGACACCGCGCTGGCGCTGGATGCGGCCGGGTTCGAGACCTTCCGCCTGAATTTCCGCGACCACGGCGATTCGCACCATCTCAATGCCGGGCTGTTCCATTCCTGCCGGCTCAAGGAAGTGCTGGACGCGGTGCGCGTGGTCGCCGGGCGGCACGACGCCGGGCCGGTGTTCGTGGTCGGGTTCTCGCTGGGCGGCAATTTCGCGCTGCGCGTGGCCCGCAACGCGCCGGCGGCCGGGTTCGCGCCCGATCGCGTGGTCGCGGTCAGCCCGGTGGTGCGGCCGAAGAACGTGCTGCGCGCGCTGGCCGACGGCCTTCCGATCTACGAAAAGTACTTTGTCGGCAAATGGCGGCGATCGTTGAAGCGCAAGCAGCGGCTGTGGCCGGAACGGTACAATCTCGACTCGTGGTTCCGGCACCGCAATCTGGCCGACCAGACGCGTCACCTGGTGGCCGATTACACCGAATTCCCGGATATGGACGCCTACCTCGAAGGCTATTCGATCGACGGGGACTACATGGCCGGGCTCGAGGTTTCCAGCCTGATCGTGACCGCGGCGGATGATCCGATCATTCCGCTGGCCGATTTCGACCTGCTGGCGCGACCGCCGGCGCTGGATCTGGAAGTCTGGCCGCACGGCGGCCATTGCGGGTTCCTGGCCAACTGGCGGCTGGAATCGTGGATTGAACAACGAATCGTGAGCGAACTATGTCAGCACCTGACGCCGGCCTGAGCCGGCAGGCATTCCGCGTCTACCAGGCGGGCAACTACGCCCAGGCCGAACCGATGTTCCAGCGCCTGGCCGAGCAGGACCCGGGCAACTGGCAGTACCGGCTGGTCATCGGCCTGTGCCGTCACGCCCAGGGCGACGTGCAAAGCGCACTGCCGCACGTCGAGAAGGCGGTGGCGCTGGGCGACGGCCAGCCGACCACGCACTACTACTACGGCCGGCTGCTGACCGACATGCGCCGGCCCGAGGAGGCGCGCGAGCAGTTCGCCCAGGCCATCGCGCTGGACCCCAACCACGTCGAGGCGCGCACCGGCATGGGGCTGGTGTCGCTGATGACCGGCAATTTCAAGCGCGCCGCCGGCGAGTTCAAGACCGCGCTTCGGGCCAACGACAAGCACGTGCCGGCGCTGGCCGCGGCCGCCCGCGCGCTGCTGGAAATGGGCGAGATCGAGGAAGCCGCGCCGTATGCCAGCAAGGCGGTCCAGCTCCAGCCCGACAACCCGGTGGCGCAGGACACGGCAGGGCGGGTATTCCTGAACAACGGCCAGCTCGGGTTTGCCGAGCAGTGTTTCCGCAACGCGCTGCAAGCCAAGCCCGACAGCGGCGAGATCCACGCCGCGCTGGCCGACGCACTGCGCCTGCAGCAGCGCGACGGCGAGGCGCTGGATCACTACGTCAAGGCGCTGGAGCGCGACGCCGGCGGTGCCGAGACGGTCATCAATTGCTCGATCAGCCTGGAGCGGGTCGGCGACCTGGATCAGGCCCGGTCGCTGATGCGCAAGGCCCGGCAGCGCTGGCCCGACGACGTTGCCATCGGCCTGCGCCTGGTCGAGCTGACGATGCTGGCCGGGCGTCCGGACGAGGCGCTGGAACTGCTGGCGACGATGGACGCTCAGGATCCGCAGGTGCGCACGCTTCGTGCGCGCATCATCGAGGCCCAGGGCGATGCGGCCGGTGCACGCGAAGTGCTCGAAGCCGTGGTCGCCGAGGATGCCGACTGCCAGCAGCGCGAGGCGCGGCTGCTGCTGGCGCGTGTGCTGTCGGGCCAGAATCCGGCCGACCTGGACCGCGCGCGCGCGCCGATCGCGCCGCTGCTCGATCGCGAGCGGCCGATTCCCGATGCGATGCTGGTCTGGTCGATGCTGTCCGAGCGCGCCGGCGATTACGAGCAGGCCTGCGCGACGCTGGAGCAGATGCTGACCACCGAGGGCATCAGCGATGCCGATCGCGCCGTGCTGCACAACCGGCTCGGCAACTGCTACGACCAGGCCGATGAGCGCACCCAGGCCTGGGCCAACTGGCAGAAGGGCCAATGGTGGCGTGCCCCGAACGCGCCGCGGCTGGAATCGCAGCGCCAGTCCGGGATGCTCGATCGGTGGCTGGACCACGCCTGGCAGGCGCTGGAAGTCGCGGCGCCGGACGACGGTCTGCGCGCCCCGGTGATCGTCGCCGGCTGGCCGGGCAGTGGCCGTGACGTGCTGTTGCCGGCGCTGGCCGCGCATCCCGAGGTCGGCTTGCTCGATCCGGCCGCCGAAATCCGCCGGCTGGAATCGCTCGGCGTGCCGCTGGCGCCGGAGGAATTCAGCGCGCTGGACGAGGCCGCGATGCGGCTGGGACGCAAGCGTTTCATGCGCGGCGCGGCCGCCGATGCCGCGCAATCGGTGCTGCTCGACGGTGGCTGGTGGGAGGCCAGTGCCATCCCGGCGCTGGCGCACCATTTCCCCGGCACGCGCGTCGTGCTGTGCATGGACGATCCCGATGACATGGTCTTGCAGTGGCGGGTGATGGGCTATGCCGGCATCGACCAGCTCGAAGCCGAGTACCGGCGCGAGTTCGAGCTCTGGCAGCGGATGCGCGAACACCTGCCGCTGGAGATCGTCGAGATCGCTCGCGCCGACTGGTGCGAGGGCAGCGATGCGGCCGTGGCGCGCGTGCTCGACGCACTTGGCCTGCCGGTGGCGCCGGAACCCCTGAGCGCCGGTCACCAGGCGCTGGAGCGGCAGCGTTTCGTGCCGTCCGGTCGGGGCGCGCGCTACACGTAATGAATTTGCAATATTCCAGCGCCCCTGCCGGGTTATGCTTGCGCGCGTTTGCGCCGGAGCCGTGAACTCATGCGGTTAATGATTGCGCTTGCCGTGTCTGCGCTTGTCGCGGCGTGTTGCCCGCGCGATGAGGTCGACGAGCGCGGCTGGCCGAAGGAACTGGTGCTCGGCCTGGTGCCGGCACTGGAGGCCGACGCGCTGGTCGACAACCTCGAACCGCTGGGCGACTGGCTGGGCGAGGAGCTGGGCGTGCCGGTCAGCACGTTCGTGCCGCAGGACTACACCGGCCTGGTCGAGGCGCTGGGCGCCGGGCGGGCCGACATCGGCATGTTGCCGCCGTTTGCCGCGATGCTCGGCCAGCGCCGCTACGACATCGAAACCATCCTGATTTCCACGCGCAAGGGCGAGGCCGGCTACCGCACGCAGTGGATGACCAACGACCCGGCGGTCTGCGCCACGCCGGTGCGCGAGGTGGTACGGACCTGCGAAAGCCGGGTCACCGGCCGGATCGATGTCAAGCGCGTGTTCCGCGAATGCGTCGGTCCGGTCGAGCAGGTGGCCGGCGAGTCGATCGCGTTCGTCGATCCGAACTCCACGTCGGGCTTCCTGTTTCCGGCCGTGCAGCTGCTCGAAATGGGCATCGACCCGCAGAAGGATGTCAAGGGCATCTTCGTGCGCGGCCACGATGCCGCCGCGCTGGCCGTCTACGGCGGCGATACGCGTTTCGGCGTGGCCTACAACGACGCCCGCGACATGCTGTGCGACCAGTACCACGACATCGGCGAGAAGGTCATCGTGTTCAACCACGCGCCGATGATTCCGAACGACGGCGTGCAGTTGCGGCCCGGGCTGCCGGAGGATCTGCAGCAGGCCATCGCCGATGCATTTCTGAAACTCACCGAGCAGCAGGCCGACCTGCCCGACGATGAGAAGATCCTCTGGATCCTCTACGAAATCGACGGCTTCAAGCGCTTCGAGCCGGGACTGTACGACCCGGTCCGGGCAGCCTACGAGATCGTGCGGGGCTAGCCGAAACGACGAGGGGAAAGCATGAACGACAGCCAATCCGACACCGGGCTCAAGGTCCGGCCGCTGGTACCGGCAAGCGATGCGGCGGCCGGCACCATCCGGTTCGAAAAGGCCGGCATTACCTATCCGAACGGCGCGGTCGGCATGAAGGATCTGGACCTTGAAATCCGGCCCGGCGAGTTCGTCGTCATCGTCGGCTCGTCCGGCGCCGGCAAGTCGACCCTGTTGCGCGCGGTCAACGGGCTCAATCCGCTGACTTCGGGCATGGTGAAGGTCGATGGCCGGCCGGTAGCGACCAACTCGGCGCGCGAGCTGCGCGCGCTGCGCAAGCGCGTCGGCATGATCTTCCAGGATTTCCGGCTGGTCAAGCGGCTGACGGTCATGTCCAATGTGCTGATCGGCCGGCTGGCGCACGTGCCCGGCTGGCGCGCGATGTGCAACCTGTGGCCGCGCGAGGATCGCGAGATCGCGCTCGATGCGCTCAAGCGCGTCGGCATCGTCGACAAGGCCTGGGTCAAGGCCCGTGACCTGTCCGGCGGCCAGCAGCAGCGCGTCGGCATCGCCCGCGCGCTGGCCCAGCAGCCGGCCATCATCCTGGCCGACGAGCCGGTCGCCTCGCTCGATCCGGTCACCACCCACCAGATCATGTCCGACCTGGTGCGCATCAACCGCGAGCTGGGCATCACGACGCTGGTCAACCTGCATTTCCTCGACCTGGCGCGCGAATACGGCAGCCGCATCATCGGACTGCGCTTCGGCGAGCTGGTCTATGACGGCAGCGCCGCGACCGTCACCGACGAGGATTTCCGCAATATCTACGGCCGCGACTTCACCGACGACGACCTGCTGGAGGAAAGCGCGTGACCGGTGCCGGGGTTTGCGTAGGAG
>JAVVET010000072.1:0-14789 GCA_032251235.1 Wenzhouxiangellaceae bacterium
GTCGGCCTTCACAATCACGGCACGATCGGCATCGGCGACAGCTTCACCGAAGGCGAAGATTTACAGTTCTCCGGCATCCCGAGCTTTGCCCCGGAGCTGTTCCGCCGGGTTCGCCTGCGCGACCCGCTCAAGCTCAAAAGCCTGACCAAGGGCCTGGCCCAGCTATCCGAGGAAGGCGCCACGCAGTTCTTCAAGCCGCTGATCGGCAACGACCTGGTGCTCGGCGCGGTCGGCGTACTGCAGTTCGAGGTCGTCGCCTACCGGCTCAAGTCCGAGTACAACTGCGAGGCCGGTTTCGAAGACGTCAACGTCTCGACCTGCCGCTGGGTGTCGGCCGAAAACGACCGCGACCTGGAAAAATTCCGCAACAAGAACCAGCAGAACCTGGCCGAAGACGGCGGCGGCCGGCTGGTCTACCTGGCCCCGACCCGCATCAACCTGCAGCTGGCCGAGGAACGCCACCCGGAAATCACCTTCCGCGCCACCCGCGAAGTCAGCGTTTACGTCTCGACCGATCAAGTTGTTTGAAGACCGGCCTCGGGCGGCCGCGGACCGGGCAGAAAGTCACGCCGCGTTGCGGCCGAGTCGGCACAATGGCGGCATGATTCCGACCCGCTGCACACAGCCCCGGTTCTGGAGAAGCCGTTGAACCTTCTGGCAGCCTGCCGGCACTACTTTCCCGATCGCAACCGGCGCCGCGCCCTGCTCGCGCTGGCGCTGCCGATCATCGGCGGCATGGCCTCGCAGAACATCCTCAACCTGGTCGATATCGGCATGGTCGGCCAACTGGGCACGACCGCGCTGGCGGCCACCGGCCTGGGCTCTTTCGCCAACTGGCTGAGCATGGCTTTTATCCTCGGCCTGGCCACCGGCGTACAGGCCATCTGCTCGCGCCGGGTCGGCGAAGATGCCCACGGCGAGATCGCCGTGCCGCTCAACGGCGGCTTGATGCTGGCCTTGATCCTGGGCCTGCCGATGGCCGGCGTGCTGATCTGGCTGGCGCCGGGCCTGCTGGCCATCATCAACCCCGACCCCGATGTGGTCGCCGAGGCCGGTCCGTACCTGCAGGTGCGCCTGCTCGCACTGATCGCGGTCGGCATGAACTTCTCGTTTCGCGGCTACTGGTCGGCCGTGCACCGCACCGGGCTGTATTTGGCCACCTTGCTGATCATGCACATGGTCAACATTTTCCTCAACTGGGTCTTCATCTTCGGCAACCTGGGTGCCCCGGAACTGGGCGTGACCGGCGCCGGGCTTGCGACCACGCTGTCGATCTGGCTGGGCACGCTGATCTACTTCGGCTTCGGCATCCGCCATGCCTGGGACGAAGGCTTCTTGCATCGGCGACCGACCTTCACGATGCTGGCGCGCCAGATGCGCCTGTCGCTGCCGTCGAGCTTCCAGCAACTGTTTTTTGCCGGCGGCATGATGGCGCTGATCGCCATCATCGGGCTGATCGGCACGCGCGAACTGGCCGCGGCCAACGTGCTGCTGACGCTGGGACTGGTCATCGTACTGCCGTCGATCGGCCTGGGCATTGCCACGGCCACACTGGTCGGCAACGCCCTGGGCCGCGGCAACATCGACGATGCCCGGCGCTGGGCCTGGAACGCCGCACTGTTCACCGGTGCGGTCAGCGGCTTGATGGGGCTGGGCGTAATTGTGCTCGGCCGGCCCATCCTGGCGGTGTTTCTGACCGACCCGGCCACGCTGGAGCTGGCCTACTGGCCGCTGATCATCTCCGGCCTGATCATCGGCGTCGACACCGCCGGCCTGGTCCTGATGCACGGTCTGCTCGGCGCCGGCGATACCGGGCGGGTCATGAAAATTTCGATCACCGCGCAATGGGCGCTGTTTCTTCCGCTGGCGGTGCTGGCCGGCCCGGTGCTCGGCGGCGGCCTGTTGGTGGTCTGGATCCTGCAGGCAATCTACCGAATGGGCCAGACGGTCTGGTTCGCCCGGGCCTGGCGAGCGGGCCACTGGCAAAAAATCAGGATCTGAACAAGCGTGCAATGTGACGCTAAACTGCCGGCAATAATAATGAAAAGATCTTCATGACGGACTTGATCGGATTACTCGGCATCATCGTACTGCTGGGCATTGCCTGGCTGGTTTCCGAGCATCGCCGCCACATCCAGTGGCAAACCATCCTCGTCGGCCTGGCGTTGCAGCTGTCGCTGGCCATCTTCGTGCTCTGGGTGCCGTTCGGCCGGGTCGTGTTCGAAACCCTGGGCAACGGCTTCGTCACGCTGATCGGCTACACCCGGGCCGGCTCCGAATTCATCTTCGGCAGCCTGGCCGACCCGACAACGCTGGGCTTCATCTTCGCCTTCCAGGTGTTGCCGACCATCATCTTCTTTGCCGCACTGATGGCCTGCCTGTATCACCTCGGGATCATGCAAAAGGTCGTCGAACTGATGGCCCGGATCATGAGCCGCTTCATGAACGTCTCGGGCAGCGAGTCGCTGGCCACCGCCGCCAACGTGTTCGTCGGCCAGACCGAAGCGCCGCTGGTGGTCAAGCCGTTCATCCCCGGCATGACCCGCTCGGAACTGTTCGCGCTGATGACCGGCGGCATGTCGACGATTGCCGGCGGCGTGCTGGCCGCCTACGTGCTGCTGCTCGGCGGCGCCGACCCGGAAACCCAGGCCTTTTTCGCCAAGCACCTGATTTCGGCCTCGATCATGGCCGCCCCGGCCGCGCTGCTGGTGGCCAAACTGATCTTGCCCGAGCGCGAGCCGTCCGAAACCATGGGCCTGGTCAAGACCACCGTCGAGCGCGAACACACCAACCTGATCGAGGCCGCCGCCGGCGGCGCCGGAGAAGGCCTGAAGCTGGCGCTCAACGTCGGCGCCATGCTGCTGGCCTTCCTGGCGCTGATCGCCCTGGTCAACGGCCCGCTGGGCTGGCTCGGGCAGGTCAGCGGTTTCGAGGCACTGGTCGGACAGCCGATCGACCTGGCGCTGCTGCTGGGCTGGATCTGCGCGCCGCTGGCGTTTCTGGTCGGCGTGCCGCTCGATGAAGCGGTCACCGTCGGCGGCCTGATCGGCCAGAAGGTGGTGGCCAACGAATTCGTTGCCTACGTCGCACTGACCGAGATCCAGGACAATCTTTCGGAGCGCTCGGTGCTGATCGCAACCTATGCGCTTTGCGGTTTCGCCAACTTTTCGTCCATCGCCATCCAGATCGGCGGCATCGGCAGCCTCGCGCCGTCGAGGCGTCCCGAACTGGCCCAGCTCGGGCTCAAGGCCATCCTCGGCGGCACCATCGTCTCGCTGCTCAACGCGGCCTGGGCCGGCTTGCTGACATGACGCCCGAGCGCTGATGCAGCCACGGCCGACTTGCCGCTGCACTCGAGCATATCCCTGAGGCCTTCGTCCTTTTCGCCGAGCCACTCGGCCGCAAAGAACATACAAGCCCGTCGGATCTGACACTGACCTGCTGCGGGAAATCCGGCCCAATCCGGCCTTGCCTCACTCATGGATTGGTCAACGCCGAGAGGCTACTGGACCAAGAGGCTACCGAATGTGCTGCATTCCAAACCGGACGTCTATTTCCCCAGCCAGTAGCCAAGATATTCCTTCAGCGCGCGGCGCGACCCATCCAGCGAATCGGTATCGGCCAGCCAGCGCAGCAGGCCGGGCGGCTCGCGTGCCACTTCGTGATCGGTCGCGGCCGGAATCACCTCCAGGCCGGTGCGCTCGAACAGTTCCAGCGCCCGGCGCATGTGCAGCGCAGAGGTCACCAGCAGCACGCGTCGTGCGCCGCGTCCGCGCAGGATCATGACGCTCATTTGCGCGTTCTGGCGCGTATTGACGCTGCCGGCCTCGATCAGGATACGGTCGGCCGGCACGCCAAGATCGCCCAACAGCCCAACCGCCGCCTCGGCCTCGCTTCGGATGGCGCCCGTCCACGGCAACACGCCGCCCGAGATCAAAATCTCCGGCGCCTTGCCGGCATTCCAGATTCGCGCCGCGTGCCAATAGCGATCACCGGCCGCGCCCAGGTCCGGATACGGGTTTCGCGCATGCGCAGGCGTTATCCCGCCGCCCAGTACCACGATGGCGTCGGCTGGCGACAATTGATCGACCGGCACCGGCGGATATTTCCGTTCCAGGCTAAAGCGCAACCAGTCGGCCACCGCCGGTGTTGCCAGCAACCACAGCGCCAGCAACGAAGTCGTTACCAGAACGCTGCCGCTGCGCCAATGGTTTCTGGCCAACGCCACGCCGAGCAAGGCCAGCAGAATCAGTCCTCCAGGCGGCAGCGCCAGGGCCGTCAACACCTTTTCCAGATATTCCATGATCGCCATTATCGCTAAATTCACGATGGAAGGAAATTCCGGCGCGCAACTGTCGAAACCCCGTCCTGCGGGCTGCAGCGACGCGGCCAATCAAACCAAAATTCCGCGCCTTTGCTGTCGCCCCGGCCCTGAGCCGGGATCCGGCGTCTTCAGCTTGTGACTTCCCGTAACCCGGAAACCGCGCCTTGCACGCAACTCGTTGTACAAATTCCCAGAGCCCGGCGCGCTAAGCGATACGGGATTTATAATGCGGGTCTATTTACCAAGGCCTTGCCGATGACTCGAAAAATGCGCGCACTGGTCAAACCCGCCGCAGCGCCGGGACTGGAACTCCGGGAAGTGGACGTTCCCTCGCCCAGCCCCGGCGATGTGCTGGTCAAGCTGGAAAAAACCGCGATCTGCGGCACCGATCTGCATATCTACCAGTGGGATGAATGGGCCCAGCGCACGATCAAGCCGCCACTGGTGATCGGCCACGAATTCGTCGGCCACATCGTCGAAATCGGCGTCGGCGTGCGCGGCTATGAGGAAGGCCAGCGCGTCAGCGCCGAAGGCCATGTCGTCTGTGGCGTATGCCGCAACTGCCGTGCCGGAAAACCCCATCTTTGCCCGCACACCGAGGGTATCGGCGTCAACCGCGACGGCGGCTTCGCCGAGTACGTGGTCGTGCCGGCCACCAACCTGTGGCCGATACCCGACGAAATTCCCAGCGAGGTGGCGGCGTTTTTCGATCCCTTCGGCAACGCCGCCCACTGTGCGCTGCAATTCGACCTGGTCGGCGAAGACGTTTTGATTACCGGCGCGGGACCCATCGGCATCATCGCCGCCGGCATCGCCAGGCACGTCGGCGCCCGGCATGTCGTGATCAGCGATATCAACGATTACCGTCTGAACCTGGCCCAGGAAATGGGTGCTACACGCATCATCAACGTGCGCAACGAACGCCTGCTCGACATTCTCGAAGAACTCGACATCGACGGCTTCGATATCGGCATGGAAATGTCGGGCAACCCGCGCGCATTCAACGATCTGCTGCAAGCCATGTATCACGGCGGCAAGGTGGCCCTGCTTGGCCTGCTACCCAGCGGCACCGGCATCGACTGGGACCAGGTCATCTTCAAGGGCCTTGAAATGCACGGCATTTATGGCCGGCGCATGTACGAGACCTGGTACAAGATGACCCAGATGGTGCTCACCGGCTTTCCGCTGCACAAGGCCTTGACGCATCAAATTGCGATCGACGATTTCGAGACCGGCTTCGACCTGATGGCCCGCGGCCAGTGTGGCAAGGTCGTTTGCGACTGGACCGGGAAGATCACCTGAACGGATATTCAGGTGGTGTTAAGTGTTAAGTGTTAAGTGTTAAGTCTTAAGTGTCAAGTGCAGGCATCGACATCGCGAACGGCGCAATCGCTGCGCGTAATTGAACCCATCGGAACCGAGGCGCGCCCATGAGCGACGAAGCGACATTCAAACGACTGCAGGCCGAGCTCGAACAAATCGAAGCCGATGGCCTTTACAAGCGCGAGCGTCGGATCACCACGCCCCAGCGCGTGGCGATCGAGACCGCCGAGCGCGGCGAGGTCCTGAACTTTTGCGCCAACAATTATCTCGGCCTGGCCGATGACCCCCGGATTATCGACGCGGCCAGACAGGCGCTCGACGATCACGGCTTTGGCATGGCTTCGGTGCGCTTCATCTGCGGCACCCAGGACCTGCACAAACAGCTTGAAAAGGTCATTGCCGAATTCCACGGCATGCAGGACTCGATTCTGTACGCGGCCTGCTTCGACGCCAACGGCGGGCTGTTCGAACCGCTGCTGGGCCCGGAGGATGCCATCATTTCCGATGCGCTCAACCACGCCTCGATCATCGACGGCATCCGTTTGTGCAAGGCCGAGCGCCATCGTTATGCAAACTCCGACATGGATGCGCTTGAAGATGCGCTGAAAAAGACCCGCGACAAGCGGACCCGGATGATCGCCACCGACGGCGTATTTTCGATGGACGGCACGGTCGCCAGACTCGATGAAATCACGCAGCTGGCCGAAAAATACAACGCGCTGGTCATGGTCGACGACTGTCACGCGACCGGCTTTTTCGGCCCCACCGGCAGAGGCTCGGCCGAACACCTCGGCGTGCTCGACAAGGTCGACATCATCACCTCGACGCTGGGCAAGGCACTAGGCGGCGGCATGGGCGGCTTTACCATCGCGCGCCAGCCGGTCATCGACATCCTGCGCCAGCGCTCGCGCCCCTACCTGTTCTCCAATTCGCTCGCCCCGCCACTGGTGGCGGCCAGCATCAAGGTGTTCGAGATACTCAATCGCTCGACCGCGCTACGGGACAAGCTGGCCGAAAATACGCAGTACTTCCGCAACGCGATGACCGATGCCGGTTTCGACATCAAGCCTGGCGAGCACCCGATCGTGCCGGTCATGCTCTACGACGCGCCGCTGGCGCAGAAAATGGCCGATGCGCTGCTCGAAGAGGGCATTTACGTGATCGGCTTTTTCTACCCCGTCGTGCCCAAAGGCCAGGCCCGGATCCGGCTGCAGATTTCGGCCGCCCACGAGCGCGAGCATCTCGACCGTGCGGTCGATGCGTTTACCCGCATCGGCAAGAAGCTCGGGGTCATCGATTGATTCGAAGTTTTAGATTGTTGGTTGTTGGTTGTTGGTGTTAGGTTATGCCTTGACACCTAAAACCTAATACTTAAAACCTACCTGATTACGTATCCACTTCAGCCATCGAGTACCGGGTAGGGTGCGTTGAGCGAAGCGAACACGCACCGAATCGACAACGAAAGCATCACAGCGATTCCCGGAACGTCGATCGGTGCGTTTCGCCTGTTGGCTGCGCTCGAGGTTGTGATCGACCGTGCAGACGTCGATGCCCCCGTAGTGGTCAAGCGGAGCCCCGGGTTGCTGAAAACTTAATTCTGAAAACTGAAAACTCCGCCTGAGCCGTCCCGGCTCAGGCGAGGTTGATCTCCCGGATTCTCTCCTGCAGATAATCGTCCGACGAGATCGGCTCGGGATAGCGATTCGGGTTGTCCGAAGTGATGCACTGCGGCAGGGTTTCGATGATGAAATCGGGGTTCGGGTGCAAAAAGAACGGAATCGAATAACGCGAGTTGCGGGCCGCCTCGCCCGGCGGATTGACCACCCGGTGCGTGGTCGACAGGTAGACATGGTTGGTCAGACGCTGCAGCATGTCGCCGACGTTGACCACGATCGTACCCGGCAGCGTGGTAACCGGAATCCAGTCGCCGCGCTTGTTCAGAATCTCGAGCCCCTGCTCTTTCGAGCCGATCAGCAGCGTAATCAGGTTGATGTCTTCGTGCCGGGCCGCCCTGACCGCGCCGGGGGCGGCGTTTTCGATCGGCGGGTAATGAATTGGACGGACGATGGAGTTGCCGCGATCGACGCTGTCTGCGAACCAGTCGGCCGACAGGCCGAGGTCCAGCGCAATTGCCGAAAGCATGCGCTGGCCGAGATTGTCCAGCGCACCATACAGTGCCAGCGCGGTCTTGCGAAATTCCGGGATTTCCGCCGGCCAGACATTGGGCAACAGGATATCTGCATACGGGTTGGCACTGGTCACTTCGCGACCCACGTGCCAGAATTCCTTGAGGTCGGGCACGTCATGGTCTTTGGCCTGTTCGACGCCAAAGCCGGTATAGCCCCGCTTGCCGCCGCCGCCGGGCTGGTGATAGCCTCGCTTGACCTCGTCGGGCAACGCAAACAACGCCCGAAAGCAGGCGTAGGCTCGATCGATCAAATCTTCGTCCAGGCCGTGGCCGGTGATACCGGCAAAGCCGTAGTTTCTGTAGGCCTCGCCCAGCGCCTGGGTAAACCCGTCTGCCGCGCCGCTGAAATCAGCAAGATCGAGCACCGGGATGCCGAATTTTCTGACCTGGTTTTCAGTGTTCAACTGCGTCGCCGCTGCGCACGACATCGGCCAGCGTCTCGGCCAGCACCTGCACGCGCTGTTCATCGCGGCCTTCGACCATCACCCGCACAACCGGCTCGGTGCCCGAAGGCCGCAGGACCACGCGACCATGTGCGCCGAGTTCCTGCTCCACCGTTCGAACGGCATCGGCCAGCGAACTGCTGGATTCAAGCCGCGCCGAGGCCGGGCCGTCGACCGGCACGTTGATCATGATCTGCGGATACTTGCGCATGCCGGCCGCCAGTGATTGCAGCGATTGACGGCTTGCAGCGACGACTTCGAGCACCTGCAGCGCGCTGACGATGCCACAGCCGGTGGTGGCACGATCCAGGCACAGGATGTGCCCGGAAGCTTCGCCGCCCAGGACCCAGCCATGGTCGACCAGTTGCTCGTGCACGTAGCGGTCGCCGACCCGCGCCCGCACGAACGGAATATCGTGGCCGGAAAAAGCTTCTTCGAGCCCGAAATTGCTCATGACGGTGCCGACCACGCCGCCGCCCAGGCAGCCGTTTTGCGCACGCGCGCTGGCCAGGATGAACAGGATCTGGTCGCCGTCGACCAGGCCGCCCTGGTGATCGACCATCACCACGCGGTCGCCGTCGCCATCGAAGGCAATCCCCAGGTCGGCGTGATGCTCGAGGACCGCCTTGCGCAGCGCGCCCGGATGCGTGGAGCCGCAATCCCGATTGATATTCAGGCCGTCGGGTTGATCGCTGAGCGCAATCACCTCGGCCCCCAGCTCGCCGAAAACTTCCGGGGCAATGCGATAGGTTGCGCCGTTGGCGCAATCGACGACCAGCTTCAGGCCGTCCAGCCGGCTGCCGTAGGCAACCGTGCTTTTGCAATATTCGACGTAACGGCCGGTCGCGTCGTCGATGCGCCGCACCTTGCCCAGTTGATGCGGCAGCACATGGGTCATCGGTTGGTCGAGCATGGCCTCGATCTGAAGCTGGACTTCATCGGCAAGTTTCTGGCCCTGGCCGGAGAAAAACTTGATGCCGTTGTCTTCAAACGGATTATGCGAGGCTGAAATCACGATGCCGGTGGCCGCCCCCAGAGAGCGGGTCATATGCGCAATCGCAGGCGTCGGCATGGGCCCCAGCAACACCACATCCACGCCCGCTGCCGCCAGCCCGGCCTCCAGCGCAGACTCGAACAAATATCCCGAGATTCGCGTGTCCTTGCCGATCACCACGCTGGCCCGGCCCGGGTAGGATGTTGCCAGAACCCGGCCGACCGCCCATCCGAGCTTGAGCGTGAACTCCGCGGTAATCGGACCTTCCCCGACCCGGCCACGGATGCCGTCGGTGCCAAAATATTTAAATGCCATCACGGTATTTTACGCTACCTGTCCGATTTTGCGCCGCACGCAATTATTAACGATAATGAAGCCGACATCAACGCCCGGGCGCTATTGGGGCCGGCCAGCTGCACAGCAACTGCAAAGGAGAAAATCGCGATGCGAAGTGCCGATTCATGGCTTGCCGAGTACGGCCAAAGCCACCAGAACCCGACCAACAAGACCATCCACTGGATCTGCGTACCGCTGATCCTGTGGACCGTGACCGCGCTGGTCTGGTCCATCCCCTCGCCTGTCGAGTGGCTGAACTGGGCCGTGCTGATGGCCGTCCTGGCCATGGCCTGGTATCTCGCGCTATCGCCCCGGCTCGCAATCGGCATCGGCGCGGTCCTGGCGCTATGCCTGGGCATCAACGCCTGGGTCGAGGCGACCTTTGCCACACCGCTGTGGCTGATTGCCGTCATCGTGTTCATCGCAGCCTGGATCGGGCAATTCATCGGCCACCACATCGAAGGCAAAAAACCAAGCTTCTTCAAAGACCTCCAGTTCCTGCTCGTCGGCCCGGCCTGGCTGATGGGATTCATCTACCGGAAGATGGGGTGGAGTTATTAATGGCTTCCGAACAGCGCTGCATGGGCGCCTCCGGCGCCGTTTTAGGTGTTAAGTGCTTAGGTTTTAAGTTGCCTCGCCCGGATCGCGCCAGGGCGACCGAAAAGTATCGAGCCGCGTTTATCTTCTTGTCGTCCCGGCCTTGAGCCGGGATCCAGCGTCTTCGGATTTGACTTTCCCGAACCCTTAAACCTGAAAGCTCGTTTCAACAAATCCCCCAATCCCCGCGCTGGATCGCCGCCGAAACGGACGTGCTAACCAGCAACAAGGTTTTCCCCTGAAACCTGAAAGCTGGTTTTTAATGAACAAACGGTCCCTTCAAGCCACCTGAAGCCGTACCACGTGCAGCGCCTGGTCGAGGTCGGCAATCAGATCGGCCGGGGTTTCGAGCCCTGCCGACAGGCGCACGAGGCCGTCGGCGATGTCGTATTCGGCGCGCTGCTCGGGTGTCATGGCCGAATGGGTCATGCTGGCCGGGTGCTGGATCAATGTTTCGGCGTCACCCAGCGATACCGCGCGCTTGATCAGGCAAAGCGCGTTCATGAATTCGATGCCGGCCTGCAGGCCGCCGTGCAGTTCGAACGCGATCATGCCGCCGAAATCGGACATCTGACGTTGCGCCAGCGCATGCTGCGGGCACGATTCAAGACCCGGATAGTGAACCCGCGCAACCGCCGGGACCGATTCGAGCCAACGCGCAATTTCAAGCGCCGTGGCCGAATGCCGCTGCATCCGAAGTTCCAGCGTTTTCAGCCCGCGCATCACCAGGTGGGCTGTCCAAGGCGACATCACCGCACCGGTCAGGTCCTTCAGGCCCAGCATCCGCACCTCGTCGATCGCCTCGCCGCTGCCGGCCACCAACCCGGCGACCAGGTCGCCGTGCCCACCCAGGTACTTGGTCGCCGAGTGGACCACGAAATCGGCGCCGCGCTGCAGCGGACGCGTCAGCGCTGGCGTGGCGTAGGTGTTGTCGACGACGACCCGGGCGCCGGCCGAATGCGCGATGCGCGCGACCGCCTCGATATCGACCAGGCGGTTGGTTGGGTTGGCCGGCGTTTCGAAATACACCACGCGCGTCCCGGTGCCGATTCCGGCCGCCAGCTGCTCGGGCTTTGAAAGGTCCAGGTGCCGGACGCGCACGCCGAAACGCGCAAGCCCGTGGTGCAGGAAAGACCAGCTGCAGCCATACAGCGTGCGGTCGGCGATGATTTCGTCGCCCGGTCGCAACAGCGTCCACAACAACGATGTGATCGCGCCCATTCCAGACGCGGTGCCGAGCGCCTTGTCAGCGCCTTCGAGATCGGCCAGGCGCTGCTCCAGGATTTCGACGGTGGGGTTGGAAATACGCGAGTAGACGTGGCCGGGCGCTTCGCCGGCAAAGCGATCGGCGCCCTGTTGCACGTCGTCGAAAACGAAGGTCGAGGTCAGGTGCACCGGCGGTACCAGGGCGCCGCTCGGGTCGCCCTGGTAGCCTGAATGAATGGCGCGGGTCGCAAACCCGGGGTGCGCAGCATTGGGCGGAAGCTTCTGCATCGATTCATTTTCCTGGATGAGCTCAAGAAAATAATATGCCTTTCATGCAGCAATATGCAGCTAATTTATCGCGCAAATAACGCTAATATAGGCAGAATCTGCCAAAATAAGATGATAATGGACAAGAAAGATCTACAGATTCTCCAGCAACTGCAACTCGATGCCAGGCTCAGCAACCAGGAACTTGCCCAGCGGGTCAAGCTGTCGCCGTCGCCGTGCCTGCGCCGCGTTCGCGCGCTTGAAAGCAGCGGCGTCATCCAGGGCTACACCGCCATCGTCGACCAAAAGGCCTGCGGACTGCCGATCACCGTGTTCATCCGAATTGCGCTGGAGCGTCACGACACCGCAACGGTCGAAGAATTCGAACGGCGCATCCGCGACATCGACGAAATCATGGACTGTTTCCTGATGACCGGCCAGCGCGACTACCTGCTGCGGGTCGTGGCGGCCAGCCTGGAAGGTTACGAACACTTCATCCGCGACGTCATCCACACCATTCCCGGCATCGCCTCGATCGATACCAGCTTTGCCTACGGCGTGGTCAAGCACGCGTTGGCGCTGCCGACCAGGGGCTAATCGACAGCCGCCCTGGCAGTTGCTTTTGAGCCGTCGCAGCCTGTCGCACTTGACCGATCCAAAGCGATGGAAAACCGGTTGGGGTCAGATTTTCCTGACCTTTTGAAGCGAATCGTGGGCCTGTTTAACGATCAATAGCAGGAAATCTGGTCCAATCCGGCTTTTCCGCAGTCGATCAGGGTCAGGTCCGACAGGCGGCCAGAAGCGATGATTCGCCGGCAAAAGGCGAAGAGTTGCGGATGGTCGCGCTTGCAACTCGCCTGGAGACACGCTGGATGCAGACCCGGACGGCCAGACGAACGGCCGGGCCTTGAACCCGCCTGATTCACCACCCGTTCGTCGTCCAGGGCTCATCAGGGCCCAGTGAACCGCGGCGTTTCTCGACCCAGCGCAACTCGGGCGTACTCGCCTGTCCGGCGAGGATGCACCTGGCTGCAAAACGCTGCAGCCGCGGTCTTGAAGGCGCCGCAGCAGGACGCCTGGTAAATAAGGCCACGCCGGTTAAAAGCGATCCGGCCGATCAGTCTTCGGAATGCTCGGCGTAAGCCTCGGCGTCCATCAGCTCTTCGATTTCCTTTTCATCGGTCGGCCGCATCGTGAACAGCCAGCCATCGCCGTAGGGATCGGCATTGACGATTTCCGGCGAATCGGCCAGCGTTTCGTTGACGCTGACGACTTCGCCGGAAATCGGCGCATAGATGTCGGATGCCGCCTTGACCGATTCGACCACGGCGCAGGCCTCGCCGCGGGTAATCCCGGCGCCCTCTTCGGGCAGCTCGATAAACACCAGGTCGCCGAGCTGCTCCTGGGCATGGTCACTGACGCCGACGCGCACCAGGCCGTCTTCGAGTTGTTCGGCCCATTCATGGGTTTCGGCATAGCGCAGTTCAGACGGGATATCGCTCATTTCCGGTTCCTTGTTGACAATGGCGCGGTTGAATAAAAACGGATTTTAGCCGCACTTCCATATTGCTGTCACGGCGTCGGCAGCCCGGAGCGCGGCTTGCCGTTGCGCACGAACGGCAACTTGACGATACGGGCCGGCAGTTTGCGGCCGCGCAATTCCACCTCGACCTGGTCTTCGGCCTCCACCGGCACGCGGGCCATCGCAATCGGGCGCTCGATGGTCGGACCAAAGCCGCCGCTGGTCACCACGCCGGCGCCGGCCGGGGTAATCACGGCCGCACCGCTGCGTGGAATGCCGCCGCTCTGGAACAACAGACCGACCAGCTTTCGGCTCACGCCCCGGGCTTTTTGCGCCTCCAGCGCAGCCCGCCCGATGAAGTCCCGGTCGGCCGGCTCGAACGCCACCGTCCAGGCCAGGTTGGATTCCAGCGGCGTGGTCTCGCGGTCCATGTCCTGGCCATAAAGATTCAGGCCCGCTTCAAGGCGCAACGAATCGCGCGCCCCCAGCCCCGCCGGCACCACGCCGGCATCGACCAGGCGGCGCCAGGCCGGGTCGGCCAGTGCATTGGGCAAAACAATTTCGCAGCCGTCTTCGCCGGTGTAGCCGGTACGGGCGATAAAGAAATCGCCATGGACCAGTGACCGGAATGGCTTCAGCTCGGCCAGTTCCGGCACCTCGAACAGGCCGGCCACGTGGCGGTTCGCCTCCGGTCCCTGGACTGCGATCATCGCCAGGTCGTCGCGCTCGCGGGCCCGGACATCGAATGACTGAAGCTGCTCGTCGATCCAGGCCAGGTCGGCCTCGCGGGTCGCGGCATTGACCACCATGCGGTAAAAATCGTCCTCCAGCCGATAGGTGATCAGGTCGTCGATAATGCCGCCGGTCTCATCGAGCATGCAACCGTAAATGGCCTGCCCCGGCTCAGCGATCTTGTCGACATCGTTTGCCAGCAGCCGGCGCAACGCCACCCGCGCATCCGGGCCCTGGATATCGACAACGGTCATATGCGAAACATCGAACATCCCGGCCGCCCGGCGCACCGCGTGATGCTCATCGACCAGCGAACCGTATCGAATCGGCAAGGTCCAGCCGGCAAACTCGACCATGCGCGCACCGGCATCGACATGAGCCTGGAAAAGAGGTGTTTTTTGTGCCATCGGGCAATCCAGAATAAAAACTGAACCCTATTGTATCGGCCAAGCCCTCGACTTGCCCACTGGCATTGGCCCCGATGGGGCACAGGCTGCAGGCTGGCGCCTGGGTGGCCCGAAGTCAAAGGCTCAAAGTCAACTGCGTTTCGCCACGCGCTTCGCGCTTGCAGGCGACTTGCTTTTATCAGCGCGCTGGACCCGCCTTGTTGGCCACCCTGCCTGCTGCGGCGCCGCCAGGCCCCGCGTCTGCGGGGTTTCACTCGGTCACAAGTCCTCGCCGTAGCGGTGCTACGCCTGCGGCTTGCTCGGTCGCAAAACCCCACAGCCACAAGACCTGGCGACCCCTCACGACGGAAGGGTGACCAACAAGGCGGGTTGAAAGTAAGCAAAAGCGCTGTTTAGAAGCGGCAGATTTTTATGGCGCCATGGGTTGGTCTGCGGGTTGGATGTTTGCAT
>JAVVET010000073.1:0-14349 GCA_032251235.1 Wenzhouxiangellaceae bacterium
CCGGCAGCGTTTCTTGGTTACTTCTTGGGGCGCCAAGAAGTAACTCGCTAAAGCCGGCGCAGCCGGCGGCGAAACCGCTTTTGACGTTGAATCTTTCCGACATCGAAGCAGAATCCAACAAGGCGAGGCGAAGCGGCCTTAGATCCAGGACTGGGTGGCCCAACCCCGGCCCCGCTGGCGGAACAGCTGGTTCCAGCCGCCGCACGGCAAAATCCCCCTGCTATAGTCGCGACAGAAAAAACACGAAGGCAAATCCCTATGGTCCGACGCTGGTTCTTCGGCATCTCCGCGTGCCTGTTCGCGCTGGTCGCACTCATCTGGCTGGTCTGGCCCCCCGTACTCTGGAGCCTGGTGGTGCTGGGACCGCTGTTCGCGCTGGGGCTCCGCGACGCGCTCCAGAACAAGCACACCGTGCTGAAGAACTTTCCGATCATCGGTCACGGCCGGTACATGGTCGAGGGCGTGCGACCCGAACTCCAGCAGTACCTGATCGAATCCAACCTCGATGCGTTTCCGGTCGAGCGCGAGTATCGTTCGCTGGTCTACCAGCGGGCCAAGAACCAGCTCGAGACCCGGCCGTTCGGGACCCAGCGCGACGTCTACCGGGTCGGCTACGAGTGGGCCAGCCATTCGCTGGCGCCGGTCGAGGAGTTGCGGCAGGAACCACGCGTGATGTTCGGGGGCGCCGATTGTTCGAAGCCGTATTCGGCCTCCCACCTCAACGTCTCGGCGATGAGCTTCGGCGCGATTTCCAGCCATGCCATCCTGGCGCTGAACGGCGGGGCGAAGAGGGGCGGGTTCGCCCACAACACCGGCGAGGGTGGCGTGTCGAAATACCATCTCGAGCCCGGCGGCGATTTGATCTGGCAGATCGGCACCGGTTACTTCGGCTGCCGCGCGAAGGACGGCGGGTTCGAGCCGGAGCGGTTCCGAGAGACGGCACGTCGCGAATCGATCCGGATGATCGAACTGAAGCTGTCCCAGGGCGCCAAACCCGGTCACGGCGGCATATTGCCTGCCGCCAAGATGACGCCCGAGATCGCCGAGGCCCGGGGCCTGCCGGAGTACGAGGCCGCGCTGTCGCCGCCGTGGCATACGGCGTTCAAGACACCGGCGGAGATGATCGAGTTCGTCGCGCGCCTCCGCGAGCTTTGCGGCGGCAAGCCGGTCGGCATCAAGCTGTGCGTCGGGCGTCGCACCGATTTCCTGTCCATGTGCAAGGCCATGATCGAGGTCGGGACCGCACCGGACTTCATCACCGTCGACGGCGGCGAGGGCGGCACCGGGGCCGCGCCCCTGGAATTCTCGAATTCGCTTGGCATGCCCGGCCGCGACGGGCTCGTTTTCGTGCACAACGCGCTGGTCGGCGCCGGGCTGCGCGACAGGATCCGGGTGATCTACTCGGGCAAGGTGCTGTCGTCGTTCCACATGATCCGCGCCTTCGCGCTGGGGGCCGACACCTGCAACTCGGCGCGCGCCATGATGTTCGCGCTGGGCTGCATCCAGGCGCTTCGGTGCAACAACAACACCTGCCCGACCGGCATCACCACCCAGAACCCGGCGCTGATCAAGGGCCTGCACGTGCCGAGCAAGACCGAACGGGTCTACCAGTATCACAGCGCCACCATCCACGCCCTGCTGGAAATGCTCGCGGCAATGGGGCTGGAGGCACCGGCCGACGTGCTGCCCGACCACGTGTTCAGGCGGGTCGACGACCTGAACGTGCGCAGTTTTGCCGAGATCTACGAATTTCTCGAATCCGACGTCCTGATGTCGGGCAAGGCGGAATGCTCGCTGACCCGCGACTGGAACCGGGCCAGGGCCGACAGCTGGAGTCTCCAGCCCGAAAGTGGCAAGAGCATGCCGGTGGACTGATCGCGGGCCGCGTGTCGGCTTGAATCACCAGCCGATGAGCATGTTCCAGCTGACCTTGCCGTCTGCATCTCCATCACGTGTCCGGCGCCAGTCCCAGGACACGTCCATCGCGCTCTCGACCCGCGGCCACAGGCGGGTCAGCCAGGTGCCGAAATCCAGCGCCAGCGAGAAACGATCGCCGGCGATCGGCTTCGTGGCGGTCGCGAACCAGGCCCGCTCGGCCGCGTGCGCCCAGCGGGCGGTCACGGCCAGCAGATTCAGTTGGCGTGAAAGCGCAACCGTCGCGCTCCAGTCGGTGCCGTCGGTCGCAGTCTGCGCGGTCGGAGCGTTGGCGGCCGGATCGGCCCGCAGCACCGAGACGTCGGCCTGCGTCTGCCACCCGCCGGGCAGCAGGTGGCTGTGGCTGAGGCCCAGCTCGTAGTCGGGCATCAGCGGTGCGAATCCGCCGGCAGGCATTTCAGGCTCGGTGCGCAGCACGCGCAACGCGGTGTTCTGCTCGATCCCCCAGCGCCACGCGGCCCCCCAGCGCGCCAGCGCCAGTTCGGCCACTCCGTGCGCCGGTGACGACCCGCGGCAGCGCTGGCCGGAAAGTTCGACGACCGACCCGGCCGGGGCGGGCAGGAATTCGGTGGGGAGCTGGAGTCCGGCCCGAAAGTCGCAGTTCACGCCGCTGCCCGGCTGCGTGCCGGGATCAGGCCGGGTCCACTCGAGGTGCAGGTCGACCGGCCCCGGCGACCAGCGCAGGTCGGCCCGGGTCGATTGCCGGGTACTGCCGCTGTCCACGCCAAGCCGGGTGTCCTCGCGCCGGGTCAGCTGCAGCGTCACCGGTGCCCCTGTCGGTAGATGCAGCGTCGAGCCCAGTGTCTGCTCCAGGGTTTGCAGCGCGACCTCGCCCCGGGCCTGCTCAGGGTCGTCGCCGTCGCGAATCGCTTGGAAGAACTTGCCCTGGCGAACCTGGTAGCGGGCGCCGTAATCGATCAGCCCCTTCGGTGCGCCGACCTGGACGCTGCCGGCCAGCATTTCCTCCGGAGCGTCGGACGGATCAGTCGATATTGCCGGCAGCGCGTGCCTGACCTGCATCTCGGCGCGGACCGGTCGCGGGTCGTGATCGCCGCCAGCAGTCGGCGAGGCGGTGCCGGGAATCGATGCGCAACCGGAAAGCGCCGCGGCAACAACGGTGATCGAGACGGCGGCGGCCTGGATTGAGAAGTTTTCGAGCATATCGGGTCAATTCTTTGTTTTATGGCTTTTTAATTGTTCAAGAGCGGCAGCATCGAGTGTAGCCTGCTCGAGGCCGGTCGTCCATACCATTGAAGCGATTGATCCGGTCGGGCGTGACCGGCGACACGATCTTCAGACGGTATCTTGGTTCGTGCCGGGAACCGGGACAGACTGGACTCGGCGGCCGTTGCCGTCATCGTCACCGCACAGGGCCCATCATGCAACCATGGTTCTGATTGCAGCTATCTCGTTTTGTTTCGTCGCGATGATCGCGCTTTGGCGCCGGCAACGCACAACCGGCCGCGCCGACTGGGTGGACTTCGCCTGGTCGGCGTTGATCGGCGCCCTGGCCGTGTTCTATGCGCTGGTCGGCGACGGCAGCATCGAGAAGCGAGTGCTGGTGGTGCTGGTGACCGGGACCTGGTCGTTCCGGCTGGCCTACCACCTCTGGCAGCGTCTGAGCGGCCACGACGAAGAGGACGGGCGCTACCAGGCCATGCGCGAGCACTGGGGCCCGCGCGCCAACTTCTGGCTGTTCTGGTTCTTCATGGTCCAGGCGCTGGTGGCCTGGCTGTTCGCGCTGCCGGCCTGGGTGGTGGCCAACGATCCGGGTGCGTCGCTGGACGGCTGGGTGGTCGCCGGCGTTGCGTTCTGGCTGGTGTCACTGGCCGGGGAATCGATCGCCGATCGCCAGCTGGCCGCGTTCAAGGCCGACCCAAGCAACAAGGGCAAGGTCTGCAACGTCGGTCTGTGGCGGTACTCGCGGCATCCGAACTACTTCTTCGAATGGCTGCACTGGTTTGCCTACCCGCTGATCGCGGTCGGTGCGCCGCACTGGTGGGTCACCTGGCTGGGGCCGGTCGTGATGCTGCTGTTCCTGTATCGGGTCAGCGGCATCCCGTATACCGAAAAGCAGTCGCTGAAATCGCGCGGCGAAGCCTACCGCGAATACCAGCGCAGTACGTCGGCATTCTTTCCGCTGCCGCCGCGCAAGGACCGCTGATCTCGGGGACGACCGGATACTCTGCGCGAGTCAGCCGTCGTTCGGCAGCGCCGATCCTTCCGGCAGGTAGCGCAGGGAAAAGACGAGTTCGCGGTGGCAGCCAGTGGCTTCGGGCGTATCGGGCACGCGGGGCCGGGCCTGAAACGGCTCGTCATCGGTGCTGGTGCGGACAAATGCCTCGCGGATGATGCCGATGTTGCAGCCCAGCGTTTCCAGGTACAACTCGCGTTCGGCGGTATCCAGGTCGATGACCCCGACGCCGTCCTGGACCCAGATTTCGATGCCGGCTGCGGTCGAAAGGTCGTCCAGCCAGTCGGCGTAGGCTGCCGGCGGAAGGAAACCGGTGAAATAGCTGCTCGCCGCAAGCGGGGCATCCAGCGCCCGGGCCAGGTGGCGGAGCTGTTGCTGCAGCGCATGCCGTCGCGCGCTCTGTTCCAGCCCGCGGTCCGGCAACTCCAGCGGCAGGTACCAGCCGGAAAACCCGGGATGCTCACTGAATTCGGCCCATTCCCGGGCCTGCTCCAGGCTCATCTGAAGCCACTGATTGAGTTGTTCATCCCATGCGCCGCTATCGCTTTCCAGGCTGGTGAACCAGGCGTTCTGCCAATACAGGCCAAGGCGAACGCGCAGGCCGGCGGTCAGCGCGCCATCGACGACGCCGGCGAGCCAGCCGTCGCGCCCCCCGAACTGCTCGTCATCGTAGCGGGTCCATTGCAGCACCAGTTCCTCGTGGCCGGCCTTGTGCAAGCCGGTGAAGATTTCCCGCCAGGTCGCTTCCGACAGCTGCGCGTCCCGGTTCTGGGGCTGGTAGAAAACGCTGTCGGCGGCAGCCGGCGGGCTGGACGCGACCATGGCCAGTGCGAATACGCTGCATGCGAGGGCGCGTGTCATGGAGGCGACGCCGGTTTGTGCTCTGGCCATGGTCACCACTCGCTCTCGATTCGCAGGAAGATACCGTTGTTGTCGGCGATGTCGGTTTCAAGTGCATGCTGGAATTCGAGTCGTATGCTGTGAACGCGCCGGTAGGCATCGTAGGTGCCCTCGCCGGTCCAGCGGCGCAGGCCGATACCGGCGCCGAGCCGCACGTCGTGACCATCCTGTACCCGGCGCGCTTCGCCCAGCAGGTATGGATACCAGCTGGCGCCGGGCCAGTCGTCGATGGCGCGATGCCAGGCACGATCGTAGCGTGCCGAAAGCAGAAAGTCGTTGCTGCGAGTCCACCAGGCGCCCTCCAGGAAGAGCCGCTGTTCCTGCCAGGCCGAATCCACCGGCCGCCAGTCGCGACGTAAATCGCCGCCGCTGAGGACTTCGGTGGCGCCGTGCAGCAAAAACTCGTCGCGCCGGTCCGGCGAGCTGATCCAGTCCACGCCGATGACCGATATGCCTGTCGGCAATTGCCAGGTCAGGCCTATCGTCGCGGCTTGCCGGGTCAGCGGAGAGTCCGCACTGCCGTCGGCCAGCAGCCTGCCGCGAACATTCAGATTTCCCAGCGCCGTCCGGTCCCCCAGCCGACGGGAAACCGCAATCTGGGCATAGTTGCGCGGCGGGTCGGAATCGAAGAAGAATTCGCCCGGCACGGCACCGGTGGCCGCCCAGCCGCTGGCCTGCATCGACCAGCGCCGCCCCAGGGCTTCGTGTGTGCGCCTGGCCGCATACCGCCTTTCGAGCGTTTCATTCGCATCGAGATCCGGCGGCGGCAATTCCGGCTGCAGGCGATCGATTGCAGTGCGCAGGGACTCGCGTGCGGCCTCGTCGCGCCGCAATCTGGCGTTGAGATAGCCCAGTTGCTCGTGCAACCGGTAGCGCCAGGGCTCGCGCGCTACGGCGGCGGCGAACTTCTCAGAGGCTTGTTCCGCAGACCCGTCTTCTTCCAGTGCATAAGCGTATCCGGCCAGGAATTCAGGGTTTTCCGGATCGATCTCCAAGGCTTCGACAAAAGCCTCCAGCGCGGCGTCGATATTGCCAAGCGATTTGTGCAGCACGCCGGTCTGGTACATCGCCTCGCCGTCGGGTCGCAGCCGGTGGACATTTGCCCAGGACTCGATGGCCTCCCCGGGCTTGCCCTGACGCTGCTGGATTCGCGCTTGCATCGACCACCATTGGGCATTATCGGCGGGACGAAGCTTTTCAAACTGCTCGGATGCCACATCGACCCGGCCGGCCTGCAGCGCCGCCTCTACCCATACGGCACGCGTGTCGTCGGTCATCCGGTCCGACTCGTCCAGTTCCCGCCACAGCGGCAGCGAGGCTTCGGTCTGGCCGGTCTGCAGCAGGAGCACGGCCAGCGGTTCAGTGGCTTGCTCGTTCCCGCTTTTCCGGGCGCGCGCAAAGTAATGTGCGGCAATGCCGGGGCGCTCGTGTTGCAGGCAGAAGCCCAGCAACATGTAGATTTCGTCGCCGCTTGCGGCGAGCGTATCGGCATCCAGCGATTCCATGCGGTCGCACAAACCGACGCGCTGCATTGTGCGCGCGGCGGCCAGGCTGACCGACGTATCGTTCGTGGCGTTGGCCATGCGGGCCAGGGCGTCCCCGCCCGGATCCAGTTCAGGCAGTGGATACAGTTCGAGCAGGCGCCGGCTCAGGGTGCGACCCTGTTCGTCATCGGCGAACGGCACGCCGACAAGCAGCAGTTCCGCGGCCCGCCGGTCCCGGTCTGCCAGCAGGTAGAACCAGCTGGCCCGGTCCAGGTCGTTTACCGCACCGGTCAGGGCGTGTCGCGCGGCCAGAACGTCGGCGGCTTCAGCGTATCGCTGCTGCCGGTCCAGCGCCTGGACAAGCAACCCCTCGGCACGGCGGCCGCGCTGCTCGCGAACCAGTGCGATCACTTCGTTATCGCGACCCCGGCGGTACAGCAGGGTGGCCAACGCCTCGACCCGGCGCGCTTCCATGGCGCCACTACTGAACGAAGCCTCGGCCAGCAGATCGATTGCTTCCAGGCCGATGGCCAGCTCCAGCCAGGTCTCGGACGGAACGGGTGGGCAGTCGGCCAGCCAGCGCCGTGCCAGTTCGGGTTCGCCGGCGCGACCGGCAAGCGCGACGGCCTCGAGACAGTTGCCGCGCTGTCTTGCTGCATCCGCGGCACGTTCGAGGTCGCCAAGTCGCTGGTAGATCTCGGTGAGCTGTCCCAGGCCCTCGTTGGTCAGCTGTCCGGCGGCCTTCAGTCGTTCGAAAAAATCCCGTGCATGGTTCCATTCACCCTGCCCGATTGCGCGTTGTGCGGCTTCGCGCAGCAGTACTTCCTGAGTGCCGGGGTCGTACGGGTCCAGCCTGTCGGCCAGCGCTTCCCAGTCACCCAGGACAATCCACGCGCCGACCGCGCGCCGCTCGTCATCCTCGTTCCAGGAATCCAGCCGTGCCAGGTGTTCCAGTGCGGCAATGGTTTCGGCCGGACGCTCGGCCTGCTCGGCCAGGGCGGCGCGCAGACGCAGCGACCTGGCACAGCCCGGCCCCGGGCAGGGCACGCGCTGCAGGCCGGAGAGCGCGGCTTCCACATCCTCGTTCTCCACCGTGGTGAAGGCGTAGGTTTCGACCAGCCGGGCGGCATGATCGGCCTCGGCCCCGGCCAGCCACTGCAGCCAGACATCGGCCGGCGGAGGCTGTGCGCTGGCCAGCCAGCCAATGCGGGCGCGCTGTCGCATCGGTTCGAGCTGAGGATTGGATCGGTACTGTTCCAGCAGCGTCAATGCCTGTTCCGGGCGCTCGCCCACGAACAGCGCCTCGGCCAACGACCGGACAATCGGTAGATGTTGGGGCGCACGCTCAAGTGCATTGCGCCAGTGCGCTATGGCAAGTTCCATGTTGCCGGCCCGCTGTTCGCGCAAGGCCTTGTCGATGTAGGGGAAGACGCGATTGCGCACCGATGGCGGCAAGCCTTCGAGGACGGCTGCGTCGTCGACGCTCGGCCGATCGGGTTGCTGGGCGTGGCCATGGCCCGCGGTGAACGAAAACAGGACCGCGACAAGTACGGGAAGGATCGGAATGTTACGGATCATCGCCGGGATACCGTGTCGTCCAGCGTAGCGGATTCGACCATTTCCCGCTCGATCAACGCTTGCATGGTCGGCTGGAATTCGCGCTGAACCTCCAGCCCTTTTTCGATCGCGGACTCGGCCAGGTAGCCGTTTTCCACCAGGTAACGTCCAAGCGGCAGATCGGTTTTCTCGTATCCGATCAATGCCTGGTGAAGCGTGCCGGGCGCGATGACATGCGCGCCCAACAGGATGTCGCCGATCAGGACCTGGCGATGCACGTACTCGTGCCAAAGCGCCTCGGCCTGGCGAGCATCGAGGCGGTTGTCGGCGACGGCATCTTCCAGCAGCTTTATCGGATTCTCGTATTGAGTCTGCCCGCTGCAGTTAATGCGAAGTGCCACCGTTACGGTGCCCTGGGGCACGATGACGCATTTCACCGGCATTTTCGCTCGCCTTTCCAGCGCGCGCACTTGCATCGGCAGCATCGCGCTTTCGCGTCCGACCACGAGGGTATGCCTGCCTTCCATGCGCAGCGGGAATACGCCGTACTTGCGTGAATAGCGGCCCGGGAGCAATTCCAGCTGCTGCCCGGTCACCGTGCGCGGGTCGAACGCCTCGCTGTCACATCCGGCCTGCTCTGCGATCAGTTCGGAAAGCTGCCGCGCCGTGAGCAGGTCCAGTCTGAGCAGTGTCTGGCCAAGTTTTTCCAGTGGCCTGCGCAGGGTGAGTGCCGCTTCCAGCTGTTCGTCGTTGATCCAGCCGCGATCGGTCGCAAGCTTTCCGAGCGCGGTCGTGGTCCCTCCGCGCACGATTTCCGGGAATTCATGCGTGGTCTTGTCCCAGTAGATGGTTCTGCGACCTCTTGCCTTGAAGAACAGCAGCGCTGCGCGGCCGGTTGCAACAAAGTTGACGACATTGCTCCACAACGCACGCGGAACCGACATCAAGCCCTGGGCGATGCCGTACTGGACGCTGACGAAATAGATTCGATGCAGCAGCCGGTTAGCCAGAAGGAAGCCGTTGAAAATCAGCAGGGACACCAGCAGACGGTCTTCGGCGAACACACCGACGAAACGCCAGGGATTGTCGCTGACCAGCTCGTAGAACCACAGAATGGCCACGTTCAGCAGCAGGAACGTGGCCAGGAAGGAGACCGGGTGGGCAACAAGGCCGCGCCGGTCGCGCCACAGGAAATAGTTCATCCAGCCGGAGTTGGCCCAGTGCAGGTGGCTCATGCCCTGGAACACGATGCCGGTAATCCAGCGCGATTTCTGACGCACCGCCGCGCCGAAATGATCCGGAAAATATTCCCGTACGGCCACAACGGTCGATTGCCGCTGCACATCGTTGCGGTTGCGTTCGTTCGGGAAGCGCACGAACACCTCCTTCATGCCGGCGCGCGACAGCCGGATGGCAATATCGTAATCCTCGGTAAGCGACCTGATGTCGAACGGCAGCGCATCGCTTTCGCGCATCAGGCTCAGCAGTGCCCGGCGGCTGAAGCATGTGCCCACCCCGGCGCTGGGAACCTGGTGGGCGAGCGCTTCGCGCATCACCACGTCCTTGGCGTGCTGTTCCGCGAACTCATCCACGTAGTGCCCGCCGGTCAAGCGAAGCAGTGGACGCGGAAGGGGGTATACCGGCAACTGGATGAGATCCTTGCTGCGCAGCAGGAAGTTGAAGATGCGCAGGCCCAGGCCCGGAATCACATCCTCGGCATCGTGCAGCACGAAGCCGGCAAACTTCACGCCAAGCGTCTTTTCCAGCTCGAATACGCCGGTGACGATGTTGTTGAGGCAGTCGGCCTTGTTGGTCGGACCGGGACGGGCACAGACGATCCTGTGCACGTTGGGGTGACCCGCCCCGAGCCGATCGACGGCCTGTTGCGTATCCGGGTCGTTGGGATAGGTGCCGATGACGATATGATAGTTTTCGTAGTCGATCGATCGGGTGGCCGCCTCGATCATCTCTCCGATCACGCTCGACTCTTGCCATGCCGGCACCATGATGACGATCGGTTGCGGCTCGGCTTGCATGATGGAATCGACGTCCGCGCGCTTGTGCTTGCGGTAGACGGTCAGCGCGCGCCAGATCCTTCTGATCCAGTAGGCGATGTCCAGGAACAGGTCATCGAGCCCCAGAACGGCCAGCAGGACGGCGGTGACGATTGCGACGTACTTGAGGAACAGCAGGTAATCCGCTGTCAGATCCACGAGAAACATGGCGGCATCTTGGTGTTGAGCAGTACTCCATGGGAGTACGGCACGAACATGCCGCACATCCCCCCTTTGCATATGCCTTCGGAGCCGGCTTCGCACCGTCCCGAAACGGCATATGGACCAGCATCTTCGCACAGATTCTGGTCGAATTGCACGTAAATCATTATTTTTTCAGCGATTCAGTTCGCCTGCGAGTGTGCGATCGCTTGACTTCCCGGCGCGCTGCTGTCAACTTGCCCGCCGGATACAAGGAACTTCCCGAGAGTCTGTCAAATGGCGGTTTTCGAAATCTGCGTCGTGATCGGCACGCGCCCCGAGGCGATCAAACTGGCGCCCCTGATTCGCCAGTTCAGGCGCGATGAACGATTCGAATGCCGTGTTGTGCTGACCGGCCAGCATCGTGAAATGGTCGACCAGGTGATGCGACAGTTCGACCTTCGTGCCGACCGCGACCTGGACATCATGCAGCCGGGCCAGAGCCTGGCCGAGATTACCAGCCGCAGCCTTTTGGGACTGGATTCCGCGCTGGCCGAAATTCGTCCCGACCTGGTCGTGGTCCAGGGCGATACGACGACTGCGTTTGCCGCGTCGCTTGCCGCCTTCTACCGCAATATCGAAGTTGCCCACGTCGAGGCCGGCCTGCGTACCGACACTCCCCGCGACCCCTTTCCCGAAGAGGCCAACCGCCGGCTCATATCGCAGCTGGCCGCGCTGCATTTTGCGCCCACCGAGGCGGCGGTGCGCAATCTCGAGCATTCAGGGGTATTCGGCCGGGTGCTGATGACCGGCAACACGGTGGTCGATGCGCTGCTGGAAATGGCCGCCCGGGCGCCGGCGTGCGACATTCCGGGCCTGGACTGGGCTCGGTACCGGGTGGTGCTGGCGACGATCCACAGGCGCGAGAGCTGGGGCAAGCGACTGGAGCAGATTGCCCGGGCCATGCTGACGCTGCTGGAGCGTCACCAGGATCTCGCGTTTCTGCTGCCGCTGCACCGCAACCCCAGCGTGCGCGAGCCCCTGCAAGCCATGCTGGGTCATCACGAACGGGCATTTCTGGTCGAACCGCTGGATTACGCCGCGCTGGTGGGCGCCGTCCAGCGCTGTTACATGCTGATGACCGATTCCGGCGGCCTGCAGGAGGAAGCCCCCAGCCTGGGCAAGCCGGTACTGGTGCTGCGCAACACCACCGAGCGGCCCGAGGCGGTCGAGGCCGGCACGGCCCGGCTGGTCGGCACCGAGACCGACGCCATCGAGGCCGCGGCAACCCTGCTGTTGACCGATCCCGCGCAGTACGCGGCCATGGCGCAACACTCGAATCCTTTCGGCGACGGTCACGCCTCGGAGCGCATCGTCGCCGCGATTGCGCGATTTCTGGAGACCTCTGAATAAGCCGATGGCGGGGGTGACCCGGAGACTTCCCGGTTGCATGTCCCGGTCCGGCGTCGGCCAGCACATACGACGACTGAAGCAGAAACGAAATATGCCGCGTTCTTGCGGCGGCGCTGGGGCGCAGCGGGCTCAGACCGTCGGCAGGAACAGCAGGATCAGCATCACCAGCCCGGCGAACATGCCGTTGCGGTAGGCGTCGCCCATGGCGCCCTGGCCGAGCGGGGTCTGCCACATCTGGAACAGCGCCGCGCCGATGGTCAGAAACAGCCCGAACCAGATCAGCAGCGCGATGCCGCAGCCGATCAGTGCCAATTCTGTAGCCGCGACGAAATCTGCCGGCGAGCCGCCGCTGGCCACGAACATCTGGATCGCCCCGGCGGCCAGCGTGAGACCTGCCGCGAATTCCGAGGCAATGATGAAGATCAGTGCGATCCAGATCGGTACCGGGCTTCGAACCGGCGGCATCATCGAACGCGGATAGAACGGCGCCTCGCCCTGGCCGAACACGGCCTCGACGTAGCTGTAGGCCTGCTCGATGTTGAACAGGTTCTGGATCGCGTAGACCAGGTGGTGCAGGGCCAGAAAGGCAACCAGTGCTGCGACGAGGATTTCCATGACGAGAACTTCCCTGAAGATTGCCTGAGTCAGGCAAACGGTAGCCGGCCCGGCATCATCGGTCAAGCCGCGTGATGGCGTACGCTGCCGGCGATGCTTCTGCGGATGAAGTTCCAGTCGGGTCGCGCCACCAGCCGCTGGTTGATCTCCAGCTCCAGCGTGACCAGTCGGCGGTCGTCATGGAGCCGGCGATGTTGCTGGCCCATGCCGTTGCTGACGCCCAGGTAGGGCTGGTTCATGTGGATGGTGAACTCGGGCAGTGCTTCACGCAGCGCTGTGCCCAGCGTTCGGCAGTAGTGTGCCTCCAGCGGTCGCGACGGATCGTAGAGCAGGCCGATGTCGGTTCTTCGACTTCTGCCATCGAGAACCGGGCTGAAGCTGTGGCAGGCGATGTGGATGATCTGTCCGGGCAGGGATTCCAGGCATTCGCCGTAACAATCCCAGTGCGGCTGCCAGTAGCGCTCGACCAGCTCGCGTTTTTCCGCCGGCGGCAGGCCGCGCGTGAATTCCGAGAAGTGGCGTGGATGGCCTGCGGAGCGGTTGAGGTCGATCAGCAGCCGGGTGAACCGGCCTTCGAGCAGGGGTGCGTCCAGCGCCGCGGCAAGCGCCCGCGCCAGTTCGCCGCTGCCGGGGTCCCAGCCGCGGTGGCTGTCCAGAACAGAGCGCTGCCCGGCAAACAGGTGTTGCCAGGGTTTCGGGACCTGGTTGCTTGCATGCTCGGCGCTGATCAGGAAAGAAACGGGCGGTTCTCGGCCAGGCATCCGACCAGTTCGCGGTAGGTTTCGACGATGGCGGCAGCGTCGGGCGCGGTGCCGGCGCGGCGCTTGATCCGCTCGGCCAGCGAGCCGTGTTCGAGGATGACCTGCAGGTGCCCGCCCGGGTCGTCGCCCAGCCAGCCGCGCTCGAACATCGTGCGCCAGGCCAGTCCGGCGCTCACCGGGCCTTCGAGGCCGAAGGCGTCCAGCCAGCCGCGGTGCTCGATGCGTGCGGTGCTGCCGTGGCGGGCGCACTCGAACAGCAGGTCGGCCAGTTGATCGTTTTCCAGCGCCTGCTGCCGGTCGAAATCGGCGATCTGGCCGTCGTACAGCCGCTTGACCAGCGCGACTACGGCACGCGCGATCGCAAGGTCGGCGGCCGGGCATTCCTGCAGGTCGATGATCCTGATTTCGATGGTCTGGCGCTCGAACCGGGCGATCGCGGCGCGCGAATTCAGCCAGTCGTCGGCCAGTATTCCGTCCGGGTCGTGCGGCGCGATCGCCCGGTACATCGGCTGGAGGATTCTTGCGTGGTAATCGTCGATGGAGGTGACCGCCTCCGGAATCACCTGCCCGGAGATCTCCGGAATCTCGCGCTGGTTGTCGCGGTAGTAGCGAAGACGCGTGTCCATCCAGCCGGTCGCGCGCCCCTGCTCGAACGGCGAGGCGGCCGACAGCGCCGGAATGATCGGCAGCACCGCGCGGATGGCCGCGTGCAGCCGGGTGAATTCGGCATCGTCGGCAAACGGCAGATTGATGTGCATCGACTGCAGGTTCGACCAGCCGTGGCCGCGGCAGTCGAAGATGCGGTTGTAGGCCGCGTAGATCTCGTTCTGGCCGAACGGCCACAGCCGGGTCTCGTTGTCCGGGACGAACAACGGGTGCATCGCGGTCGGCATCAGGCAGGCGTTGTGCGGTTCCAGCAATCGGTTGATCTCGACCAGGTCGGCGTGGAAGTTGTCCTCCAGCGCTTCCAGCGATTCGGCCGGGCCATTGGTCTTGAGCTCGACGACGTGGCGGACGAGCTCGTTCGACCAGGCCAGCTCGTCGTGATCGACTTCGTTGGCGACGTTGCCATCGGCGTCGACCAGCAGCACATCGGCGATCGGCCGCGCCATCAGCGAGTCGCGGTCGACGATCATGTATTCAAGTTCGATGCCGTAGCCGGTAAAGGCGGCGATGTGCGGCGGCGGGACGATCGGGTCGAGGGTGGGCATGGGAACCTTTGTTGTTGGCTGGTTACTTCGTTGTTGGTTGTTGGTTGTTGGTTGTTGGTTGTTGGTTGGTCCGGCGCCAGGGGT
>JAVVET010000074.1:0-13684 GCA_032251235.1 Wenzhouxiangellaceae bacterium
GGTCGGAATCGGGCTTTCGACCATCGACTGCATCATCTGGGTGGCGGTGATGACCGGCCGGTTGAGATTGAGCGATGCCGAAATAATGCGTTTTTGCAGGCCCGGCAACTCGGCCTCGCCGATCTCGACGCCCAGGTCGCCGCGCGCGACCAGCACCGCATCGGAAGCCTCGATGATGGCATCGAGATTTTCGATCGCTTCGGTGCGCTCGATCTTCGAGACCAGGTAAGCCTCGCCGCCGGCCCGGCGCAACAAGGTCCGGGCGCGTTCGATATCTTCGGCGCTGCGCGGAAACGATACGGCCAGGTAATCGACCTGCCAGTCGGCGGCGTGCCGGATATCGGCCTCGTCGGCCTCGGAGATGCCGGGCAGCGACAAACCGCCGCCGCGCAGGTTCAGGCCCTTGCGATCATACAAGCGGCCACTCGTGAGCACCTTGCAGACGATGCGCGTACCTTCCACACGTTCCACCCGCATCGACATCAGGCCGTCGTCGAGCAGCAGCTCCGAGCCCGGCGAAACGTCTTTTGGCAGACCCAGGTATGCCACGCCAACCTGGCGCGAATCGCCGGGCGGCGGCGGATCTTCGGCCACCAGCACAAATTCCTGTCCGGCCTGCAACTCCACCGATCCGTCGCGGAATCGATCGATGCGAATCTTGGGCCCGGACAAATCGGCCAGCACCGCGACATCGGTGTCGAGTTCGCGGGCGATGGCACGCACCGCCTTGATGCGCCGGGCGTGGGTCTCGGCGTCGCCGTGGGAAAAATTGATTCGCACCACGTCGCAGCCGGCTCGAATCAGCTGTTCCATGGCCTCGAGGTCGTCTGTGGCGGGCCCCAGCGTCGCCACGATCTTTGTTCTTCTTTTCATGCCGTCGAGTCTAGCCTAATGGCCTCGACAAATCGAGGCATGTTCGAACATTGCAACCGTATTCAGGTCCGGTGCCGCTCGATCCTTCCAGGTGCGAACGCGGCCGAACCATTCGTTGGGATCCCGGATACCGGCGCGCATGGCCTCGAGTTCGAGCGCCTGGGAGTGATCAATGACCAGCTTGACCCAACGCCAGTTCAGGCCGCCTGCTTGCTGGCGAACCAGTCCTCGGTGCCGCCCGCGTAGTCGTAGACCTGCTCGAAACCGGCTTGCTCCAGCGCCTTTGCCGCCTTTGGCGACGCGTCGCAGTCGAAGTTTGCGCAGTAGACGACGATCTTGCGCTGCTTTCCACCGGCAACCGCCTCGACCTGTTCGACGAAGTCTTCATTTTCGACCGGGATGTTGATCGAAGTGCGGATGTGCTTTTCGTTGAATGCTTCGCGCGACAGAACATTGATGAGCACGAAGTCCTCGTGTTCCAGTTCATTCATTTTCTTCAGCTCTTCCCTGCTGATCTTTTTCATGTCGCCTCCTGCAAGTGAGTCTGAATGGAATGGATATGCCGTTATGCGGTGCGTTTTGATGCCACCGTAATATTAGGACACGCTCAAGGAGCAGGGTTCACCGGTACTTGATTGCTTATGGCTATGAGATATTCATTTTGAATCAACCAGGGCAATCACCCGCACCCGCCTTGTCCAACATCCATGCTTCGCATGTCGTCGGAGCCTGCCCCGGACTTGATCCGGGGTTCTGCTCTTGGGCACTTCGCAAACTGGCAAACTGGAAACGCCCTCACCGGTAAGATGAGGACGCGCGACAGCGTGAAACGCTGTAATCGCAGTGCCCCGGGGCCGCCACAGTCGATCGGGTCATCAATAAGCCGGGCTGAGCCCGTGCGCCAACAATGCGCCTGGCTGCAAAATGCTCCAGATGCAGGGTTCAAGACCAGCCGGCGCCCGGACGGCCAACGGTGCAACCGGGCAGCCGACCGGACCCCGGGCCGATCACTGCCCTGCCCTGGTCAGCGGCCAATAATGATGTACGGATCCAGCGGCGGTCGTCCCGGGTTGGATCGGTCGCTGACGATGTACTTGCAGCCAGGAGCCGACATGCAGGCTTGATCGTCCTGGCGCACCTTCAGCTTGCGGCCATTCATGCTGCCGACGGTGAAGCTGTAAATCTCGTTGCCGTTGCGCTCGACAAATGGCGTCTGTTTCGGAAAAATGATTCGCACGCCCTTGTTGGTCGAAAAGTCGATTTGGCTATCAGGCATGGCCTCCAGCGTCGACGGCACGGCCTCGGGGCGTTTCGTCGGGTCGGCCGGAACGATGATTTTAAGCTCGCAATCGGGCGGACATTTTTCGCTCGATTGCGCCAACACGGAAGTCGAAAGCCCCGCGTTCAACAGCAGGAAAGAGCAGCCAACGAAAGATCGGAATATTGTTTTCATACAACAGGTTTCCAAACGGCGGGTTTTCATACGGCAGGTCCTCATTGGGGAAGTTGATCAGTCGCGGATGATTCGACCAAAGCGGCAAAGCGCTCGTCGCTCCAGACATTGTTCAGGCGGGGATCGCTGTGCAAGACGAAGGCGGGAAGACCGTTTTCGATCGCCAGCTTGAAGGTCGTGGCGGCTTTTTCTGTCTGGCCAAGAAAATAGTGGGCAAAGCCGGCCATGGAAAGCGCGTTCATGTTGAGATTTTCATAGTCATCCAGGCTGGCCAGGGCGCCGTTGGCGGCCACCTCGTGGCCCAGCGCGGCCAGGTGAACCGCGAGTGCTGCGCGCGCCTCGTGATCGTTGATGTTGATCGCAAGGCGTTCGGTAGCAATCGTGATGGTCTTTCGATGGTGTGGTTCGGCGTCGCCTTCACGCCCGGACTGGGCGCGAATCGCCCACGCCAGAAAACTGTTCCAGCGAAAATCTTCCGGGCTCATTTCCACGGCGCGCGCAAACATGGCCTCGGCCTGGCTGAACTGACCGGCGAAAAAGTAGTTGGTCCCGGCGTTGGAATAGGCGACCGGGTTGGGGCTTCGTTCGATGGATCGTTCGAAAGCATCAGCCGCGAGCAGAAACTCGGCCTTCAGGAAATACACGCCGCCAAGTGTTGAAAGCGCGACAGCACTGTCCGGGTTCAACCGAATCGCTGTCTTGAGGGAGTCGACGGCAGCATCGAGCTGGCCCGACAGCACATTCTGAACCCCGTACTCCCAGCGATAACGCCAATAGGCCGGGTCCATCTTGATGGCTTTTTTGATCTCGGCACGGGCCGGCTCAAACTGCTCCATGTCCCGAAAAGCCGCCGCCAGGCCCGAGTGCGCTTCGGCATTATTGGGTGCTCGGGCCAGCGCGGTCTGAAATGATTCGGCGGCCTGCTCCGGTTTCCCGGTGCCCAGCAACAGCTTGCCGATGGCGATGCGGGTTTCGGCGAGTTCGCCGTGCTGCTGCTCGACCTGGCGGCACTGCTGCATCGCAGCCTCTGCGGTTTCCGGGTCGCGACCCAATTCGTAGGTCTCCCACCTCGCGCTGCAAAGCCCTGCCGCGGCGAGCGCAAATTGGGGGTCCCGAGTCAGTGCGCGACTAAAGTAAGCGACCGCCTGCCTGGCCTGGTCCAAGGTATCTTTTTGGCGCAACGCATCGCGCCCGCGCAGATAAAGATCATAGGCCCTGGTATCGTCGGTGATCAAAACGGATTTTCCGGGGATGTCGAGCTGCACCCGCATGACCTGGGCGATGGCCGTTGCGATCTGATCCTGGACTTCGAAAATTTCACTGAGCGCCCCTTCAAAGGTCTCGCCCCAGACCTGGATGCCCTGCTCGCCGTCGATCAGCCGCGCGCTGACGCGAACCCGATCGCCGGATTTGCGAACGCTGCCTTCAAGCAGCGTTTCGACACCCAGTTCACGGGCAACCCGGCGGGCATCGAGGTCAGTGCTGCGAAACGAAAAAGACGAGGTCCTGGCGCTGACCTGAATGCCGGAAATCCCCGCAAGCTGATCCATGATGGCCTCGGCGATACCATCCCCGAAGTAGCGGCTGTTCTGGTCGACGCTCAGATCGGCAAACGGCAGGACGGCGACGGTTCGACCGACCGGCGAAGTTTCCAGCTCGGGCTTGAGCAGCACAAAGGCCAGGATCAGGCTCAACGCGCCGATGATGACGTAGTCGATCGCTCGATGACTCAGAATATGCCTGCCCGACGCGCCTGGAGGCAGATTGTCGGTGCGGTGAATGCCCTGGTCGGTCAGATCGTAAATCCAGGCCAGGACCGCGGCCAGCACAAAGCCGGCAGCACCCAGCACGACCAGCAGCGTCAAGACCCAATCCGGAGCCATCAAGGCCGGCAACACGATATCGGCAACCTGCAGCACGGCCCATAAAGCAACCGTATAACCGCCCACCACGCGAATGACATGCCTTCGCTTGAGTTCCCAATACAATCTTTGAAATGTGGAGTCAGGTTGTTGCATAACGACCCTTTCCCCCGGTCTCGACCTTGATACGAAGACGCAAGCGCATCTCCTGAAAAACCCTCAGGAAATTGCGCGCTCCCTTGACGACTTCGGTACCGCTACTTGTGCTCCTGGATTGGAGTATACACACACAAGCAATTTATGAGAAGTAAATCACATTATTTTTTTGTGAACCCCTCCAATACAGCAAATCCCGGTCGACCCGGGTGACGATATGCGGCCCAGGTCTGGAGCGGCGCGTCGGGACTTTACCCCAACCTTGCATAAAATTTCGGATTCAAAAGTTCGGGGAGTCGTGTTGCCGGGGGCTGCGCACAGTGTTGACAACCGAAGCGTAGCTTAACGCTGCGTGAGGATTGACAACGCGGGCACAGCCCCCGGAAATGCCGCTATACCGGGCAGCGTAGCGGTTTTGGGCCGAAATTTTTTGTAACATTGGGGTTTAGATCATTGCCGAGACGATAAAACCAAGCACGATGCCGGTCAGTACGAAAGCACTCAGCGCCATCAGGCCGTCACAGGCCAGCAGCGAAAGGCCGAAAATCAGGATCACCAGGCCGGCGGTGGAGGCTGAAAACGGTACCAATTCCATCAGTGGCATCAGCAATGCCAGGCACAAACAGACAACGGCGACCAGAAAAATACCGGAACCATGGACCAGAAAGGTCAACCGGCGTTTCAAAAAGCGATCGATGAAGCGCGCCGCCGGCCGCAGACGCTCGACCGCCTTGCCGGAGCTGGCGCTTGAAACCGAACGCGCCAGCAACCAGCGCGGCAACCAGACGCCGTGCCGACCCAGCAGCATTTGCACCGCGATCAGCGCCAGCACGACCGCCATGGTCGTGGCCGTGCCGGGGACGGCGCTGAGCGGGGAAAACAGAATCAGGCCCACCACCAACAGCAAGGATCCGAACGATCGGCTGCCCAGCGCCTGGACCACGCGCGCCAGCGTGACCTGCTTGTCGACTTCGGAAATTTCGTCGATCCGGTCCAGCAAATGCTCGAAATCAAGCGACTCTTCGGCCATGGCTTATAATGATCCTCACGCTGAATGAACAGGACAAAACTCGCCCGGGTATTCGAACCGGAACCGGAATCGGCCAGGTCAAGAACCCCGCGCATCAAACGCCAAGGGAGTCGAAGATGAATTCATCGTATCTGACCGGCACCAATGCAGGCCTTTTCACCGACCTTTACGAACTTACCATGGCCCAGGCCTTCGTCGCCAACGGCATGTTGGCGCCGGCCACCTTCAGCCTGTTCTATCGCAGCCTGCCGGACAATCGGAATTACGTGCTCTCCTGCGGCATCGAGGCGGTCGTCGATTTCCTCGCCGAAATGCGCTTCGGCGACGATGACCTGGCCTATCTGAAAAGCACCGGCAAGTTTTCCAGCGCCTTTCTGGACTACCTGGCCGGCTTTCGCTTCACCGGCCAGGTGATGGCCGTGCCCGACGGCACCCCGACCTTCCCGTCCGAACCGCTGGTCGAAGTGACCGCGCCGCTGCCCGAAGCACAGATCATGGAAACCTGGGTCATCAACCAGATGCACGTGCAATCGGTGCTGGCAAGCAAGGCCGCCCGCATTGTCGCCGCTGCGGCCGGGCGGCCCGTTCTGGATTTCGGCCTGCGCCGCGTCCACGGCGCCGACAACGGCCTCAAGGCGGCGCGCGCCTTTCACGTGGCCGGCGTCGAGGCCACTTCCAACGTTCTGGCCGGACGTGTCTACGGCATCCCGGTTTCGGGCACGATGGCGCACAGCTATATCCAGGCCCACGACAACGAGATGGATGCCTTCCGATCCTTTACCCGCGAGTTTCCGGAGACCGTTTTGCTGGTCGACACCTTCGACACGATCAAGGGCGTGGAAAACGTCGTGGCGCTGGCCGACGAGCTCGGCGACCGCTTCAAGGTCACCGGCATCCGCATCGACTCGGGCGATCTGGCCGAGCTGGCGCGGCGTTCGCGAAAAATTCTCGACCAGGCCGGGCTGAACCGGGTCGAAATCTTCGTCAGCGGCGGCCTCGACGAATTCGGGATCGCCGAAATGCTCGCCGACGAGGCGCCGATCGACGGCTTCGGTGTTGGAACGGCCATGGGCGTCGCCCCCGACGCGCCGGACCTGGATATCGCCTACAAGCTGGTCGAATACGACGGCCGGGGCCGCATGAAGCTTTCGACCGGCAAGCCTTCAATCCCCGGGGCCAAGCAGGTTTACCGGCACAAGCACAACGACATCGCGCGCGTCGATGTGCTGGCGCGCCGTGACGAACGACTCGACGGCACGCCATTGCTCGAAGCCTTCATGGAAAACGGCAAGCGGGTTCGCGATCGCGAAAGCGCCGACCAGGCCCGGCAGCGCGCAGGCGAGCGCCTGGCCGAATTGTCCGACGAGCTCCGCGGCCTCGACAAGGCACCCGAGCCCTACTCGGTCACGCTCAGCGAGGCCCTGAAGAAATTCCAGCAGCAGACCCGCGAGCGTACCGAGCGCACGGCCCAGCCATCCGGAGACCGCATCAATTGACCGCCGAAGCCCGTCAAACGCTGCACCTGGCCGGTTCGGACGAGGTCGAAAAACTGCTCGACCAGCTGGCCGCACGAATCGCCGAGGATCTTGAGCCCAATACCGCACTGGTGGGCGTTCTGCGCCGTGGTGTGCCATTGGCCCGATTGCTGGCCGAACGGCTGCATCGGCGAACCGGAAAGCTGCTCGAAGTCGGCGAGTTGAAGTTAAAGCGCTACAGCGACGACTTGACGCTGCTGCATCGACGACCCGAACTGGATCAGCGCACGCTGGATATCGAAATCGAAGACCGTCACCTGGTGCTGGTCGATGACGTGATCTTCAGCGGCGAGTCGATGCTGCGAGCGATCTGCCATCTGCGCTCGGCCGGTGCAGCACGCCTGCAAACGGCGCTGTTGTGTGCCCGGGGCAGGCAAACCATGCCGGTCGCCATCGACTATGTCGGCCGCCGGCTCGATGTCGGGCCGGCATGGATCATCGACTGCCGCGTGCCGCCTTACGAATCGACACTGGGCATCACGATCACGGCAAAGCCCGGTTCCGACCAGGACCAATAATCGATTAAACCGGCGGCAAGCAGAAGCGAGCCAGGCGGCCAGGCCTGTCATCCTCGATCAAACATGGGGCTTTAAATGGGCACTGAGCCGGCTTCAACGATTCAGCTCGGACCACTTCCAGTACTTGCTCGCCCCGACGGTTGCCTGCAGGGCAACGCCGGAAGCCATGAGCTGGTAAGTGACTACATCAAGATCAATCGACTGCTTGGCCGCCGCCGACCCGCCCTTTTTTCCACCCTGCGCGCTCGCCTCGGCCTGGCCGCTGGCCTCCCAGCCTGAGCGTCGGAACCGGTCGAAGTCCGATTGCTCGCGAAAGATGATCACTTCACGATAGTCCTTGAGGCCAATGCCGAATCCAACCCCGGCACCCCCGACCTTCATGAAGGTGACTTCACCGTCGGCCGCGGTCAGCACACCGTAGCCACCGCCGGTCTGCAACACAATCAGGTTCTGGCTGGCGGCATCGAACACGCCGTAACCGGCCGCTTCAGCGACCTGAACGCGCGCAGCCGGTTTTTCATCAAACAGCCGGGCCATCGTCTGATCGCGCATTTCCAATATCGTGTTGCGCTTGTCCTGCGGCGTATCGCCGAGGCTTGCGCAAGCGGCCAGACCTGCACACAGCAGGACCAGGATCGCGGCCGGGATCGCGGCCAGGATCGGGGCGGGCAAAAAAGATCGGGTCGGCATCAGCATTCCGGGCAGCATTGAGAAAACACGAGTCTACTAGACGCCACCGGCTGCCAGTGGATTGCCTCGCCATCGGCCTGGCCTCGTCGGCAGCGTTCGATTCCGTAAATCAACGGTTCTCGGGAAACTGGAAATCGGTCGCACCGGACACCTTCTGCCGATCGAATGCATGTTCGGCAAACGGACCGTCGCGGTCGACCCAGTGTAGAAACAGGTGGGCCGACCAGCGGTTCGGGTTAGCCTGGGTGCGCCCGTGCATGAAGTCGATGCCCTGGTAGAACACTGCGTCGCCCGGTTGCATTGCGAATTTTACGTGCCGGTCTTCGGGGAAATGGTCTTCGCCAAGCTCGGTGCCGCGCTGCTCCGGCGCCACCCGATCGCGGCCAAGCTCCAGCGCCCAGTCGATATCGTCGGCGTAGCCCAGCGTCAGCGAAATGGAGTGCTCGCATGACGGACGATCGCAGTGGATACGGCAGCGATCGCCTTTCTGGTAGGTTCTGAAATAGCTGTAGCTGGGCAACAATCGCTTGCCCGTGATGTCCTGCATGCGTGGCGTGAGCCCCCAAAGAAACGTCAGCAGCACCGGCAAATGGTAGCAATAGGCTTCGTAGCAGGGCTTGTTGCCGATCGACGGCGGCGCCAGCATTTGAGTGCCGGTGGCGGCAACGCGGCGGCTGAGCTGGTAGGTCAGGGCATCGACAACCTCGCGTGGAAACAGGCCGCGCACCCAGGTGGCGCCGAATTGGCGATATTCTTCAGCAGGATTCATGCCGTAATAATAAGGTCTGAAGCCGATCGATTACAAGCCGGGTCAGCCGGTCGAACGCGATCGAGCGCATGACAATCGGCGCTTTGATGCATACTTCGCCGGGGCCCGAAGCGGCAATGAAAGGCACGACGATCCCATGTCCTTGAATCGACGATTGCGCTGCCTGGCCGCACCCATCCTGATGCTGGTGGCCACCATCGTGTTGCTGCTGCCAATGTCGGCGACGGCGCTGGCCAAACTGCTCATCCCGAACACCGGCTTCCGACAAGCCTGTCGACGCCTGGTCGTGCGTATCGCACAGGCCTGGACCGCGATCGTGGTGAAAATTTTTCGGTTTGCCTACGCCACGCGGGTGGAAGTGCGCGGTTTCCAGGACTTCGATCGCGACCGCAGCTACATGCTGATCTGCAATCACCAATCTTGGGTGGATGTTCCGGCATTGCTCCAGGCATTCGAAAACCGGCTGCCCTTTTACCGCTTCTTCGTCAAAAGGCAGCTGATCTGGCTGCCGCTGATTGGCATTGCGCTGTGGGCGCTGGAATACCCTTTCATCCGCTTTCGTTCGCGGTCCTACCTTGAAAAGCACCCGGAAAAACAGGGCGAAGGCCTGGAGACCGCGCGACGCGCCTGCCAGAAAATCCGCGGCCAGCCGGCAACCATCGTCAATTTCCCCGAGGGCGCGATTTTCACCAATGCAACGCACGGCCGGCAAAATCCGCGCTATCGCAACCTGCTCAGTCCACACGCCGGCGGCCTGGCCCAGGTGTTGACCAGCATCGGCGATCAGCTCGATGGGCTGCTGGATGTGACGATCGAATACCCGGATGGCACCCCCGGCGTGTGGCAATTTCTCAGCAACCGCGTGCCGCGCGTCGAAGTGCACGTTCGAAAAATCGACATCCCGGATGCGCTGACCGGGGGCGATTACGCCAACGACCCCGAATTCCGCCGGCGTTTTCGGAAATGGCTCAACGGCATCTGGCAGGAAAAAGACGAACGGCTTCAGCGAATGCGGACAGGCCACAGTGACTGAACGTCAACCTCCGCGCATCCACTGTGCCCTGCCGATTGGGTCGAACAAAACGACGGCGGGTTTTTCGAGCCTGGCCGTTGACCGCGCCAATATCGGTCGGCCGTTCATGGCCGCCGGGCCGCGTACAGAGGCCTTGCCGAAGATCGCGTTGCTGATATGCTGAGCCGGCCATGATCAAGCAACTACTCATCACGCTGCTGGTCGCCACGGTCGTGGTCACGCTGGCACGCATGAAACGGGCAAAGACAGAGGCCGACAAGACACCGGAAAGCAAGCCCACCGGCGCGTCTTCGGGCAAGTGGCAACCCTCGTCGTACGAAATCGTCGGCTACTGCCTGGCAACGGTGATGATCGTGGCCACTGCAATCCTGACCTACCAGGGCTGGCGAGACGCCAACCAGATCGTCAGGGTCGAGGTGGTCGATACCCGTTCCGGCGACCGAACCGTCTACCAGGTCCGCCGAAAGGCCCTGGGCGATCGCGAATTCAGAACCGTCGATGGCCGCATCGTATCGCTGGGCGCATCGGATCGAATGGAGCGAATCGACCGGCCGAACTGATGCCCCCGTACCAGCCGGTGCACTGGGAGCCTGCCGGACGTAACGCTGATCGACTGCGGAAAAGCCGGATTGGGCCAGATTCCCCGCTCTTGTATGTTCTCGTGGCCTCAGGGCTGCGATTCTTCCAGCGAGTCTTCGCGGATTCGCTCCAGGCGCTCGTTTTCTTCTTCGCGGGCCGCATCGATGATCGACATCAACTCGCCCAGGTTCACGTCATCCTGCGACGGCTGGTATCGACCGGTCAGCGAACTGTCCGGGTACAACTTGCCGGAGGCGTACAGGGCCCAGATTTCCTTGCCGTACTCGGTTGCCAGCAATTCGGGCGCAAAACGGCCGAAGAAGTTTCTCATCCTCTCGACGTCGCGCACCAGCATCATCGCGGCGCTGTTGTTGGCGGCGGCGTTGACGGCCTGCGGCAAATCGATGATCACCGGCCCGCGGTCGTCGACCAGTACGTTGAATTCCGACAAATCGCCGTGGATCAGACCGGCCGCGAGCATGCGCACGATCTCGGCAATTACCTGGTCGTGATAGCGCCTGGCCTCGGCCGGCTCCAGAACCATGCCGTCCAGCCTCGGCGCGACGTTGCCGGCGCCATCGGTAATCAGGTCCATCAGCAACACGCCATCGACGAATCCGCGCGGCACGGGCACCCGAACGCCGGCCGCCGAAAGGGTATACAGTGCGTCGACTTCGGCATTCAGCCAGGCTTTTTCCTGCTCTTTCTGGCCATAACTGGTGCGCTTGTTCATGGCCCGCGCGCGCCGGCTGTTGCGGACGTTGCGCCCCTCCTGGTATTGCACGGCCTGCTTGAAACCACGCGTATTGGCTTCCTTGAACACCTTTGCGCAACAGTGCTCACTGCCGCAGCGAACCACGAAAACATCCGCTTCCTTGCCGCTCTTCAACTGCCCCACCACCTCGTCGATGAGGCCATCGGCGGCCAGCGGCATCAGTCTTTTGGGAATTTTCATCGATTGAACCGATCCGAACCATCAACCGGCAAGCTTGGCACACTCCAGCGGCGATCGGGAGCCGATGTGCGATATCCGGAAGTTTCCAGTCGGGCGAAAACGCGGCAGCGAAGACACAGGCATGTTTGATCATCCCGCTTTGTTCAGTCCACGACCGGATTGAACAGCGGGCCAGGAAAGTCGGAACCAGAACCTTCCCCGAAGTTCGGATCCAACAATTGCCAGTGCGTCGGGCGGGCTATGCGGACAGCATCCCGACTGCAGCCAAACCTCAAAGTACCGCCACCTCGGCGTGGCACTGGAATCCACCGTTGACCCGCTTTTCCAGCGGCATGATCGGAAATTCACGCACCAGCGCCCTTTCCAGGCGACAAACATCAGCGGATGAGTGCCTTCCGGCGCGCCCTTTCGCGTGCGCAGCGGAGTCCACATTGCCGGGACCGGGCGCCTGCCAATTCCGGCCCATTTTCGAGCAAGATTCTGACGGAAATTCGGGCGCTTTTCCGATGGGCAGGCGCGATCACGATCGACAGGCCACGGCTTTGGACACTCACTCGGTGTATTTACCTCTGCTTGCCTCAAACTACCGCGAGGAACCTCCGGTCAACGCCGAGTACTGATATCGGCCAGAGGCGCGGGACGCGCGAAGAAAAAACCCTGCTGGAGGGAAACACCGGCTTTGCTGAGCCATTCATGGTCCTGTGCCGTTTCCACGCCCTCCGCCACCAGGGTCATGCCGAGTGTCTTCGCCAGGGGCACCAGCCCGGCAACCAGATCGCGGGCACGATGATCGTGCATGGCCCCCCGCAGGAACGACCCATCGAGTTTCAACTCGTCGACCGGATACTGCCACAGATAGGAAAGCGACGAGTAGCCGACCCCGAAATCGTCCACGGCAATCTTGACACCCCGGTCGTGGACGGCCTTCATGCGCGGCAGCACAATCTGGGGCTCGCTGAAAACACGCTCGGTGAGCTCCAGAGTCAATCGCTCGGGCGATAGCCCGCTGCTGGTCAAGACGCGGTCGAGAGCGTTCAGAAACCCGGGGGCGACCAGCGTGCCGGCGGTGATGTTCACCGAGACCGGCTTAGCCATTTCCACCGACTCGTGACAAGCGCGATCCAGCACCCACATGTCGAGCGTCACCATGAATTGCATCTCCTCGACAACCGGGATGAAGCGCCCCGGTGCGATCATTCCGCGCCAGGGGTGCTGCCAACGGATCAACGCCTCGAGCGAAACCGTCTCGCCACTCTCGGTGTCGATCATGGGCTGGTAATGGAGAACGAATTCCTGGTCCTGAAGGGCCCGTTTGATATCGGCCGGCACCCAGCTGTACGCCAGCAGTTGCGCTTCGAACCTTTCGCTGAAAAACCGCTGGTTGGCGCCGACCTGACGCGTCCGCTCAAGGGCGATAGCCGAACGTCGTTCAAGGTCGCCGGCGGTGCTTCCCATCTCCGGGTACAGCGCGATGCCCACCCTCAAGCGCAGCATGAAGTGCAATCTGCCGATCTTCAGCGGCTCGTCGAATAGCCTGTCCATCGCCTCGAACCGCTTGAGCGCTTCGTCTTTGCCCTTGCACTGGACGAACGCGATGAATTCATTGCCTGCCATCCGGCCGAGCCTTTCGTCGGGTTCGAGAATCGACGCGATACGCGACGCCGCCTCCCGCAACGCCACATCGGTAACATCCTGCCCAAGCGCGTGGTTGATGCGCCCGACCCCCTCGACATCAACGCGAAGCACCGCCCAGTGGCGGCCCGCATCGCGGCGGAAACATTCGTTGATATGGTCGCGAATCACGTGGCGCCCGGGAAGCCCCGTCACCGGGTCGGTCGTGCGCGGCTCCGGAGGGGCGAGATCGATCTCGTGGTCGACATCCAGAACGATCGCAGTGCCGAGAACCTCCCGGCCCCGGGTCGTATCAACGGGCGACAGTTCCCAGGCCACGTCGAGGTCGCCGACCCGGTGCCGGCAGTTCCGAAGTTCGCCATTGCTGGCGCCGTGGTGCGCATCGATCAGACCGTTGGCGCCTTCGGCATTCGGAAAAAGTTCCTCGATCCGCCGCCCCACGGCCGCCGTATCGGGGTCGAGCACCCGCTCGAGGCTCTCCCCACGACCGGCGAGAAAACGGCCGTCGCGGTCCAGAAGCAGGACCACGCCCGGTGTGTCGTCACGCGGAATGTGATCGAGGAGATTGTCCGGATCCCATTTCCATTGAAAAGCTGCCA
>JAVVET010000075.1:0-13163 GCA_032251235.1 Wenzhouxiangellaceae bacterium
TCGATCGGCACCCATTCGGACAACTTCGCCGCCAGCCGGATCGACGGCTCGTTGGCTCTGGCCGCAAACAGCGGGCCGTAGCAGAACTTTTCCATCTGTTCGGCCGCGGCCTTCGCCAGCTCCTTCTCGCCGTAGCCCAGCGCCGTGCACCACAGACCGGCCATGCCTTCCAGGTACTTTCGGCCGTGCTGATCGTAGACGTAAATCCCCTCGCCGCGCGTCCAGATCACCGGCTGGCCATCGCGCACCTGGTCCAGGTTGGAGGCAGGATGAAAAAGATGGCGCTTGTCCAGCGCCTCGAGGCTTTGGTCCATGAGGTTTTTCCAGATTCGACGGGCGTACCGTCATGATACCCAGCCTCAGTGGCTTGCGCCGCCGCATGGCCACAAAACGCGATACGCCGCCGACGACTGGCCGGTCAGGCCTGGAATCCCGGGACACACCCGGGATGCCGGACCCGATCTTCGAGGCCGGCTGTGGGTGCCGATCCTCGAAGTGAAACTTCTGGCCGCCAGGCGGCGGCCTGCGTCAGTTCTGGTGGCCGCTGGCGCGCTTGAGTTCTTCCAGCGCCTGCTCGCCGACCATGACATTTTGGGCCTTGTCGACGGCCGCGCGCATGACCGGGATATCGGGCAGCGGCCGGGTCGCCGGGCGTCCGTTGTTGTCGACCCTGTTCCAGTGGTTTGCGGCCAGGAAAATCAGGTCGTCGCCGGCCATCGTGCCAAAGGTCGGCGAATCGAAAGCCGGCTGCGCCACCACCAGCGAGGCCACGCTGGCGACCCGCGTACCGGATGGATCCAGGTCCAGCCGCAACACGCGCTGCGGGGTCACCCCATTTTGAATGACCACCAGCGAATCCTTCCATTGGTACAGCCCGTCGATACCGCCCAGGTTGAGCGTTTCGGGGATGCCGAGCGCAAAGCCCGATCCGGTTTCGAGCTCGAAGAAAAATACCCCCATATCGTAGTCAACCACGTAAAGACGGCTCTCGTCGGCCGAAAGCGCGATGCCGCGAAGACTGGCAAACAGCGGATTGCCGACAAAGGCTTTCGGCCGTTCGTCACCGGGCGCCAGTTTGTAGATCACCGGCGTGAGACCATCGGCGGCATAAATCGTACCGTCGGATGCCAGGTCCATGGCGCCCAAAAGGTGCGGCGTGCGGTCGGGCAGGACGCGGTATTCGCCAAGCTTCTCGCCGCTTTCCAGGTCCAGCTTCAACAGCGCGGTGCGTCCAAAATCGGCCTGGCGCGAATGACGGTAATGGCTGGTGCTGGCGGTGGCAATCCAGAGATGGCCACGCTGCTGGTCGACCAGCAAATCGAATACCGCGTTCAATCCAGGCGTGTCGTCGGGGCTGGCAAAAACCTCGAACTGATCGGATTCAGGCCCGCGCACCAGCACCAGGCCGTCGCGCACGGTGCCGACGAATACGCGGCCGGTTTTGGGGTCGTGGGCCAGCGCTTCGGGCATCGGATACTGGCCATCGATGTCCCACAAGATACGCGCGCTGCCGCCGGGCTCGCCGGCCCCGACCATCAGGTCATTGAGGTGCTGATACAGCGGATAGGCGCGCAGCGACTCGACCTCTTCGACCTGGTCCCAGTCGACCGACAAGCCCTGCTGCTGCATTTTCAGCATGATGTTGAAGGCCTTGCTGGTCTGGTCGGTCAGCGCGTAGGCCATGACCAGTTGGCGCATGAAATCGTAGTTGAAGGGGCGCAGACGATGCAGGTTCTCGAGCGCCTCGGCCCAGCGTTGATGGTCCTGGTCGTCGTAGGCCTCTGCCGCCATCGCAAACCACCTGGCCAGTTCGGCCGCCGGCGTCGCCGCGCCGGGCTGCGCCTCCGGTTTTGCGCTTGCCTGCGCTTCGCCTTGTGCCGGGTCGGCCAATTGGGAAAGCACCGGATGACTGGCCAGCAGCAACACGGCCACAAGGATGCTTCCCGTTTTCTTGATGGATCTTTGCATGGCTAAACGACTCACTCTGAAAAATCGATGGTGTGGATTTAAGTTAATGACGGCAGACCGGAAACCCGTCTTCTGGCCTTCAAGCCCGGATGTGGCGTCGACTTTGACGCCTGCCGGCACGGGCACAAATAACCTGCAATTTTAACCCGCGATGCACCTGCGACTGTGCGCGTGCCAGAATGTTCCAGCGGATTTCGACCAAAGTTGTCGAAACTGCGGTTTTTGCCGCAGCCTCCGGGCAAAGGCCCCGGCAAATGAACAAATTCGGCGTCGCAGCGCCGGGCGACGCTGGCGAGCGACAATGAAGGAAAATCTACAAGGAAGCTTGAAGCCAATGGAGAAAGAATCAACGCTGCATTACCGCGGCCGCTACCTGAACCTGATCGAACGCGACGGCTGGGAGTTTGCAACCCGCACCAATCCCGTGGTCGCGGTGCTGGTGGCCTGGACCGACGCCGACGAGCTTTTACTGGTCGAGCAGTTTCGCAAACCGGTCGACAACCGGGTCATCGAACTGCCGGCCGGGCTGGTCGGCGACATCGAAGATCAGGCTGGGGAATCGGTGCTTGACGCAGCCGCGCGCGAACTGGTCGAGGAAACCGGCTACCAGGCAGCCCGCCTGCACGAAATCATGCGCTGCCCGACTTCAGCCGGCATGACTGACGAAACCGCAGTATTCATTGCAGCCCAGGGCCTGACCCGGGTCGGGCCCGGCGGCGGTGACGACAGCGAGGACATCGTCGTGCATGTCATTGCCGCCCAATCGATCGATGCCTGGCTCGACGAGCAGTATCGATCCGGCAAGGCCATCGATCCAAAAATCTACAGCGCGCTGTACTGGGGCCTTAAAAAAGGCTCAGGCCGAAAATAATACCGACAACGCCAGCCCCAGCCCCAGCAGGGCACCGACCAGCAGCACCAGCCAGGTCATGACCGTGCCGGCCACGCGGGCGCTGCTGGCACCGGCCGACATCGCCAGGCCACGGGCATGCAGCAGCCGCCCCAGCACAAGCACCAGGCCTAGCGCATGCAGCGCCCAGGCCGGCAACACCAGTGCCGACTCGATCAACAGCAGCAGCAACAAGGCCAGCGGCACGTATTCGCAAAAATTGGCATGCACACGCACCGCGCGTTCCAACTCCGCAACCGAGCCGGTGCCGATGCCGACCTGGTGGCGTTGGCGCTGCTGGACGACCTTGTAGGAAAGCCACAACAGCAACAGCGAAAGAAAGGATGCATACAGCAATGTAATCATCGATGGGTCCCCATGGAATGATTCTGCATTCTATTCGACAGCCCGGCCGGCCAGCCAGTCGAATGATCGTTACAATTGGTCATGGCCAAAATGCTTATCAATTATCGCGGCGTCGACGGCGACGAAATCGATGCCATACGCGAACGGCTGGAAACCCACGGCATCGAGTTCTACGAGTTGCCGGCCAGCGCCTTCCAGATCAGCGCCGGCAGCCTGTGGATTCGTCGCGATGAAGATGTCGAGCGCGCCAGGGCGCTGTTCGACGAGCTCCAGCTCGAGTGGCTTCGCCAGGCGCGCAGCAACCGGCAATCGCTGTCCTTCGCGCAGCATCTGCGCCGCAACCCGCGCTCGGTGCTGGGCTATATCGGCGCGGCGATGCTGGTTCTGCTGGTGCTGGCCTGGCCCATCGTGCATCTGCTGCTCTAGCAGCCTGTCGGACTTAACGCTGATCTGTGGTCGATGTACCGCCGCGGAAAAGCCGAATTGGGCCAGATTCTTCGCTCTTTTTCGTTGAATAGGCCGACTATTCGCCTCAAAAGATCAAAAAATCTGACTCCAACCGGCTTCCCATCGCTTTGAATCGGTCAAGTCCGACAGGCTGCTAGGCGCCCGCGTTCAGCGCCAATGCTGAACGGTCGGCATCAACGCGCCTCGTTCACGACCCGTTGTGCTGGTCACGAACCGGTGCCGAACAAGGCCAGTTCAAAGGTTTTCAAGCAGACGGTCAAGAAACTGCTGGCCATATTTTTCCAGCTTGGCCCGGCCAATGCCGTGCACATCGGCCATGTCCGCCAGCGTGGCCGGCTTTGCCGCGACGATTGCCATGAGCGTGGCATCGTGGAAAATCACGTAGGGCGGCGTGCCTTCGGCGCGCGCCAGTTCCAGCCGAAGCGCCCGCAGCTGATCGAACACGGGCTGTTCGGATGCCGACAGCGAAACCGAAGTGGCGCGCTTGCGGCTGGGCGATGTTTTCCCGGGCTGGCTTTCCGGCTCCCGGCGCATTTGAAAATCACGCTCGCCGCGCAGCAAGGGCCGCGCCGACGGGTCGAGCCTGAGGCCGCCGTGGCCTTCGGCGTCGGCAGCCAGCAGCCCGGCGGCCAGCAGCTGACGGATCATGCCGTGCCAGAAGCTTCGCGAATGGTCCTTGCCAATGCCGAACGTCGTCAGCCGCTGGTGGCCCAGCGACTCGATCCGATCGTTTTGCTTGCCGGTCAGCACATCGACCAGGTGACCGCCACCAAAACGCTGGCCGGTGCGAAAAACGCAGGAAAGCGCCATGCGCGCAGCTTCAGTGGCTTCGACCAGTTGCGGCGGGTCCAGGCAGTTGTCGCAGCTGCCGCAGTTGCCGGCGTGCTGTTCGCTGAAATAGCCCAGTAGCGCCGGCCTTCGGCACTGCACCTGCTCGCAATAGCCGAGCAAGGCCTCCAGGCGCTGGCGGTCGATCAGCAAGCGCTCCTCGGACAACGTCGAATCGGCCAGCATCTGGCGCAGCCGGTACACGTCTTCCAGCCCGTAAACCATCCAGGCATCGGCCGCCAGGCCGTCGCGACCGGCACGGCCGGTTTCCTGGTAATAGGCCTCGATCGAGCGCGGCAGGTCCATGTGTGCGACAAAGCGCACGTCGGGTTTGTCGATGCCCATGCCGAAGGCAACGGTGGCCACGACAATGACCTTTTCCTCGCGAATGAAACGATCCTGGTGGCGCTGCCGTTGGTCGGCCTCGAGGCCGGCGTGATACGGCAGCGCATCGAAGCCTTCGGCCTGCAGCCAGCCGGCAACCTGCTCGGTGCGCTTGCGCGACAGGCAGTAGACGATGCCCGAATCGTCGGCGTGCTCGCGCTTGATGAATTCGACCAGCTGGCGGCGCGCATTGCTGCGTCCCTGTATCCGGTAGCAGATGTTCGGCCGGTCGAAGCTGGCCGTAAATCGGCGACAGCCGTCGGCAAACAGCGAGTGGGCGATTTCCTCGCGCGTTCGAGTGTCGGCGGTTGCCGTCAAGGCCACCCGGGGCACGTTCGGAAATTCGCCTGCAAGCCGACCCAGCTGCAGATATTCGGGTCGGAAATCGTGGCCCCACTGGGACACGCAGTGGGCCTCGTCGATCGCCAGAATCGAAAGCTGGGCCCGGTGCAACAGGTTCAGCGTGCGGGCCTGCATCAGCCGCTCCGGCGCGATGTAGAGCAGGTCGAGTTCGCCGCTCAGCAGCGCCTGTTCGACCCGCTGCTGTTCACCGGCAGCCAGGCTTGAATTGAGTACCTCTGCGCGCACGCCGAACGCCCTGAGGGCCTCGACCTGGTCGCGCATCAGCGCGATCAGCGGCGACACGACGATGCCGACACCGGCCCGCACCATTGCCGGAATCTGGTAACAAAGGGATTTGCCGCCGCCGGTGGGCATCAGCACCAGCGAATTGCCGCCGTCGATCAGGGCATCGACAATTTCGCCCTGGCAGCCGCGGAAACTGTCGAAGCCAAACACCTCGCGCAGGATCCGCCGCGCCGTGTTCGCGCCGTCGGCGTCCTGGCCAATCGAACTCGTCGGCGGATCGATCAAGCCTTGAGCCCCAGTTGCTCGCCGGCCGCTGCTGCACGCCCGACGCGATCGGTCAGCGTTTTTTCACTGATGCCGGCCTGCTTGCTGAATTCCGGCCAGCCCTGTCCATGGCGCCAGCACAACTCGGCGAGCACCCGCGCGTGATCGGTTTCGGCATTGAGCGCCGGGATGTATTCGAGCTTGTCGCCGCCGGCATGCTCGAAGGCCTCGCGGTTCTCGACGCCGATCTCGTCGATGGTTTCCAGGCAGTCGACCGGAAAACCCGGGCACACCACCTGGACGTGGCCGACGCCGCGGCCGGCCATTTCGACCAGGGTCTGGTCGGTGTAGGGCTTGAGCCATTCGGCCTTGCCGAGCCGCGACTGGAAGGTCACCTGCCAGGCATCGGGCTCCAGCTTGAGATGGGCCGCGATTCGACGCGCCGAAGACTGGCACTCGCAGTAATAGGGATCGCCGTCGAGCAGGTAGGTCTTCGGGATGCCGTGGAACGAAAACACCAGCTTGTCGGGAATGCCATGGACTTCCTGGTGCCCCCGAATGCGGTCGGCAACCGCTTCGACCCAGGCCTCGTCATAGTGGTAATGGGTGATGAAGCGCAGCTCCGGAATCCAGCGCACCTTTTTCAAGCCCATCGCCAGGCCATCGAAGACGCTGGCCGTGGTGGTCGCCGAATACTGCGGATACATCGGCAACACGATCAAACGCTGGACATTGTCTCGGCGTGCCTGTTCCAGCGCCTCGACGATGCTGGGCTTGCCGTAGCGCATGGCCGGATAGACCTTGACCTGCGGCATGTTGCGTTGAAACTCGCGCTCCATGGCCTGGGCAAGATCGCAGGTGTGGTATCGCAGCGGCGAACCGCGCTCGGTCCAGACCCGTCGATAGGCCTGGGCCGAGCGCGGTGAGCGGAACGGCACGATAAAAAGGTTCAAAATCAGCCACCAGATCGGGCGCGGAACCTCGACCACGCGCCGGTCCCAAAGGAATTCGCGCAGGTATTTGCGAAGCGCCCGGGCGTCGGGCCGCTCGGGCGTGCCCAGGTTGGCCAAAATGACGCCGGCCCGGGGCGGTTCGGCATGAGCGGCAAGCCGCTGCACTTCGGCGCGCGTTTTCACTCTGGATGTCATATCGAACCATCGAAGCGGGAACCAGGCAGCAGTTTACCCGCCCACGTGACAATTGTGCCAGACCACTCAAATCTGATAACATCCGAGGTCTATGCGAACCACGCTCACGGCCAAGCGTTCGCGGCAAGCTTTATCGGGCTTGCTGCTTTTGACCCTGCTTTTAGGCGGTTTCGGGCAGGCTTGGGCCCAGCCCTTTGCTTATTCGGTCAATTCGCGCGGCTTTCTAGAGGCCGATCAGATGCATCTGCTGTGGCGCGTCAACCTTGCCACCGGCCAGGCCGAAGCCATCGGCGCAACCGGCTTTCTCGACATGGAGGGCCTGGCCTTCGATTCGGCGGGCGTATTGTTCGGCGCCGACGACGAAAGCAAAACGCTGTTGACCTTGAACCTGAACAGCGGCAACGGTATACCGATCGGCAACACGAAAACCAACATGAACGTCCCCATCGGCCAGGCGATGGACTTCGGCTTGACCTTGACCTGCGATGACCAACTGCTGGTGGTCTCTGATTATCGGCAGAGCCTGTTTACGGCCGACGCGACAAGCGGCCAGCTGGTTCGCATTGGAACCGAAGGCAGTCTAGGCGCCCCAATTACCGGCATCGCCGCCTGGGGCAGCCAGGTCCTGGGCATCGGCCAGGGAATCAACGCCGACGGCAACCTTGACGCGCCAAATCTGTACCGTATCAATATTGACACGGCCGAGGCCGAACTGATCGGGCCGCTGGGCAGCCAGGTCTCGCCCTATGCCAACGCCGGGCTGGCGTTTGACGCCGACGGCAGGCTCTGGGCCGTGACCGACCGACGCGACAACGGCGAGCCGGACCTGGCTTCGGAAATCCTGCGCATCGATATCCAGACCGGCAGCGCCCAGAAAATCGCCGACGCCGACGTCGTCGGCTTCGAATCCCTTGCCATTGCAGCCCCCGGCGGCTGCCAGTTGCAGGGCGGTCCCGCCGCCGCCATGACCATCCCGACCAACAACCGTTTCGGACTGGGCTTGCTGAGCATGTTTCTTTTACTGCTGTCCGGCTGGACGCTGCACACGCGACAGCGTTAAACTAGCGGTCCTTATCTCTCAAAGCTTTAGGCGGAGAATCTTGATGGCCGGCATCAGCCCCTGGCAACTTTTAATTGTATTGTTGATCGTTCTTCTGGTTTTCGGCACCAAGAAGCTGAAAAATGTCGGCGGCGACCTCGGGTCGGCAATCCGCGATTTCCGAAAAGGCGTCAGCGACAGCACCAAGACCGATGACAGCGAATCAGCGAATTCAGCCAAAAACAGCTCCAGCGAAGACGAATCCGTGACTTCGGCGAAGAACACCAGCGCAGAATCCGACGACGCGAAGTCCTGAACCGATGGGCGGCGTCGGATTCACCGAAATCCTGCTGCTGGCGGTAATTGCCCTGATCGTCGTCGGCCCCCAGCGACTGCCCAAAATTGCACGCACCGCCGGAAAATTGACGCGCCAGGCGCGCAACGCGTGGCAAGGCCTGCAATCGGAGCTGCAGGCTGAAATGGATCTCGAGCACAATCGCGAGATCATGAACAAGGCCGCGGAGTCTCAAAACGGCCCGAACACCGATTCGAAAGACAATTCAAAATCCGGTGCAGCATCGCCGCCGGATGCTCCGCCGCCACCGGCGTCAACATCCGAATCTTCATCCGAATCACAAGCAGAGCCCCGATCGCCATCCAGCGACGCATCCGAAGATTCAAGCCAGGCCGCCGATGAACCTGCAAGACACTGACCAGGAACTGTCCCTGATCGACCACCTGCTCGAACTGCGCACCCGCTTGATGCGCGGCGTGGGCGCCATTGCGCTGGTCATGCTGGTGATGCTGCCGTTCGCGCGCAAACTGTATACGATCGTGTCCGAGCCGCTGGTATCGCGCATGCCCGAGGGCACCAGCATGATCGCCATCGATGTGGCCTCACCGGTCTTCGCGCCGTTCAAGCTGGTGATGATCCTGGCCCTGCTGGTCACCATGCCCTATTTGATCTACCAGGCCTGGGCGTTCGTCGCGCCGGGCCTGTATCAGCACGAGAAGCGGCTGGCCAAGCCCTTGCTGGCGGCCGCCACGCTGCTGTTCTACACCGGCTGCATGTTCGCCTATTTCATTGTCCTGCCGGTAATTTTCACCTTCATCACCAAGATCGCGCCCGAAGGCGTGGCGGTGATGACCGACATCAACCGCTACCTCGATTTCATCCTCATCATGTTCCTGGCCTTTGGCCTGTCGTTCGAGGTGCCGGTGATTACCGTGGTGCTGGTGGCGATCGGCGCGGTCACGCCCGACACGCTGGCCAAGTCCCGCGGCTACGTCGTGGTCGGGGTGTTTTTCGTCGCGATGCTGATCACCCCGCCGGACCTGATTTCACAAACCCTGCTGGCCTTGCCGGTGTGGGGCCTGTACGAGCTCGGCATCGTGTTTGCGCGAATGGTCGGGCGGCCGGAGCAAGCGGCCGAGACGTCGAGCAGCGATCGCTGATCGAAGCCGCGGCAAATGACCGTCATCACGATCGAGCGCCGACGATTGGCACCAACTGCCCGGCCGGCAATCATCGCCGGCCGGTCTGGAAGCCTCAGCCGGCAGAACTGATCGTCTGCCAGAACGCATCCAGGCAGGCCGAACCCAGCTTCTTGCAGCGCCTGGGCGACCAGCCCAGTTCCGGCAGCGGATGGTTGGCCGCGTCCTTAAACGGCATTTCCAGGGTCATCGACAGACAGCCGAAGGTCTCGGCCACGTAATCGGTGCATTTTCGCAAGTCGGCCGAACCCGGGGCATCGCGCTCGTAGCCGAACGTGGTCTGGAAATCCGGCGTGATCCTGGCCAGCAGCTGCTTGAAGGCATCGAGCTCGGCTTCCATCGTATCGTTCCAGCGCGGCACGCCCTCGGCGCCGGCGATGAAGTTGTACGGCAGGGCCTCGTCGCCATGCACGTCCAGCGCGATATCGACGCCGGTGTCGCTCATGCGCTGGCGCACGAAATACACCTCCGGCGATTCACGCGGGTCCGGGTCGCGCCAGGCCCGGTTCAGGTTGACGCCGTTGGCGTTGACGCGCAGATGGCCGCGCACGCTGCCGTCCGGGTTCATGTTGGGCACCAGGTAAATCATGCAATGATCGAGCAGCGCGCGTGACACCCCATCCTCGGAATCGAGCAGGCGCTCGAGGAAACCCTCGACCCACCATTCGGCCATGGTTTCGCCCGGATGCTGGCGTGCGGTGATCCAGATTTTCTTGCGCGAAGCCGACTCGTCGCCGATTTTCAGCAGCGTCAGCGGCCGGCCATCGGGGGTCTGGCAAATGACCTCGGTGCGCACCAAAGGATGTTGCTCGGCACGCGCGATCAGACCCTGGTGCCGTTCGAAGCCATAGGGGGCGAAATGCGCGTAAAAAATCAGGTTGCGTTCCGGCGTATGCGAAATGACCAGCTGGTCGCCATCGAAAGCCGTTGGCACCCGGAACCAGTGCTCACCATCGACCGAAGCGACGACCTGGTAATCGTGGAAACCATCCGGATACGACATCTCGCCGGCGTTTTCGACGACGATGCGGCACAAGCGGTCACGCGCGTTGGAGAGCTGGAAGTAAAACCATTGGGCGTGCACATCGCCGACGTCGCGACGGATTTTGACCCGAATATCGGACGGGTCGTCGGCCTGGAGCACTTCGATGTTGCCGGCGTCGAACCGGCTGCTGATTTCGATTTTCATCTCTTGGCCTTTTATTGTCTGAACGGATTCGAACGCAGCGAGCGCGTCATGAAGACCATGTTATCGAATTCGGCGGCCCGGGTTGGGGCAACAGCGATCTTGCCTCGCCACGTTCGTCCGGGCAAGACACGCGCCCGGGAGCCTGCCGGCATCATCGATGAGCCGCTGGCGAACACGGCCGGGTCAGGCAATCCGCTGGCTCGACAGCCGGCGCAGCATCGAGCGCAGCGCCAGCGGCCGGATCGGCTTGTGCAGCAATTCGCATCCGGCCTGGTGCGCTGCGGCCCGCAGGCTGGCGCCATGATCGGCGCTGATCAGCAAGCTTGGGCAGCGATGGCCCAGCGCGCGCAGGTCGTTCAGCAATTCAAGCCCGGTCCGGCCATGGTCGAGATGGTAGTCGAGCACCATCAGGTCGAAATTCGAGGCCTGGCATTCCTGCTCGGCCGCCGCCGCATCGCCGGCGGCGGCAACGCTGAAGCCCCAGTCGGTCAACAATTGCCGGATCGAGTCGAGCATCTGCGGGTCGTTGTCGACCACCAGTACGCGGCCGGTCTCGCTGACCGGACTATCCAGCCCGATGCCGGGGCGCTGATCGTCGATTTGCGTTCGTGGAACCAGCACGCCGAAAAACGTGCCGCGGCCTTCATGGCTGTCAAACACCAGTGGATGGCCCAGCAGCCGGGCCATCCGCTCGGCAATCGCCAGGCCCAGTCCGAGTCCCGGCGAGCCCTGGTCGGCATCGAGGCGGCGGAACTCCTCGAAAATCACCTCGCGCGAGGCCGTCGGAATGCCCGGGCCGGTATCCCAGACGCCGGCCAGCACCTGGCCGCCGCGCCGCCGTGCCCCCAGCACGATCCGGCCCTTGCGCGTGTAGCGCACCGCGTTGGACAGGAAGTTCTGCAGGATTCGTCTGAGCAGCTGGGGATCGGTTTCCACGCCCACCGAGGTCGGCATGCAGGTCAGCACCAGGCCGCGCTCGCGTGCAAGCAGCTCGAATTCCCCGGATAGCTGGTCAAACAGTTCGGTCAGCGGAAAGCGGGTGGCGCGCGGCTCCAGGCCGCCGGCATCCAGGCGCGAGATATCGAGCAGGCCCTCGAGCAGATCCTCGGTCGCGCCCAGCGCACCGGAAATCTGCCCCAGCGCGAGCCTTTGCTGGTCGTTTTCCAGACGCCGGGCCAGCGAATGGGTCATCAACTGGGCCGCGTTCAGCGGCTGGACCAGGTCATGGCTGACCGCGGCCAGGAAGCGGCTCTTGGCCGTGTTGGCGCGCTCGGCCTGGACCTTGGCGTGCTGCAGTTCGGCGGTGCGGTCCGAAACCCGCTGCTCGAGCGTTTCGTTGACCTGCTTGAGCTCGGCCTCGGCCTTGCGAAACGCCGTAACGTCGGTAAAGGTGGCGACGAATCCGCCGCCCGGCATCGGGTTGCCGCGAATTTCGATGATGCGCCCGTCGGTCCAGGGCCGCTCGACCCGGTGCCGCCGGCCGGCCCGCTTGTGGGCCAGCCGGCGCTGGATCTTTTCGGCCGGATCGCCCCGGCCCATCAGGCCGCGCTCGGCGTTGTGCTGCAACAGGTCGGCAACCGGCCGGCCGACCTGGATCAGTACGGCCGGGTAGTCGAACAAATCGAGGTAGGTCTGATTCCAGGCCACCAGCCGCATCTCGCGATCGACCACACAAATCCCCTGGCTCATGTTTTCCAGCGCGCCAGAAAGCACTTCGCGGCTGAAACGCGCCTGCTCGGAGGCCTGCCCGACCAGTTCGGCCACTGTCTCCAGCGGGGCCGGTGCACGCCGTCGGGCCGCGTCCAGCAGCAGCCGCGCCGATGCGGCACCGACGACCGCGGCCAGCTCGTGCTCGACACCGGCTTCGAGCGCAGAACCGCTGAGCTCCGAGTCGAACAACAGCGTGCTGCGTTCGGCCGGCAGGAAGCGCGTGGCCAGGCTGCGCAGCACCGCGGGATCGAGTCGCTGCGCCTGGTGCCCCTCGGGGCTTGCGCGCAGGCCGATCCGCTGAAATGCCCAGATCAGCGCCAGGTTCGCCAGCAGGCTGGCCAGCACCGCCCTCGGCAGGCTTTCGAGCCCGCCCAGGCCCAGCAATTGGGTCGGCGCCAGCCACTGCGCGCCGAACGGACCCAGCGCGATCCAGTGGCTTTGCGGGTCGTGTGCCACCATCAACGGCAGCAACAGCACGTAGGCCCAGACCAGCACGCCGCCGAGCAGGCCGGCAAGCAGCGCGCGCGGGCGCAGCCCGGGCTTGTAAACCGCCAGGATGACGGCCGGGGCCAGCTGGGCCAGGCCAGAAAATGAAACCGCGCCGATATCGGCCAGTGCTTCGGTGGTTCCGGCCAGCCGGCTGTAGGCGTAGGCCAGCAGCACCACCGTCACGATCCCGACCCGGCGCTGGATGCGAACCGGAATGCCCAGTTCGGTCGCCGGCGACCAGCTTCGGTTCAGCAGCAGCGGCGTCAACCAGTGGTTGCCGATCATGATCGACAGCGTCAGGCTGGCCAGAATGACCATGCCGGTCGCCGCGCTCAAGCC
>JAVVET010000076.1:0-12801 GCA_032251235.1 Wenzhouxiangellaceae bacterium
CCAACGAGCCGTCGATCCGGCTGGCGGCGAAGTTGTCCGAATGGGTGCCGATCGAGGGTGCGCGCTTCCTGTTCGGCTGCTCGGGCTCGGACGCCAACGACACCCAGATCAAGCTGGCGCGCTATTACTTCAACGCCATCGGCAAGCCCGACAAAAAGAAGATCATCTCGCGCATCAGCGGCTATCACGGCACCACGCTGGCCACGGCCGGCCTGACCGGGCTCAACCCGTTCCATGCGCATTTCGACGTGCCCGGTCCCGATGTCGTGCACCTGAGCGAGCCGCACCACTACCGCCAGGCGCACGAAGGCGAGTCCGAACAGGACTTCGCGACCCGGCTGGCCGAAGAGCTTGAACAGGTCATCGCGCGCGAGGGCGCCGACACCATCGCTGCGTTCATCGCCGAACCGCTGATGGGCGCCGGCGGGCTGATCCTGCCGCCGAAAACCTATTTCGAAAAGATCCAGCCCATCCTGTGCGGGCACGGCATTCTGTTCATCGACGACGAGGTCGTGACCGGCTTCGGCCGCACCGGCAACCCGTTCGGCTGCCAGAGCTATGGCATCCAGCCGGCGACCATGACCCTGGCCAAGGCCTTGTCATCGGCCTACCAGCCGATCTCGGCGGTGGCCATCCCGCCGTTCATGTACGAGGCCATCGAGCAAGCCTCGATCGGGGTCGGCATGTTCGCCCACGGCCTGACCTACTCGGGCCATCCCGTGGCAGCCGCGGTCGCACTCAGGAATCTCGAACTGATGGAGGAGCGCGGCATCATGGCGCATGCCGCGCGCATGGGCGAATACCTGCAGAACAGGCTGGCGCCGCTGGCCGAGCATCCGCTGGTCGGCAACTACCGCGGCATCGGCCTGATCGCCGGGCTCGAACTGGTCAAAGATCCAGCGACGAAGACGCGCTTCGCCCCGGCCGACAAGATCGCGTTCAAGGCCACCGCCGCGTGCCTGGAACAAGGCCTGGTCGTGCGCGCGCTGCCCGGCGACACCATCGCCATCTGCCCGCCGCTGATCATCGACGAGGCGGGCATCGACGAACTGGTCGAGAAGCTTGGCGAGGGACTGGATCGGACGCTCGACGCGTTGTGTCCGTCGGGCGCACCCGTCTCAAACGCGGCCCGGCAATCGGGAAAGGGCTGACAGCTTGACTGCGGGACACCCGCTCCCGGTTGCGGGGCAGGGCCGGCTGCGACCCGTTTTACGAACTTATGGCGGGCAAACCGAATGCGAACACAAGGTCCCCGGCAGAAGGATCTGCGCCTGGCGATCAGCCGCCTGTTGCGTTGTGCCGATCAGGCGTCGGACGACCTGGAGTATGCAATTCTCTGGTAGATCCAGGACGATCTTTTCGATTTCGATTGATCCGGTCGTGCGGTCATCGAAGGCAGGCTCGGAAAGATCGCCCTTGCTGTTTCGATGAGGGCGTCTCCATGTAGCGATTTTCAGCGGCTCTTACTCGGGATAGAAAAACGACACCATCAGACGGGTGTCCCCCTGACAGTCCTCGGCCCGGCGGCCAGCGTGGCTGGGCTCGAAGATCCCGGCAATGCTGTGCAATTGCCCGAGCCTGCGAACCGTGATCTCACATCTCGGCATGGCGGGAAGCGGAACCCGGCTCAAAACGACGTAGCGTTCTTCGCGCGCCACCGGGTTACGCGAAATCAGCACAGCAGAGCCATCCGTCGGGTCGCCGTCCAGGGAGCGCAGTGAGCCGGCCCGGTAGTCTTCGCCCAGTGCCCTTTTTTCAACAAACGAACCGACCGACCAGCCGCCCAGCAGTTCCTCGGCGCGGCGAATCTGCTCGTCGCTAACCGCGGGATTGAAAACATCCCTTGATTTCCTGTAATCGTTCAAGACTTGACTCTCCAAGATAATGGCTTTTCCGCAATCCCCTTGCCACCAATTGCAATTGCTTGCGTATAACAACTAAGGCAATTCTGCAGCCAGTACGTTCCCTGAATCATCTGCGGCTCGAGCATGATGTTACGCAAAGTAACCGAAAAGAGAGAAAGGGGTCACCCATTCGCCCAGCCGGCGAGAAAAGCGGTCCAGTCCTGGGCTGAATTTGCCGTCAGAAAAAAAATTTGGAATCACGAAAAAATGGGCAAAACGGGGTCAATCAACCGAATCAATGGGGGTCATCAATGGGGGTCAAGTCTGGGCTAGCGTCTTATTTTCCATTATGAGCTCATGGCTTGTCCGCTGCGAATAGAATTCGAAGGCCGCGTGGCACTACGTGATGAATCCTGGCGCGCCGGGCGCGTGCGTTGAAACCAGCCCCGGTCCGAGGCGATTCCGGTAGGATAAAGGTCGATGACATTCGGCCGCAGGTCCGACTGCAGCGTAGTCTTCAAAAGCTTGATTGCTATTGTTTAGCCGGACGTACAACAGCACGAACGGCAGGAGGTTTTCAGCAGATGACCAGCCTGACGGCCATTGCCGTGATCGCGGCGAGCTTCGCCATTTTGTGCATTCTTGGCGTCGCCGAAATGCTGGTCCACCGGCGCGTGCTGGCGCGCTTGCCGGTGCGCATCCATGTTAACGGCACGCGCGGCAAGACCAGCGTGGTGCGCCTGATCGCCGCCGGCCTGCGTGCCGGCGGAAAACGCGTGTGCTCCAAGACCACCGGGTCGTTTGCCGCAGTTACCGGACCCGATGGCGAGGATTACCCGCTGCACCGGCCGAACCAGCCCAATATCATCGAGCAGATGCGGGTGATGCGCAGGCTGGTGGCGTTCGATCCGGACGTGGTGGTGATGGAGTGCATGGCGCTGCAGCCGCAGTACCAGGAGCTGACCGAGCGCCAGATGGTGTGCTCCACGCACGGCGTGATCACCAACGCGCGTGCCGACCACCTGGACGTGATGGGCCCGGGCCCGCGCGATGTGGCGCTGGCGCTGGCCGGCTCGGTGCCGTATTCGGCCCGGCTGTTTACCGCCGAACACGCCTTTCTCGATATTTTTCGCGACGCCGCCTCGGATCGTGGCAGCGAGCTGGTTCAAACCTCCGAAGACGATGTGGCCGAGGTGACTGACGAGCAGATGGTGGCGTTCGCCTATGCCGAGCATGCCGAAAACGTGGCGCTGGCGCTGGCCGTGTGCGCCGACCTGGGCGTGGACCGGGCGACCGCGCTGGCCGGCATGCAGGCGCTCAAACCCGAGGTGGGCGCGACCCGAATCCAGGAAATCGATTTCTTCGGCCGCAGCCTGATCTTCGTCAACGCGTTTGCCGCCAACGACCCGGATTCCACCGAAATGATCTGGGAGCGGGTCGTCGAGCGTTACGGCCAGGATCGCTTCAAGCTGGCCGTGGTCAACTGCCGCTTCGACCGGCCGCAGCGCTCGCAACAGCTTGCGCGCGTGGCCGCGAAATGGACCCCGGCCGACCGATACGTCCTGATGGGCAGCGGTACCTTGCTGTTTGCACGTGCGGCCATTCGACTCGGGCTTTCGGCCAGTCGCATGACGGTCGCCGAGGGCATGGATACCAGCGAGCTGTTCGAAATCGTGCTGCAGCACAGCGATGGCGATGCACTGATCGTCGGCATGTGCAATGTCCACGGCGGCGGTGCGGACCTGGCGCGCCATTTCACCAACCGTTCCGTACGCAGCCAACCACTATGATCCCGGAGTTTTCATGAGCTGTTTATCTGCAATATCCCCGGGCCGGGCGGTCGGAACCGGTCATGCGGTGAGGCATCGCGTCCCTGCGGCCAGGCATGTCTCCGGCACTGACCATAGGAACAACCCGGCGCCGCGCGGCGGCAGTCGAACCAGGAATCACTGCCAATGATTGTCCTCAATCTTCTGGCCATTTCGATCGGCATCGGCCTGGTGGTCACGCTGATCCTGGTGGAAGCATTCGGGCTCGCCGCCGGTGGCCTGGTCGTGCCGGGCTACATGGCGCTGAAGGTGCTGCAACCGTGGAGCATCGGCTTGACGCTGGTGGCCGCCACGCTGACCTTTGTCGCGGTGCGCACGCTGTCGAGCTTCATGGTCGTCTATGGCCGCCGCAAGACCGCACTGATGATTCTCGGCGGCTACTTGTCCGGCAGCCTGCTGGATCTTGGACTGGGCGGTGTGATGACTTTTTCCACCGGCACCGAAGGGGCCGCCAACCAGTTCGATTATTTCGAGTTGAGCGTGATCGGCTACATCATCCCGGGCCTGATTGCGATCTGGTTCGACCGCCAGGGGGTGCTCAAGACGCTGGCCGGCCTGATCGTGGCGACCGTGCTGGTGCGGCTGATCCTGATCGCGATGCTGCCGGACCTGGTGATGTCCTACGAGGCCGAGCAGGCGCTTAATCGTGCCGAGCTCGGGACCGTGTTCGAGGAGATGCTGCAATGATTGGCACCGGGCAAAGACTCTACTGGCGTCCGTCCAGGATACCGGGACGCGTGATGCTGCTGCTTTCGGTGGCCGCGGTGGCCGCGCTTTTTGTGGTCGAAACCTTCACCCGTCAGGAAACCTCCGGCAGTTACGATCAAATGCTCAGTGCATCGCGGTTGATGCAGGAGTCCATCGAGGTCCTGCGCCCGATTCGCGGCCGCATCGAGCCGATCGATCCGAGCGTGGATCCGCTGCGCTCGGGCCTGATCGGCATCGCCTCGTCTTCGATTACCAGCAACTCCGGCGACCTGGATTCCAAGCAGGCCACCATCAACCCAAACTGGGCCGCGGTCGTGGTGCGGCTGTTGGCCGACGCCGATGTCGAGCCGGGCGACCGCCTTGCGGTGGCGGTATCGGGTTCCTTTCCGGCGCTCAACCTGGCGGTCTACAGTGCGCTCGAGGTGCTGGACGTCGAGCCCATCATCATCGTCTCCGGCTCGGCTTCGCAGTGGGGCGCCAATGTCCCAGAATTCGGCTGGATGGATATGGCACGTGAATTGCGCGAAGCCAAAATGCTTGGCATCCGTGCCGATGCAGCCACGCTGGGCGGCATCGAGGATCGCGGCATTGGGCTGAACCAGGCCGGGTTGAATGCGATTCGAAGAAGCGCCGAGCGGGCCGGCATCGAGCTGATGGTTCCGGACAACTACGAGGAAGCCGTTGCCGAACGCATCCGGGTCTACCGCGAGGCCGCCGGCGGAGAATCGATTGCCGCGTTGATCAATGTTGGTGGCGGCACGGCCACCACCGGCCCGAACGCGATCGATCACTATTTCGGCAGCGGCCTCATTCGTTCGGCACCGTCGCGCGCGTTCCGCGTGCCGTCGGTGATGGGTTATTTCCTGCGCCAGGAAATCCCGGTCATCAACTTCTCCGGAATTCGCAGCCTGACCACGCGCTACGATCTGCCCTATCCGCCCCGCGAACAGCCCAGCGTGGGCGCCGGCGGCATCTATAACGCCGAAGCTTATCGGCAGTGGTTGGCGATCCTGATGATCGTACTGCTGCTGGGCCTGACCGGATTGATCATGCGCTCGGCCAACATTGCCCTGGCCGCCAGCGAAGGCGGCCGCGCCAGAGGTACGCTCGAACCCAAGGTCTGACACGCCTTGTTGGCACTCGTTGCGAGCTGCGTCTGCCGGCCGGTTTTGATGGTCACGGCTGTGGTGCCCGGCTGGCTGGAATCCGGCTGAAATCGTCCCAAGATCTTTATTGACGCTGCCGGTGCGGGCTGCAAAAGCAGGCGCCTCGATTCGGCAATTGACCAGAAAACGGGAGATCAGCGATGAACAAGTCGATGGGATTGACCGGCGAATCCTCAAGCCACAAAATTGCCGGCGTATTTGACGCCGAGCAGGAGGCTCGAGAAGCACTGAGCCGCCTCGTTCGGGCGACCAGCCTGGCCGATGATCAGGTGGTACTGGTCAAACCGGACGACCCGGACCGTGGAAGAAAGCTGGAGCCGGAAAGCCGGGGCATCTGGCACACGCTGATCCGGGCCCACCTGTGGCTGGGGTTGGCCGGCGCGATCTTTGGCGGCATCCTGTTTTGGCTGCTTGCCGGCTGGGGTGTTGCCTGGGTTGGCGACAACCCGGCCTGGGCGGCCGGGATGCTGATCCTGGGATTTTTCGTCGCCGGCCTGCTGCTGGGCGGGCTCTTGACCTTGCGCCCCGATCACGTGCCTTATCTCAGGCACTCGGCCACCACGCTCGATGAAGGGAAGTTTTTGGTGGCCGTGCACGCACGCAGCCTGGCCCAGCTCGCCGAGGCCCGCCAGGAGCTCAAGAAAATCGACGCCCGAACCATCCCGGCGCGTTGATCTTGCGTCGTCTCGACGCAGCCACCCGCGCAGGCTTGTTCAGGGCTTGCTTAAGGTTGCGCGATTCCGCGCCTGCGCTCGGCAATGGGGGCCAGGGCGCCGCGTGCGACCAGGGCATCGATGTCCAGCGACCCTTCAAACAGCTTCGGGTCGCTGGCCGCGCGATCGAACCCGGCCCAGCCATCGCGGCTGACGCCCTTGACCTCGTAGAGGGCGGCGTCGGCCACCTTCAGCGCCAGGTCGAAATCGGCCTGCGGGTTTTCGTTGCCGAGCTCGACCGTGGCCACACCGATCGAGCAGGTGATCGAGAGGCGGTGACCGCCGACGTCGAATTCGGTGGCACGGACCCGGTCCAGCAGCGTGCGGCATCGGCCGGCTGCATCAATGATGCCGGCATCGGCAACCAGCCACAGGAATTCCTCGCCACCCCAGCGGGCCAGCACGTCTTCGGGGCCCGCGACGTCGCGCAGGACGCGTGCGAAGCGGGCCAGCACCCCATCGCCGACCGGATGACCGTAGCGGTCGTTAATGCCCTTGAATCGGTCAAGATCGATCAACATCAGTAACGCAGGCTTTTCAAGAATCGTCGACGGCAGTTCCGATTCCAGCAGCCGGCGCAGCGACCGCCGGTTGCCCAGGCCTGTCAGTTCATCCTCGATGCTTTGCCGGTGCAGCAGCGAATTGCTTTCGCCCAGCGCCTTGCGCTGGATGTCGATTTCGGTATTCTTGTCGGCCAGCAGGCGGTTGGCTTGAGTGCGCAGCCGCAGCGAACGCAGCAACACGACCAGGAACAGGCCGAGTGCGACGACCCCTGCCACCAACAGGCCGCGGACCAGCTGCTGGCGCGACTGCTCGGTTCGGAGCCCGGCCAGCTCGACTTCACGGGCCAGCCGCTCGCGCTCCGACTCGGCCAACTCACGCTCCTTGCGCTCCAGGTCAAAGGCCGTCTGCAGCTCGGCGACCCGGGTCTGGGCATCGGCTGAAACCAGCTGCTCGGTCAGGTCACGGTACTCGTGCATCATTGCCAGCGCTTCCGGATACCGGCCCAGTGCCTCGAGGTTTTCGACCAGCACCGGATACAGTTCCAGGCGCTTGGGCTTGATGTCGGCCTCGCGATAGGCAGCCAGCGACTGCTGCAGCGCGTCGTCCGCCTGTTGACGGCGATCAAGCAGGATCAGCGTCTCGCCGATGTTTTTCAGCGATATCGCCAGCGATCCGGCATCGCTGGCGGCGCGGTTGAGTTCGGCGGCCCGTTCGAATTGCGCCAGGCCCTCCTGCGGACGGCCGAGTTCGCGCAGCACGTAGCCAAGGTTGCTGATGACCGCGGCACTGGGCTTGCCCTGGACTTCGGCCAGCGCCATGCCGGTTTGCAGCGCCTCCAGCGCGGCCTGGAGATTACCCTGCTCGGTCAGGGCAGCGCTCAAATTGGAATAAATACCAGCAGTTTCGGGCTTGTCCGGCCCAAGCTTTTCGATTGCCAGCTGCGAAAAGGTCACGGCCTGCTGCCAGTCCTGCAGGTAGATCGACAGCCCGCCGATGTTGCGCAGAAGACCCGCCGATGGTCCGGCCTCGGTCTGCTCATACAGCCGGTAGGCCTCCAGCATGGCGTCCAGTGCCTCGTCGAGGCGGCCCTGCTGCGCCAGCGCGACGCCCAGCGAGGTTCCCAGGTTGGCGCGCTCGGCGGTCTGGCGTTTTTCAACATCTGACAGGGCTTGCCGAAACAGCGATTCGGCCAGGTTGAACTGGCCGCGAGAAAGGCTCAGGTTGCCGTATGCCTTGTGCAGCTGCGAGCGTTCGGACCCTGCATCGAGGAGACTGGCCAATTCACGATGCGCCGGTCCGGCCACGGCGTCGAAATCGAGTGCGGCGGCACTGCGCGCGGCTTCAATGGCGGCACACAGCAGCCTGGTGCGGAATTCGGCCGGCAACGCCGGATTCTGAATCCACTCCACTGCGGTCGGCCGGGCCTCGTCAAATGCGCGCTCCAGCCAGAGCGTCATTTCCTCAAGCGCCGTGGCCTGCTCGGTCTCCGACGCAATCAGATCGAGCGGCCTGGGCGGCAGCGACGCCGGCTCGGTCTGAGCGGCCGCCGGTACGACCATCATCAGCGTGGCGATCAGCAGCGCGCTCATGGGCAGTAAATTCTTCATCAATGCTCCCTCCTTGTTGGCACAGTTTATCTTGTGTGCCCGCGTCGCATCGACGCTGCTGCCAGGTCGCTGAGGTGTCCGTAGCGTTCGTTTATTAGTATTCGAGCCGATCGAATTCGCGGATGCTGACCAGCATTTCATGCACTGCATTTTCGATCGCAGCCCGGTCTCGGGCTTCGGAAATGCGGCGGATGCTATCGACGATGGCGATCCACCAGTTCATGTGCGTGGCGCTCAGGTGCGCGGCCACGGCAACCAGGTCGCGGGTCAGCGAAAAGGTTTCCGCGGCCTCGCGCTTGAGTGAGATCAGGCAGTCCAGGTCGGGCTGCCGGCTTGCCAGCTGGTCGAGAAGATAGTCGATGATTTCCGGGTTGGTTTCCAGGTCCTGTGACGAGGCCGGGTCGGCGTCCGGGTCCAGGAACGCAACATCGAGATTGGACAGCAGGCCGCGAAACGAACCTCTGAGGCTTAACCACAATTCCTTGCGCCGCGCGGCTTCGCGCGAGCGCTGGATCAGCGTCAGCAGGCCGACCAATACAAAGCCTTCGATGCAGATGCCGATCAGTTCGGGCACCAGGTTGTCGTGGAACGCCCCTTCGGCCTCGACCCCGATCAGGTAAAGCCACAGGCCGGCGCCGGTCAGCGTAAACAGCCCCATCAGCGCAATCAGAAACAGGCGGGTCACGCCGAGGGTTCCCCGTTGTCGCGGCCCTGGTCATCGCTTTCAGGCCGATCGACTTCCTTTTTTTCGGTTTTCTGTCCGTCGGGCTCGCGGCCGTCGTTCGAGTGGCGATCCATGGCGTAGGCGCGCACCACCCGGGCAATACGGCTGGCCTCGACCTCGGTGAGGTCCAGCGGCAGGTTGGCGACGTAGACGACACGATCGTCTCGAATGGGCACCGGCACGATATTGCCGGGGTTTTCGGTGGCCTCCAGCGCGATTCGTTCGGCGGCTTCCCGCTTGGCCACATTTGCCGGATGCTGATTGCTGTCGCGCATGAATGCTCGCGCCCTTTCGCGTCGAGCGCCGATGAACCCGGCCGGATTTTCCAGCCACGACAGGTATTCCTGCAGGGCGTTGTCAAAACGCTGGAGATAGATTTCCAGCGTCTCGGGACGGATGCTCGAACCTTCGAGCTTGTGGAAACGCGAGGTCAGGCTCTTGACATCGATGCTGCGGATGTCGGCGCGTTCCTTTGCAGTCAGTTCACCGGCCAACTGTTCAATCGCCTTGCGCCGGGCCCTGGCGGCTGCCGGGTTGATCAGGCCCTCCATGCCGGCCTGCTTGAGAAATTCAAGCAGTGCGTCCAGTCTGAACGGAGCGTTTTCATTCATTGCGCGTGAGACTCTGGTTGATGACTCATTGATGACTCGTTATTGGCAGGCGCCCTCGGAGGGCGCCTTGCACAGGCGCTTATTTTGCGTCATTTGGCGATCGAAAAATATAACCCGGCCGGGCATGACTCTCGGCCGGCCCTGGCCCGGTCCCGCATGGGTCGGCTTCAGTTCTTCCACGCCCGGCGTCAAGAGCTTCGGCCGATTCGGCGTGTGTAATGAAATGCCCTAGCAGCCTGTCGGACTTGACCGATCCAAAGCGATGGAAAGCCGGTTGGAGTCAGATTTTTCGGTCTTTTGAGGCGAATAGTGAGTCTATTTAACGATAAAGAGCGGAGAATCCGGCCCAATCCGACTTTTCCGCAGTAGATCAGCGTTAAGTCCGACAGGCTTCGCTGCGGATTTCGAATTTGCTTTGGACTGGTCTGCTCCGGACTGCCGAGACCGCGACGCAATCAGGCCATCTTGTCCGACCAGTGCCGTCGATGTTCAGCAGCGCGCGGCAGTCTTGGCGTAGCATCGGTTCCCCAAGCGATTTAAAATACCGAATGCGACTTTGCCCATGAATCCGCCAAGCAGAAAGTCCCGGCCGTTGCGCTACAGCGGCGCCAGCCTGGATCGCGCCCATCGACTGCGCGACGACGCCGACTGGCTGGCGCGTGCCCAGACGCTCGACTCGAGCTTCATCGTGCCGGTATGGCGCGATCTGAGTGCAGTGGCCGGTCTGCCGGGCGCCGACGCTTGCGTCCATCGGGCGCCGATGGCGCTGGCCGGGCACGCCGAGGAACTGATTTTTCTCGGGCTTTGGGCCGAAACGGCCGTGTTTGCCGTCGACCTGTCTGCGCTGGAGCGAGCGCAGGCCGAGGTTTTGGTGGGCGGCGGCGGCTTCGAGGATCTGCGTCGGCTGGGTCCAACGCTTTCGCATGATGAGGCGGCGCTGCTGGCCTACGCGCGCGGCATTGCCTGGTGGCACCGCAACCATCGCTTTTGCGGCCGTTGCGGCCATCCAACGGTCAGCGGCCGGGCCGGGCACGTGCGGGTTTGCAGCAATTCCGGCTGCGCGCACACGCATTTCCCGCGCACTGATCCGGCCGTGATCATGCTGGTCGAGCATCCCGACCATGACGGCCTGGGACCGCGCTGCCTGCTGGGCCGGTCCTGGCGCTTTCCGCCGGGCATGTATTCGACACTGGCCGGATTCGTCGAGCCCGGCGAAAGCCTCGAGGACGCGGTGGCGCGCGAGGTGTTCGAGGAAAGCGGGATCGAAGTCGAAGACGTTCGCTATCTCGCCTCCCAGCCCTGGCCGTTTCCGTCGTCGATGATGATCGGCTTTTGGACTCGTGCCCGGACCACCGAGATCGTGCTGGAAGACGACGAGCTCGAAGATGCGCGCTGGTTCAGCGCCGAAGAACTGCTGGCCCTGAAGGCGCGGGGCGAGGATGAAAAACTGTGCCTGCCGCGAGCCGATTCGATTGCGCGTTTTTTGATCGAGCGCTGGCTGCGGCGGTAAGCAATCGTGAATGTGTCGGCCGCCGATAGCCGGGCTTGAGTGCCTTTTGCCGGCCAGAGCGCCGTGCGGACTACAATTGTCTTGTCAGTGACTTTTTTGTCAGGCGTTCGAAGCTGCCTTTCGACGTTGAGAAAGAATAATCGCCGCTTTCAGGGAGCCTGGGAGCCTGTCGGACTTGACCGATCCAAAGCGATGGAAAGCCGGTTGGAGTCAGATTTTTTGATCTTTTGAGGCGAATCGCAAGGCTATTTAACGAAAGGGAGCGGGAAATCTGGCCTAATCCGGCTTTCCGCAGTAGATTAGCGTTAACTGAGACAGGCTCCTGGTCATGGCACCGCATTTCCTCGAACCAATTCTCGCGCCGGCCAGCATCGCGCTGTTTGGCGCCAGTGAACGGCCCGGCAGCAAGGGCCATGTCGTGCTGGCCAGGCTGCTGGACGGCGGCTTCGACGGGGCGCTGTTCATCATCGACCCGCAACAGCCCGAGATCCAGGGCCAGGCCAGCTGGCCGAATCTCGACGCCGTGGGCCAGCCGGTCGACCTGGCCGTCATCGCCACGCCGGCCGACGGCCTGGCAGATGTCTTGCGCCAATGCGGCCGGCACGGTGTTCGCGGCGCGCTGCTGTTGTCGGGTGGCTTCGACCGCTCCAGCGAACGCGGCAAGGCGTTGGAACGAGAACTTCTTGAGATTGCGCGCGGTTTTAATCTCCGGCTGCTCGGGCCTGATTGCCTGGGCATCATGCACAGCGGTCGCCATTTGAACGCGACGTTCAGCAACAACCACGCCTTGCCCGGCAACATTGCGCTGGTGTCGCAGTCGGGTGCGATCTGTACCGCCGTGCTCGACTGGGCGGCCGGCCAGCAGATCGGCTTTTCGTCGGTGATTTCGATGGGCAATGCCGTCGACGTGGGTTTTGGCGACGTGCTCGACTACCTGGCGCTGGATCGCAAGGCGCGCAGCATCCTGCTGTACGTGGAAAGCATTCGCGATGCGCGCCGATTCATGAGCGGCCTGCGCGCCGCGGCACGCATGAAGCCGGTGATCGTGATCAAGCCCGGACGCCATGCCGAAAGCTCGCGCGTGGCGATGTCGCATACCCATTCGCTGGTCGGCGCCGACGACGTTTTTGCCGCCGCGCTGGAGCGCGCCGGGGCGGTGCGTGCAACCACCATTACCCAGCTGTTCGCAGCCGCGCGCGTGCTGTCCGACGGCCATCTCGTGCGCGGCAACCGGTTGGCCATCGTTACCAACGCCGGTGGGCCGGGCGTGATGGCCACCGACCACGCGCTGGAGCACGACCTGGTGCTGGCCAGCCTGTCGGACAAGACGCTCGATGCGCTCGACGCGGGCTTGCCCGAACACGGGTCGCGCGGCAATCCGGTCGATCTGCACGAAGATGCCGGGCCGGAGCGCTTCAAAACCGCGCTCGAGGCCTGTCTTGAAGATGCCGGCGTCGACGGGGTCATTGCCATGCTCACGCCGCAGGTCAATAGCGACCCGCTCGGCGTGGCCCGGGTCACCGCGGCCCTGGCCCGTAATGCGCGAAAGCCGCTGCTGGGCTGCTGGATGGGCGACAAGCAGGTG
>JAVVET010000077.1:0-12360 GCA_032251235.1 Wenzhouxiangellaceae bacterium
ACCATGCTCGCCGCCGCCGGCACTGGCAACCTTGCCGCGGCGCTTGGGCTTGCGGCGCTTGCCCTTGCTGGCCACGTGCAATTCTTCGCGGCCGTAACGGGTCTTGGCGCCCTTGGGCTTCTTGCTTTCCTCTTCGCGCTTGCGACGCGCTTCGCGCTCGGCTTCCAGTCGCGCACCCTCGGCTTCGACCCGTGCCTGGACCCGCGCCTCGGCTTCTTCACGGGCTTTCTGTTCGGCCCCGCGCATCTCCTGTTCGGCGGCTTCGCGGCGCGCTGATTCGGCCTGTGCAATCTCTTCCTCTTCACGCCTGGCTTCTTCCTCGGCCTGCTGCTGCGCCTTGAGTTCGGCCTCGCGCTGCTGTTCGCGCTCGGCGGCCTCAGCCTGCTCGCGCTGCAGGCGCGATTCTTCCAGCGCCTGTACCGCCGCTTCGCGGTCGGCATCGTGCTCTTCGGCTTCCTGCATCGCGCCACGCTTGACGTAGGTGCGACGCTTGCGCACCTCGACATTTACCGTACGCGAAGGCACTGGACCGCGGCCCGGCCGGCCTCTGCCGGCACCGCCGGACGGTACCTTGAGCTCGCTGACGGTCTTGCGCTTGAGCGTGACTTTTTTCGGCGAATCGGAATCGTCGTCCCGGCTTTCGCTCTTGCCGTGCGAGCTGCGCAAGAAAGCAAGAAGCTTTTTCTTGTCTTCGTTGGTCACCGGCGCATCGGCACCACCAATCGAGATGCCGGCTTCCTTGAACTGCACCAGCAAACGATCCGGCGTGACACCGAGCACTTCCGCCAATTGTGAAACTGTGACCTGCGACATTAAAACTCCTCGTTCAATCCATTATTCCGATCGACTTCAATCAGGCTCAGCCTTCTTCGGCGAACCAGTGTGCACGCGCTTCCATGATCAGCTCGGCGGCCTTGTCGGAATCCAGTTCCTTGACATCCTCCAGCTCATCGACAGCGCATTCGGCCAGGTCATCGCGCGTGCGGATACCTTTCTCGGCCAGCCGGAATGCAATCGTCTCCGTCATGCCCTTGAGCGCCAGCAAATCCTCTGCCGGGCGATTTTCTTCGAGCTGTTCCTCGGAGGCAATCATCTGCGTCAGCAGCGCATCCCGCGCCCGGCCGCGCAGTTCGGCGACGATATTTTCATCGAATTCCTCGATCGCCAGCAATTCCGATTCCGGTACGTAGGCGACTTCCTCGACGTTGGTAAAGCCTTCCTGGACCAGGATGCTTGCCAGCTCTTCATCGACATCGAGCTTTTCGATGAACATCTGCAAAACTCCGCGCGATTCCGCTTCACCCTTGGCTTCGGCGTCCTCGACCGTCATCACGTTGAGGTTCCAGCCGGTCAGCTCGGAGGCCAGCCTCACGTTCTGGCCACCACGGCCGATGGCCTGCGACAGGTTGGCCTCTTCAACGGCCACATCCATGGCGCCCGAATCCTCGTCGACGATGATCGAGTTGACTTCGGCCGGGGCCATCGCGTTGATCACGAACTGGGCCGCGTTTTCGTTCCACAGGATGATGTCGATGCGCTCGCCGGCCAGTTCGTTGGACACCGCCTGCACGCGCGAGCCGCGCATGCCGACGCATGCGCCGATCGGGTCGGTTCGCGAATCCAGCGCATGCACGGCAATTTTCGCGCGCCGGCCCGGGTCGCGCGCCGCGCCCTTGAGCTCGAGCAAATTCTGTCCGATCTCGGGCACTTCGATCTTGAACAGCTCGACCAACAGCTCGGGCATGGTGCGGCTGACGAAAAGCTGCGGACCACGCTGCTCGGTCCGGACTTCATACAGGTATCCGCGCAGCCGGTCGTTGATGCGCACATTTTCGCCCGGGATGGTATGCCGTGACGGAATGAAGGCCTCGGCATTTTCTCCCAGATCAAGATAGATGCCGCCGCGCTCCAGGCGCTTGACCGTGCCGCTGACCAGCTCGCCGACGCGTTCCTCGAACGCCTCGACCACCTGCGCCCGCTCGGCCGCGCGCACCCGCTGCACGATGACCTGCTTGGCAGCCTGGGCGGCAATGCGCCCGAACTCCGGCGGCTCCATCGGTTCTTCGATAAAGTCCCCGACCTCCAGTTCCGGATTGCTCTGGCGCGCCTCGCTCAAGCGGATCTGGCGGTCCTCGGACTCCAGTTCAGCTTCCTCAGGATCGTCGGCAATGACTTCCCAGCGGCGAAACGCTTCGTATTCACCGGTTTTACGGTCGATCGAGACCCGCGTGTCGATATCCCCGAGGTGACGTCTGCGCGCAGCCGAAGCCAGCGCGGCTTCGATCGCCTCGAAAATAATATCGCGCGAGAGGCCTTTTTCATTCGAAACCGCCTCGGCGACCTGGAGGATTTCCTTGCCCTTGCTCATATTCGATTCATTCCGACTGTTCAGATACTGGTTTTAGCGACCGGCCATTAAAGCCTGCAGGTCGGGCTTCAGATTCGCGCGGCGAATTTCATCCACGCTCACTTTAAAAATTTCTCCATCGACGTCGATGACCACCTGGTCGTCGATGACGTCGACGATAACGCCTTTGAGCTTGCGCCGGTTGCCAATGGGGGCATACAGGTGCACCGTTGCCGGCTCGCCGACGAACTGGCGGTAATGCTGCAGCTCAAATAACGGCCGCTCGACACCCGGCGAAGACACTTCCAGGCTGTAATTTCCGGAGATCGGGTCCTCGACATCGAGAACGGCCGAAACCTCGTTGCTGACCTCGGCACAATCTTCCAGCGTCACACCGTCGGGTTCACGATCGATATAAATGCGCACCAGCCGGTTTTTTGGATTCGACAGGTATTCCAGGCCGACGAATTCATAACCCAGGGCCTCGATGGCCGGTCGCAGCAACTGGTTTAATTGATCACGAACCGCCATGGTTCCATTCTCCCGAAAAGCGTTGCAATTGAAGCACTTCGGTCAAGCAGACGGGCGGTTCGACCGGATCGAAGACAGTTGAAGTCCCCGACCAGCCGCCGCAGAACTTCCTGCATCTATCCGCGACCGAATTGCGGATGGCAACCTTAAATAACAAAAAAGCCCCTGTTGACCAGGGGCTTTTTTGCACCGATTACCTGGTAGCGGGGGCAGGATTCGAACCTGCGACCTTCGGGTTATGAGCCCGACGAGCTGCCAGACTGCTCCACCCCGCAATCGAGCTAGTAATAATAACCGAAGTTATTAAATTTTTCAAGCCTTTCTCACCTTTCTCACCTCAAATTACGCTTGATCCGCCGAAGAAGATGATGTTTCGTCAGCTGGCCCGCTTTCGCGTCGTCCAGGCGATGCACTTTCGGCGCCGGACGCTTCGGCGCCCGATGCGAGCAATCGATTGACGCGCTTGACGAAGCCGGTCGGATCGGCCAGTTCACCGCCGTCGATCAACAGCGCCTGGTCGAGCAATACCTGCGCCAGTTCTGCCGAATAAACATCGTCGTCGCTTCGATCGAGGCGCTGCAGCAAGTCGTGCGAGACATTGATTTCAAGATCGGGCTTGTATTCCGGCACGTCCTGGCCGGCCTGCTTGAGGATGCGACGCATTTGCAGATTCATGCCGCTGGCTTCCTCGGCGATGCAGCTGGCCGACTCGGTCAGGCGCCGGCTCGGCAACACGTTGCCGACCCGATCACCCAGGGCCTTCTTGATTCGACCCGCCAGGCGTTCGCCCTGTTTTGAATCGACAACCTGGTCCGGCTCATCGATATCGAGCTGACCGCTGGCGGCCGACTTCAAGGGCTTGCCCTGGTACTCGAACAGGTGATTGACCAGCCAGGCATCGACCGGGTCGGTCAGCAACAGCACCTCGACCTGGCGGCTGAAAAATGCCTCCAGATGCGGGCTGGCCAGCGCCTGGGACTGATTTTCTGCAGTCAGGTACCAGACCGCGTCGGCCTCGTCTCCGGCGCGCTCCAGGTAATCGGCCAGCGACACCGAGTACGGCTGCGTGCTGGTGGTGCTGGCAAAATGCAACAGGCCGGCAATTCTTTCGCGATTGTCCGGATCCTCGATGATCCCTTCCTTGAGCACGTTGCCGAACTCGCGCTGAAACTGCTGCCACGGCTCTCCGCCCTGCTCGGCCAGCTTCTCGATCATGTCCAGCGAGCGGCGCACGACCGCGGCCCGGATCTTGGTGAGCAGCGGGCTGTCCTGGAGGATCTCGCGCGACACGTTCAGCGGAAGATCCGCCGAGTCGACCACTCCACGCACAAAGCGCAGGTATCGCGGCAGCAATTGCTCGGCCGCATCCATGATGAACACGCGCTGGATATACAGCTTCAGCCCGTGCCGGTCATCGCGGTTCCAGGCCAGGTCATAGGGCGCCTGGGACGGCAGGAACAGCAGCATCGAATAGCTTTGGTTGCCCTCGACATGGTGGTGGGTCCATTTGGCCGGCGCCTGCAGATCACCGGACAGGCCGCCGTAGAATTCCGTGTACTCGTCATCGCTGATTTCGGTTTTGGGCCGCGTCCACAGCGCCTGCGTGTCGTTGACGCTTTTCCTCGGTGTCGACTCGGTTTCGGATTCATCGTCGGCCGGGTCGATCGACTGAACGTAGATCGGAAACGAAACGTGGTTGGAGTAGTGCTGAACGATGCCCTTGACGCGCTCGGCATCAAGCAGGTCGCGATGGTCTTCGGCCAGGTGCAATTCGATTCGCGTGCCGACCGGCTCGCGCTCGATGGTTTCCAGCGTGTACTCGCCCTTGCCGTCTGAAACCCAGCGGACTGCCTCGTCGCTGCCGGCGCTTGCGCTGCGGGTTTCGACCACCACCTTGTCGGAAACGATGAATGCCGAATAAAAGCCGACGCCGAACTGCCCGATCATCTTTGCATCGGTCTTCTGGTCACCGCTGAGCGACTCCAGAAAGCGCGCCGTGCCGGAGCGCGCAATGGTACCGATATGGTCGACCACCTCATCGCGCGTCATGCCGATGCCATTGTCCTCGATCACCAGCATGTGCTTTTCGGCGTCGACGCTGATCTCGATCGCCGGGTTTTGCTCCGCGCTTTGGAGACCGCTGTCGGTCAAGGCCTGGAAACGCAGCTTGTCGAGCGCGTCCGAAGCATTCGAAACCAGTTCGCGAAGGAAAATCTCGCGGTTCGAATACAGTGCGTTGATCATCAGCTTCAAAAGCTGGTGCACCTCGGCATCGAAGGCGCGGGTCTCGATCACCGGCTCGCCGTTCGCGTTCGGGCCGTCGGCAGGATTTTCGTTCTGGTTCTCGGTCTGGGTCTGATTCATGTTCCGCACAAGTAGTTGATCGGCACTGAATAATGGGCGTCGGTGGGTCGCTTTTCAAGCCCGGCGGTACGCAAGCGACATCATCCAGGGTGATCTCGTGGCGGCCCGGACCGGCAGCACTGTCCGTGGTTCGGGCAGACCAAAAGCCCGGCTACCCCGGCCCGGCAGCGCGGAGCCCTGCGATCGATGCCAGCCAGAACCCGGCGGTAAAACCAGGCGTTTGCGGCGGGTGATTGCATATTGACCCCGGCTTGTTGATAATGCGCTGTCACCGACGCATGCCGCGCTCATTAAAAGACGCGAAACACATCACAAAACTATAAAAATATGCGCCACCATTACCAGATCACGATCACCGACTGCGAGCGCGCCCGACATTACACGCTGACCCAGGTCATGCGGCGTCTGGCGCTGGCCGGCGGCGTACTGACCGGGCTGGTTTTTCTCGGCTGCCTGCTGGTCATCCAGGTGCTGTCCGGGCGCGTCGATGCGCTCGACGAGACGCTGGTCACGCTCAAAGCCAGCAACCACCAGGTGCAAAGCGAAAACCAGTCGCTGCTGGCCCGCCAGGCCGAGCTCGCCGGCCAGGTCGACAAGCGCGCAGGCGAACTGATCGCATTGACCGATGAACTCGAAAACCTCGAAACCATCATCGGCATCGACTCGCCCGCATCGCTCCCGGTCGCCGAGCGCATTTCAGTGGCCAGTCATACCGCGTTCGAAAAGCGCTTGATGCTCAGTTCCATTCCCAGCGGCTATCCGCTGGAACAGGCAACGGTGACCAGCAGTTTCGGCATGCGCGAACACCCGCTGGTCGAAGCCACGCGGTTGCACGGCGGCGTCGATTTGCGTGCAAGCCTGGGCACCGAAGTGCTGGCCACCGCCGATGGCGTCGTCGAATACGCCGCCAACAACGGCGATAGCGGCCTGGGCAAGATGATCAAGCTGGTCCACAACTACGGTTTCTCGACCACCTACGCCCATCTTGACCAGATCGACGTGCGGGTCGGCGAATACATTACCCAGGGCGCATCGATCGGCCGGTCCGGCAATACCGGTCTTTCCGAGGCACCGCATCTGCATTATGAAATTCGATATCTCGGGCGCAGGCTGAATCCGCGCTCGTTCATGGATTGGTCGTTTGACCGGTACAAAACCGTCTTCGAGCAGGAGGAGCGAGTTCAATGGCAGTCTTTGGCAAGAACAGTGCGCAACAAAGTGCGCGTAATGGATCAACCATCATCGCCGCCGGCACCCAGTTTATCGGCGATCTCACCCTGAGCGACAACCTGCATGTCGACGGCAAAATCGAGGGCAATGTCGATTCCGAATCCAACGTCACGATCGGCAGCGAAGGCGCGCTGAAAGGACAGATCAAGGCCAGCCGCGTAGTCGTCAGTGGGCGCGTGGACGGCACCGTCATCGCCGAGCGACTGGAAATCATCGCCGGCGGAACGCTCGAAGGCAACGTCCAGACGATCGACCTGGTGATCGAGCCCGGCGGCCGCTTCAACGGCTCCAGCGAGATTGTCGCGGCCGACCAGCTGCAGAAGAGTCCCGAGCGAAAATCAAAAGCCGGTGTCGACGAGCAGCCGGCAAAAACCTCAAGCAGCAAACAGTCCAGCGTCGATCTGGAGTCCGGTTCTGCGGCCTGAGCGGTCGCAGAAGTGCGACAAGACCGGACGCCCGACCTGAGCCACGGACGGATCTCGAACCAACCCAGTGAGACACCACTGAGTTGAGCGCCTGTCGTGCAAATCGTGCAGGTAAAGGATCACCGGGAGTCTTTCGGATTATGCGCTGGTCTGAAGGCGGCCGGCTTGCGCAAGATCCCTTTTGACTCTGAACATACTTTTAATATCAACAGCTTGCAATGACTGCCTGCCGTTGAATCCGGCCAGGCGCCTGGTCAAACGAAGATCAGGGGGGGTGGATGATCGTGCGATCGCGGCACGGCCGCGCAAAGGACCTGTCTAACAGCGTTTTCCGGCCGGCCGGAAAACGCTTTGGCTGCGGTTTGACGACGATCCAATGGACCGCAGCCGATCTACAATGGCCGCTGGTCGATTCGAAACCGCGTCAGGAAAGCCGCTTCAGACGCTGGTGCGCGCCTTGAGCTTTTCACGAATGCGCGCAGCCTTGCCTTCCAGATCGCGAAGGTAGAACAGCTTGGCGCGACGGACGCGGCCACGACGCTTGATGTTGATCGAGTCGATCAGCGGACTATAGGTCTGGAAAACCCGCTCAACACCCGTCCCGTGCGAAATCTTGCGAACAGTAAACGCCGAATGCAGGCCACGATTGCGTCTTGCAATGACGACGCCTTCGAAGGCCTGGAGCCGCTGCCGATCACCCTCACGCACCCAAAGACTGACGACAACAGTGTCGCCCGGGGCAAAAGCCGGCACTTCGCGCTGCATCTGTTCAGCGTTGATCTGGTCGATTATCGTGCTCATGATGGTGGTCCGTTATTTCTGCCAGCTGCTGCGTCAACCCGGGATGGTCTGAAACCCGATAACCAGCAACTCGCGTGATTGGGTGAAAGTCAAGCCGCTAATTATAACGGATTATTACCGAGATCAGCAAGCACAATCTTTATGAAACCGGCTTTTCCGGCCCCATCAATCTTCTGGAGAAGCAACCCTACTGGCCAGCCATTCGACCTCTGCCTCGGTCAAGTCAGCCCCTGCCAGCAAATCCGGTCGCCGCTGCTGCGTACGCAAGATCGACTGCTGCCGCCGCCAGCGCTCGATGGCGGCGTGATCGCCGCTCAGCAGTACAGCCGGCACGCTTCGACCGCGCCAGGTTTCGGGCCGGGTAAAGTGCGGACAATCCAGCAAGCCGTTGCTGAACGAATCCTGGGCGGCTGACTGTTCGTGCCCGAGCACACCCGGTTGCAGCCGAATGACCGCGTCCATCAATGCGGCCGCGGCGTATTCACCGCCCGAAAGCACGAAATCTCCCAGCGACCACTCCTCGTCGATCAATTCATCACTGGCGCGCTCATCGATGCCTTCATAACGGCCGCAAACAAGGATCAGTCGGCGCCGGCTCGCCAGGCGCTCCACGGCAGCCTGATCGAGCCTGCGGCCCTGCGGCGACAGCCCGGAAACCGGCGCATCGGAACCACTGCGAGCCCGTTCGATCGATTTGGCCAATGGCTCTGGCCGCATGACCATGCCCGGTCCACCGCCGTAAGGACGGTCATCGACGCTGCGATGCAGGCCTTCGGCGTCGTCGCGCGGATTGAAACAGCGAAGCGAAATGCGGCCGTCGGCCAAGGCGCGCCCGGTCAACCCCAAGGTCTTCAGCTGTTCGAACCATTCCGGAAAAAGCGTGACGACATGAATCTCGGTCAGCATTCAAACCCCCTCTGGTCGGGACTCCGTAGCTGGAAGTTGCCCGGCTTCAGTCGCCTGTCGACCACTCCGGCTCCCAGTCGACAGTGATGTTCCCTTGAGCCGGTTCAACAGCCAGGATGTAATGCCCGGGCACGAACGGAATCAGCAACGGGATCTTGCTGTCCGGCGCCTCGACACACAACACGTCATGCACGCCGGCATCGAGGAAGCCGCTGACCCTGCCAAGCACCAGCCCTGCACGGTTGACCACCTGCAGGCCGATCAGGTCATGCCAGTAGTAACTTTCCGGCCCGGCCGGTGGCAGCGTATTGCGCTCGGTGAACAGCCTGGCCCCGTGCCGGGCCTCGGCCTGCTCGCGCGTACTGATTGCGTCGATGCGCGCCACCAGCCGCGGCCCCTGCTGGCGCCATTGCAGCACACGAAAAAGCCCCGGCGGACGATCTGTCTGCCAGGGCTGGTATTCGAAGATGTTCTCAGGCGGGCTGGTCAAGGAATAAACCTTGACCCAGCCATCGGTTCCCCAGGGACCATTCAGGTGGCCAAGTTCAACCTGACCGCCATCATCGTCAGCCATCGGTTCAGCCGCTTCAGGCTGCCGGCGTGGCGGAACGCCTGGCTTCGACAATCAAATGACCGACGCGCTCGGAAATCTGGGCGCCCAGGCCGACCCAGTGATCGACCCGCTCGCTGTCGAGGCGAAGACGCTCGCCCTGGCCACGCGCGACGGGATTGAAAAACCCGAGCCGCTCGATGTTCCGGCCATCCCGACGATTACGGCTGTCGGTTACCACGATATGGTAAAAAGGCTGCTTTTTGGCACCACCGCGTGCCAGTCTGATCTTGACCATTGAAACTCCTGCCTGTTGTGCCGGCATTGCCGACGCACGATTAATTAACTTAGCCGACGCATATTACCTGAAATTCATGCCGTTTGGAAGGCCCGGCCGGCATTTTCAGCCGGCCGACCCAATCACTCCGGGCTCGAACCGCTTTGCTCATCGGATTCCACGGTCTCATCGACCGCTACCACGTCGTCCGGCTCGTTGGCCCGCAACAATGCCGCCAGTTCGGCTTCGGTATCGACCACGCCTTCTGTTTCCTGGCGCATGCGCGCACGCGCTACCCGGCCGGTACCGGCGGGAATCAGCCGGCCCACGATGACGTTTTCCTTCAGGCCACGCAGGTGATCGACTGTGCCGCGTACGGCAGCATCGGTCAACACGCGGGTGGTCTCCTGGAAAGAGGCCGCCGAAATAAACGATTCGGTTGCCAGCGACGCCTTGGTGATTCCCAACAGAACACGCTGGAATACCGCCGGGCGCAGGCCCTGTCTCTCCATGTCGTTGTTTTCTTCGAACACGCGAACGGCATCGAGCAACTCACCCTGCAGGAACTTGCTGTCGCCGGAATCCAGGATCTCGACCTTGCGCAACATCTGGCGAATGATCACTTCGATGTGCTTGTCGTTGATCTTCACGCCCTGCAGCCGATAGACGTCCTGAATTTCCTGGACCAGGTAGTTCGCCAAAGGCTCGACGCCGAGCAGGCGCAGGATGTCATGCGGATCGAGCTCGCCTTCGACAACGGTTTCGCCCTTCTCGACGTGCTCGCCTTCAAATACCTGGATCTGGCGCCATTTCGGAATCAGATCCTCGTGCGTGTCGCCTGCCTCGTCGGTAATGACCAGGCGCTGCTTGCCCTTGGTTTCCTTGCCGTAGCTGACGGTGCCGGAAGCCTCGGCCAGAACCGCGGCCTCCTTGGGTTTGCGTGCCTCGAAAAGATCGGCAACGCGGGGCAAACCACCGGTGATGTCACGGGTCTTGGATGACTCCTGGGGAATGCGCGCCAGAATGTCGCCAATCTGAACGTCCTGTCCATCGCGGCAGTTGATGACCGCGCCTGCCGGCAGAAAGTTCTGTGCCGGCTGCGAGGTACCCGGCAGCGTCAACTGCTTGCCCTTTTGATCGAGCAGGCGAATGGTCGGTCGCAGGTCCTTGCCTTGCGAACCGCGCTTTTTCGGGTCGATTACGACCATGCTGGTCAGGCCGGTGACATCATCGGTCTGTTCGGTGACCGTGACACCCTCGATGAAGTCCTGGAACGAGGTCTTGCCGTCGACTTCCGAGACCACTGGATGGGTATGCGGATCCCAGTTGGCCACGATCTGGCCGGCCTTGACAGCATCGCCTTCGCGGATGCTCAACATGGCACCGTATGGGATCTTGTAGCGCTCGCGCTCCCGGCCATGCGTGTCGATCAGTGAAAGTTCGCCGGAGCGCGAAACCGCGATCAACTTGCCTTCGCTGTTTTCGACCGACTTGAGGTTGTACAGTCGAACCGTGCCGGCCGACTTGACCTCGATCTGGTCGGCGGCAACCGAACGCGAAGCTGCGCCACCGATATGGAAAGTCCGCATCGTAAGCTGCGTTCCTGGCTCGCCAATCGACTGGGCCGCGATTACGCCAACGGCCTCACCGCTGTTGACTTCCGCGCCGCGGGCCAGATCGCGTCCGTAGCAGGTCGAGCAAATGCCGTAACGGGTCGCACAGGTGATCGGCGAGCGGACCAGAACGCGATCGATCGCGTGTTCTTCCAGCGTGGCCACCCATCGTTCATCCAGCAGCGTACCGCGAGCGCAAAGCACCTCGTCGCTGTCGGCCGGATAGACATCCTCGGCGATTACGCGACCCAGAATGCGCTCACCCAGTGGTTCGACGATGTCGCCACCTTCGACAATCGGCAGCATCTCGATGCCGTTCTCGGTGCCGCAATCCTTGTCGATCACGACCAGGTCCTGGGCAACATCGACCAGGCGACGGGTCAGATAACCCGAGTTTGCGGTCTTCAACGCCGTATCAGCCAGGCCTTTTCGGGCCCCGTGGGTCGAGATGAAGTACTGCAGCACGTTCAGGCCTTCGCGGAAATTGGCCGTAATCGGGGTCTCGATGATCGAGCCATCCGGCTTGGCCATCAGGCCGCGCATGCCGGCCAGCTGCCGAATCTGGGCAGCCGAGCCACGTGCACCGGAGTCGGCCATGATAAAGATCGAGTTCATCGAATCCTGTTCGACCTTGTTGCCTTCCTTGTCGATGCGGATTTCCTTGCCGATGCGCCGCATCATGGCCTTGGCCACCGCCTCGTTGGTGCGTGACCAGATATCGACGACCTTGTTGTAGCGCTCGCCGGCGGTCACCACGCCAGAGGAATACTGGTTCTGGATTTCGAGCACTTCCTGCTCGGCCTTTTCCAGGATTGCCTTCTTTTCCGGCGGCACCTGGAGATCATCCAGGCCAATCGAAACACCGGCTCGGGTCGAATTGGCAAAGCCGGTGTACATCAGCTGATCGGCAAAGATCACCGTATGCTTCAGACCCAGTGAACGATAGGATTCATCGATCAGACGCGAGATCTGCTTTTTCTTCAGGGTCTGGTTGAACATCCAGAAAGGCATGCCGCGCGGTGCGATCTCGAACAGCAGGGCACGACCGACCGTGGTTTCGATTTTGCTCCTATGCGGCTGCATTTCGCCGTTTTCGTCCCTGACGTACTCGGTAATGCGCACAGTGACCGGTGCCTGGAGCTCGACGTGCTTGTTGGCATAAGCGCGGTGTACTTCGGCGATGCTGGAAAAGAACATCCCCTCGCCCTTCGAACCGACGAGTTCGCGGGTCATGTAATACAGGCCAAGCACCACATCCTGGGTCGGCACGATGATCGGCTCGCCGTTGGCCGGCGACAGGATGTTGTTCGACGACA
>JAVVET010000078.1:0-12301 GCA_032251235.1 Wenzhouxiangellaceae bacterium
GGAAACCGGAAACCGGAAACCGGAAACCGGAAACCGGAAACCGGAAACCGGAAACATCATCCCCGATCCTTCAAGGCCAGCGCCACGCCCAGCAGACCCGGCTCGGGGTGGGTCACCAGCACGACCCGGACGGCTTCCAGCCAGGCGGCAAAGCGGCCCTTGTCTAGGAACCGTTCGACGAAGGCGCTGGTGAGAATAAAGCTTTCAAAGCGCGGCGCCATGCCGCCGGCGATGGCGACGGTACGCGCGCCATGGATCAGCGCGCAGTCGCCGGCGAAGCTGCCGAGGATGGCGCAGAATCGGGCCAGCGTGCGGCGCGCGACGACGTCGTCGCCGGCCAATGCGCGGCGAACGATTTCAGCCGGCGCCAGCAGGGTCTCGCGCGGGGTTTCGCGCTTCGACGCCGGCGCGCCGGACAGCGCGGCGTGAATTCGCGCCAACCCGTCGCCGCACAGCACTCGTTCGATCGAGACCCGGCCGTGGCGCGCGTAAAGCCATTCATGGATCAAGCGCTCCTCGCTGCCCTGCGGTGCGTAGCTGACATGCCCGCCCTCGGTTTCGATGACGTGCCAGGTTTCCGCTTCGAATTGCGTGATCAGCGCCACGCCCATGCCGGTGCCGGGACCGATTACGCTGATCGGAGCGCGCGGCTCATCGTGCTTGCCGCGGTGGATGACCGTCTTTTCGTCCTTTCGCAGTGCCGGAATCGCGCGTGCGGCGGCGCCGAAATCGTTGATGATGACCAGCTCGTCGAGCCCCAGTTCGGCTTGCAATTCGTCTCGGTTGAACGACCATGCGCGGTTGGTCAGGCGAATTTCATCGCCGCTGGCCGGGCAGGCCACGGCAATTGCTGCGCGCGAGATGGGCGACCGGTCTTGAATCTGCGAGAGATAATGCCGCGCTGCCTGCTGCAGGCTGGCGAAGCGGTCGGCGCTGAGCCTGGCCTCGTCGTGCAGCTGCGGCCGCTCACCGTCGATGTCGGCCAGCGCGAAACGCGCGTTGGTGCCGCCGATATCGGCGACCAGCACCAGTTCGGTATCGGGTCCGCTCATTCCTGGCCGAACAGGATGCTGGCGCCGGATTCGGCGTTGCTGACGCCGGCGCGCATGGCGCCGAACAGCTCGCGGCCGGTTCCGCTGCGGTTGGCGGCCAGGTCCAGCGGTCGTGCCTCGCGCGCCCGCAACTGTTCCGGGTTGGGCCGGCAGTCCAGTCGGCCGGCTTCGGCGTCGATGGTCACGAGATCGCCGTCGCGCAACATGCCGATCAAGCCGCCGTCGGCGGCCTCGGGCACGACGTGTATCGCTGCAGGCACCGAACCCGAAGCGCCCGACATGCGTCCGTCGGTGACGATGGCAACCTGCTGGCCTCGATCCTGCAGTACCTGCAGCGTTGGCGTCAGCTTGTGCAGCTCGGGCATGCCGTTGGCGCGCGGGCCCTGGCCGCGGATCACAGCGACGAAATCGCCATCCAGCGAGCCTGCCTTGAATGCGTCGATCAATTCATCCTGCGAATCGAAGACCCGGGCCGGGGCTTCGATCCGACGGTGCTCGGGCGCGACTGCCGAAATCTTGATGATGGCGCGGCCGAGCTTGCCCTGCAGTAGCCGGATGCCGCCTTCGGGCGAGAACGGTGCGGCAGCACCGCGCAGGATGTCGCTGTTCTGCGACTGCTCAGGCGGGGCCTTCCAGGTCAGGCGATCCTGGTCAAGCATTGGCTCCTGGGCCTGGGCGTAGAGGTCGCCGCCGTGCACGGTGCGGATGTCGGGGTGCAGCACGCCGGCATCGAGCAGTTCGCGGATGACGAAACCGATGCCGCCGGCGGCGTGGAAGTGGTTGACGTCGGCCTGGCCGTTCGGATACAGGTGGGCCAGCAGCGGCGTGGCGCGCGAAATTTCATCCAGATCGTTCCAGTCGATGATCAGCCCGGCCGCGCGCGCCATTGCCACCAGGTGGATGGCATGGTTGGTCGAGCCGCCGGTGGCTGCCAGGCCGACCATGGCGTTGACGATCGCCTTTTCATCGACGCTGCGGCCGATCGGCGTGTACTGGCTTCCATGTGCGGTGATCTCGCAGGCGCGCTCGGCCGCGGCCAGCGTTAATTGTTCCCGCAGCGGCGTGTTCGGGTTGATGAAGGCGCTGCCCGGCAAATGCAGGCCCATGACCTCCATCAGCATCTGGTTGGAGTTTGCAGTGCCGTAGAAGGTGCAGGTGCCGGGTGCATGGTAGGACTGCGACTCGGCCTCCAGCAGTTCTTCGCGCGTGGCCTTGCCTTCGGCGTAGGCCTTGCGCACGCGGGCTTTTTCGCTGTTCGGCAAGCCCGAGGGCATCGGCCCGGCGGGAACGAGGATGACCGGCAGGTGGCCGAACGCCAGCGCGCCGATGACCAGGCCGGGCACGATCTTGTCGCAGACGCCCAGCAGCAGTGCGGCGTCGAACACATTGTGCGAAAGCGAAACCGCGGTGGCCTGGGCGATCACGTCGCGCGAGAACAGCGACAGTTCCATGCCCGGCTGGCCCTGGGTGACGCCATCGCACATGGCCGGCACGCCGCCGGCGACCTGGGCGGTGCAGCCCTTGCCGCGTGCGCCAAGCTTGATCAGTGCCGGAAAGCGCTCCAGCGGCTGGTGCGCCGAAAGCATGTCGTTGTAAGCGGTGACGATGCCGAGGTTGGGCTGCTGGAGGTCCTTGAGTGTGGGCTTGTCCTTGCCCGAGGCGGCCAGCGCGTGGGCCAGGTTGCCGCAGCTGATCGAGCCGCGGGCCGGCTGCTGGCCGGCGGCATGGTCGATCTGCTCGAGGTAGGCGCTGCGCGAAATCTGGCTGTTTTTCTGAATTCGGCGGGTTACCTTGTCGATGATCTTGTGCATATCAGGGGCTCCAGTGGATGGTCAGTTGCTGGCCGGCGTGTCTTAGCAAGGCTGCGATCGGATGGGTTTTCGGTTGGTCGTCGCGCAACGCGGCATTGAGCGTATCGCGCTTGGCCTGACCGCGGATGACCAGCAGCAGGCGGCGGCTGGCAATGATCGGCGGCAAGGTCAGTGAAATGCGCGCATACGGCGCATCGGTCGGCAGCGGATCGGGATGAATGATCACCACGGCCTGGTCGCAGGCCGGGTCCAGCGCCGTGTCCAGTTCCGGGGCATGCGGAAACAGCGACGCGAAATGGCCGTCGGCGCCCATCCCGAGCAGACAGGCATCGAAGCGCGCGCCGATACTGTCCAGCGCGGCCTGTGCGGTTTCCAGTTCCGGGCGGGCACCGGGACGGGCCGGCGTCAGCGCGATGAAGTCGGGGCCAGCACCTTGATCATCGCCGGTGTCTTTGAAGGCAGCTTGCATGGCCGCCAGGTTGCAGGCCGGATGATCGTGGGCGACCCAGCGTTCATCGCTGGGCAGCACCTGGATTTGCGGCCAGTCCAGCGAGGCCCGGGCCAGCTGTTGATAGGCCGGCAAAGGCGTCGATCCGCCGGCCAGCGCCAGTACCGCACGACCGCGTTCGGCAATCGCTCGCGCACAGATGTCGGCCAGGTCGCAGGCGACCGCGGCAGCCAGCTGGTCCTGGTTGTCGTGTTCGATCCATTCCATGGCTTTTTATTCCCGCCAGCTGTGATTGTGGCGCTCGGTCAATGTAACCGCGCCGGACGGGCCCCAGGTGCCGGCCGGGTAGCCTTTGGGCGTAATGTTTCGGTCGCGCCGGCCGTCGAGAATCGTATCGACCCACTGCCATGCGGCTTCGACTTCATCGCGCCGAACGAACAGCGTGCCGTTGCCCTCGATGGCGTCCAGGTACAGCCGTTCGTAGGCGCTTCTTTTGCGCTCTTCGTTGAACGCGCTTTGCCGGTCCAGGTCGAGCGCGACTTGCGACAGATGCACGCCATCGCGGTCCAGGCCGGGTTTTTTGTTCATCAGGCACAGCGCGATGTGCTCTTCGGGCTGAAGGCGGATGAGCAGCGAGTTGGGCTTGATGCCGGCACCGCGGCGATCGTAGATCAGGTGCGGCACTTCTCGAAATTGAATGTAGATTTCGGTTACGCGCTTGGGCATGCGCTTGCCGGTTCGCAGGTAGAAGGGCACGCCCGACCAGCGCCAGTTGTCGATATGCGCGCGCAGACCGACATAGGTCTCGGTCCGGCTTTCGTGGCCCAGTTCATCGGTGTAGCCGGGTACCGCATCGCCGTTTACGGCGCCGGCGCTGTACTGACCGGCAACGCTGCAGGTTTCGAGGTCTTCGCCTTTGATGGGTCGGAGTGAATTGAGCACCTTGAGCTTTTCATTGCGCACCGCGGTTGGATCAAAGCGCGCCGGCGGTTCCATCGCCATCAGGCACAGCAGCTGCAGCAAATGGTTCTGGACCATGTCGCGCATTGCGCCGTAGCCGTCGTAATACCCGGCCCGATCTTCCACGCCGATGGTTTCGGCCACCGTGATCTGGACCTGTTCGATGTGCTGCGCGCTCCACAGTGGCTCGAACAGTGCGTTGCTGAAGCGAAGCGCCAGCAGATTCTGAACGCCCTCCTTGCCCAGGTAATGGTCGACCCGGAAAACCTGCTGCTCGGAAAAGACCTCGCCGACGCCGTCGTTGATTTGGCGCGAGCTTTCGAGGTCTCGGCCGATTGGTTTTTCCAGCATGACCCGGGCGCGCGCATCGTTGAGCCTGCCGCGCGCCAGCGATGCGCAGATGGTGGCGTACCAGTCCGGAGCGGTGGAAAAATGAAACAATACGTCGCCATCGCGCCGGCTGCGGATTTCGGCATTCAAGGCATCCATTGAAGCTTCGGATGCCAGGTCCACCTCGTGATAATCGAGCCGTTCGAGCAGTCGCTGCAGCGGCTTTTCAAGTTTGTCGTCATCGTTGATGGGCAGGTGGTGGCGGATGCTTTCGCGCGATTGTTCGCGAAACTCCTCGCGCGTCATTTCGGTGCGCGCGCAGCCGAGGATGATCAGATTATCGGGTAGCAGAGCGTCGCTTTCGAGCCCGCACAGCGCCGGCAGCAGCATGCGCGTGGCCAGATCGCCGGTGGCGCCGTAGATTACCAGCAGTGAAGCAGATTGGATATTCATCGATGAACTTTGGTAAGGGCTCAACGGCTAAGAGTACACGGACAGCACGCCTGGCGTGAAGTGTGAATACGATTTCAGGCCGATCATCACCGATTATTGGGTTGGCTGGCTGGGTAGGGATTGGGGATTTCTCAAGTCAAACGCGAAGCCGCTGGACCCAATGCCGGCGCCAGGGGACGCATCCGGAGCGACAAATCGCCCGTATGCGTGTGCCGCGCGCTCCAGGCTGTTCGCGGCGTGCCGATTAGACGGCTTGATTTCGGGCTTCACGGCGCCTGAGCCTGGCCAGTTGCAGAAACGTCATCGCGCCGGCCAGCGTCAGCGCGAACGGTGCGATCAGAACGTAACGGCCATAACCCTGCCCCAGCGATTCCAGCCATTGATACAGGCCGACGCCGGCCAGTGGGGCCAGCAGGCCGCGGATACCGGTCAGCGTGACGTGAATGCCCATGTACAGTGTTGAACGGGCGTCGCTGGCAAAGTCGTTGTGGCCGAGGTTCCAGCCGAGCTTGCCACCGGCAAACGCCGCACCCAGGCACAGCGAACCGATCCAGAACAGCCAGACCTGACCGAAAATGGCGCCGGGTACGAACAGCGCCATGGCCAGCACGAACGACCACGAATGGCGCGCGCGGTAGTCCAGGATGTGGACCTGGTCGAGCCGCCGTGCCCAGATCGGCGTCAACAGCGCAACCGCCAGCAATGGCAGTGTGGTGGTGATCAGCACCTGTTGAAAGCGCGGCACGCTCAGCTGTTCGGTCAGGATGATCACCAGCAGCGCGATAACCATCAGGTTGCCGGAGCCGAACAGAAACATCGTGGCCATGTAATGGCGGTACCAGCGGTCGTTCTTCAAAACATCGATGGCATCGCCGAGGCGCATTTTTCGGGCGCCGCGATCGAAGGCTTCCTGCCGCAGCAGCCGGCCCTGGCCGCGGACCGTAAACCGGCGGTAGCGCCATGCCGCGGCAAGCCCCAGCAGTGCGGTCAGCGGAAACAGCGCGCGCCAGGCCTGGTCGTTGAATTCCATGGCCACGCCGATGGCGGCCGCGGTCAAGGCCATGAGCACCGAATAAGTCACTGCGATTCTGCCGGTGATGGTGGCTCGAACATGGCGTGGGAAGTTGGCTCGCCAGATCGCAGCCCGCAGCGTGATCACGCCGCACCAGCAGATTCTGGCGACGATCATCCACAGCGTCAGCCAGACCAGGCCGCCGGCGCTGACCGGGGCCAGTGCAATCAGCATGGCCGCGGCCGCGGTAATCGCCATCAGCGTGGCGACCCAGCGGGTCTTGTTGTGTCCGTGGGCCTGGTTGGCAAAGGCCAGGCTTGCGATGTTGGCGAACGCCGGTGCGCCGGACACCAGTGCGACCGACAGGTTGATCAGCGCCGGGCTGGCCACCGAGGCAAAGCCGATCTTGACGATGACGCCGAGCAGCCCGCCTTCGAGTGCGCCCAGCGTGACCGCCATGAGTGCATTGACCTGCACTTCGCGCGGCATCAGGGTGCGGGCGACAAACGGCAGTGAATCGTCGGGTTTTGCCAAGCTTGCAGATATCGACAGGTTGGGCCGGCCTGCATTATCGGTGATTGGCCCGTGTTCATGGCGACCAGAAGCTGGCCGTCGAAACCGCCGACTTGAATTGGTCCCACCTGCGACATATATAATGATACTTGTAGGAGTGCCGCTTATGATGAAAACTGTCGGCGCGGTACTTGTTGATTTTAAAAATGGAGCGATTTATGCGATACCCAGTCATGCTGTTGATATTTTTGGCCCTGGTTTTGGCCGGATGCCAGTCCGACGAGCCCGAAGACCAGGTCGAACAGGCCGAACAGGCCATCGAAGAGGCCGCCGAGGAGACGAAGGAGGCTGCCGAGGAGTCCGGCGAGGCGACCGAAGCGGCGGTCGAGAACACTATGGAAGGCGCAAAACGCGAGGCGCGTGAAGCCTGGCAGCGTGCAGTCACGCTGGCCGGTGAAGCCAATGCCAAGGTTCGCAGCCTGGTCAGTTCCGGGATCGAGCGTGGGTCCGAACAATGGGACGAGGCGATGGCCGAAGCGCGCGAGGCGCGCGAAAAGGCCCGCGAGGCAATGGAGGAGGCCGACGAGTACTCCGATAGTGCCTGGGCTTCGTTCAAGGCCCGCAGCCAGGCGATGATGGACCAGCTCGAACAGTCCTGGAGCAATCTCACTGACGAGGAGTCCGGCGATTCGTAATCATCGCCGGGTGCAGATGTCATGAAAAAGGCCCGCTGATGCGGGCCTTTTTCATGTTGCCCGGCGTTCGCCGCGAGGCGATCAACCCGGTCGGAGATCACGAGGAATCTGCCATTGAATGGTAAAGCGCTCCAAACGATCCCGGATATCCAGGCTGGATTCCGGTTACTATTTCGCGTTGAACATCCAGGTTTGACGAATCCGTGACCGAGCCCTACAACCCCGCTGCGATCGAACCACCGATCCGTGAGCGCTGGACTGCCGAGAATGCCTTTCGTTCGCCGGACCAGCCCGGCGTCGATTCCTTTTACTGCCTGAGCATGTTTCCCTATCCATCCGGGCACCTGCACATGGGCCACATGCGCAACTACACCATCTCGGATGTCATCACGCGCTTTCATCGCATGAACGGCCGGCCGGTGCTGCAGCCGATGGGCTGGGATGCATTCGGCCTGCCGGCCGAGAACGCGGCGATGGCGCGTGGCGTGCCGCCGGCCGAGTGGACCCGCGGCAACATCGCGCATATGCGCGATCAGCTCAAGGAGCTTGGCTTTGCGATCGATTGGGATCGCGAACTGGCCACCTGCAACCCGGACTACTACCGCTGGAACCAGTGGCTGTTCGTCAAGATGCTCGAGCGCGGCATTGCCTACAAGAAAACCGGCGTGGTCAATTGGGACCCGGTCGACAAGACCGTGCTGGCCAACGAACAGGTCATCGACGGCAAGGGCTGGCGCACCGGAGCCGAGGTCGAAAAACGCGAAATACCAATGTATTACCTGGCGATCACCGGCTATGCCGATGAGTTGCTGCAAGGTCTGGACGACCTGGATGGCTGGCCCGAGCGGGTGCGCACCATGCAGGCCAACTGGATCGGCAAGAGTGTCGGCATGGAAATTTCGTTTCCCTGCGACGGCGAGGCCCTGAAGGTGTTTACCACGCGCCCGGACACCTTGATGGGCGCAACCTACATGGCGGTTGCGCCCGAGCACCCGCTGGCGCTGCGCGCGGCCCGGGGCGACCAGGCGGTTGCCGATTTCATTCGCAGCTGTGCCTCCGGCGGTGTGTCCGAGGCCGAGTTTGCGGCGCTGGAAAAGCGCGGCATCGATACCGGTCTGACTGCCACGCACCCGCTGACCGGCCGGGCGCTGCCGGTCTGGGTCGCCAACTACGTGCTGATGAGCTACGGCGAGGGTGCCGTTATGGCCGTGCCGGGCCACGACGAGCGCGACTTCGCGTTTGCCAACCAGTACTCGCTTCCGATCGTGCAGGTTGTCGCGCCGGTCGATGGCGACCGATACGATCGGCATCACTGGCAGGACTGGTACACGGCAAAAGACAATATCCGGCTGGTCCATTCAGGCAAGTACGACGGGCTCGATTACCAGGCCGGTTTCGAGGCGATCGCCGGCGAGCTGGAGGCCAGCGGCCTGGGCCGGCGGCGGACCCAGTTCCGGCTGCGCGACTGGGGCGTCTCGCGGCAGCGTTACTGGGGTTGTCCGATCCCGATCATTCATTGCCCGGCCTGCGGCGACGTGCCGGTGCCGGAACAGGATTTACCGGTCGTGCTGCCCGAGGGGCTGGTCCCCGATGGCAGCGGCAATCCGCTGGCGCGCTGCCCCGAATTCATGGACTGCCAGTGCCCCCGATGCGGCGCGCCGGCGCAGCGCGAAACCGACACCATGGATACCTTCGTCGATTCGTCGTGGTACTTCATGCGCTACCCGTGCGTCGACAACGACGAGGCCATGGTCGATCAGAGAACCAAGGCCTGGATGCCGGTCGATCAGTACATCGGCGGCATCGAGCACGCCATCCTGCATTTGCTGTACGCACGGTTCTGGACCCGGGTCATGCGCGATGTCGGGCTGGTCGAAGTCGCCGAGCCGTTCCAGAACCTGCTGACCCAGGGCATGGTGCTGGCCGAAACCTGGTACCGCGAGGACGAGGCCGGGCGCCGGACCTGGTACAACCCTTCCCGGGTGGATGTCGAACGCGACGCCAAAGGCTCGATCGCCTCGGCGGTGCTGCTCGATGACGGCAAGCCGGTGCATTTCGGCGGCATCGAGAAGATGGCCAAGTCCAAGAACAACGGCGTCGACCCGGCCGAACTGGTGTCGCAATACGGCGCCGACACGGTCCGGCTGTTTTCAATGTTCGCCGCGCCGCCGGAGCAGTCGCTGGAATGGTCCGATTCCGGCGTCGAAGGTTCGTGGCGCTTTTTGAAGCGGCTCTGGCAACAGGTGCACGAGCACCTCGAGCAGCCCACTCCAGGCGACCTCGATGCGGCCGCGCTGGATGACGCCGGCCGCGAAATGCGTCGCCGCGTGCACGAAACCATCGCCAAGGCCGGCGACGACATCGGCCGCAGGTACACCTTCAATACCGCGATTGCCGCTGTGATGGAATGCAGTAATCACCTGTCCCGGTTTGACGTACGCTGCGACAACGATCGTGCTGTCGCGCGCGAGGGCTGGGAGGCGCTGGTGCGCCTGATCGCCCCGGTTACGCCACATATTTCGCAGGCGCTGTGGCACAGGCTGGGCCACGCTGAAGATATTCTCGGCGCCGGCTGGCCGCAGCACGACGAGGCCGCACTGGTACAGCAACAGCTGACGATTGTGGTCCAGGTCAACGGCAAGGTGCGCGGCCGCATCCAGGCTCCACCGGGCAGTGACCGCAAGCAAATCGAGGCGGCCGCGCTGAGCGAGGACAACGTCAGTCGCTTCGTCCAGAATAAACAGATACGCAAGGTGATTGTAGTGCCCGATAAACTCGTCAACATCGTGGTCTCGGCATGAGCCGCTTCTTCACATCGCGCCCGGCATGGCTGGCCTTGCTGGTCTTCGTGCTTGGTTCGCTGAGCGCTTGTGGCTTCCAGTTGCGCGGAGCCGCCAGCTTGCCCGAAGCGATGCAAAAGACCTGGCTGCAGCCGGCCGATCCGACCAGCCCGTTCACACGCGAGCTCGAGCTTTTGCTGCGTGCCAACGGCGTCGAACTTGTGGACCAGCCCGGCGAAGAGGCGGCCACGCTGCGCATCACCCGCGAACGCATTACCCGGCGCGCCCTGACCATTTCCGGTGACGCCCGGGTGCGTGAATTCGAGCTGGTGTTCGATCTTCGATTTACCCTTGTCGCGCCTGGCGGGGATGTGCTGCTCGACTCGGAAAGCCTGCGGCTGCAGCGGGATTTCCAGTTCGACGAGCAGGAAATTCTCAGCGCCGCCAGCGAGGAGGAGTTGATTCGCGAAAACCTGCGGCGCGAAATGGCCGCGGCCCTGATTCGTCGGCTGGAAGCCTTCGGCCGCACGTGAAGCTGTTTGCCGAACGTTTGCCGGGACAGCTGGCCAAGGGGCTGGCGCCGGTGTATTTGATCGCCGGTCCCGAGCGGCTGTTGGTCGAAGAGGCTGCCGACCAGGTTCGAAAGGCCTGTCGCGAGCGCCAAATCACCGAGCGGATCCGGCTGGCGGTCGACGGCCGCTTCAAGTGGTCCGAACTGGGCCAGGCCACCGAAACCGGGTCGCTGTTCGCCACGCGTCGGCTGGTCGAGATCCGACTGCCCACCGGCAAGCCGGGCGCCGAGGGTGCCAAGGTACTTCGCCAGTGGCTGGAGCACGATCACGACGATATTCTGCTCATTTTGTGCGACCAGTGGGAGCTGGCCCAGGAACGCGCGGCCTGGCTCAAGGCAATTGAAAAACAGGGCGTCTACGTTCCGGCCTGGAACATCAAGGCCGGCCAGCTTGCGCGCTGGCTGAGCCAGCGCCTTAAAAGCAGGAATCTGGAGGCCGACAGCCATATTGCCGCGTTCCTGGCCGAGCGCCTCGAAGGCAACCTTCTGGCCGCGGCCCAGGAAGTGGATCGCCTGGCGCTGCTGTACCCGCGACAGCGCCTGGACATGCAAAAAGTGCGCGCCGCGGTGGCCGACAACGCGCGCTTCGACAGCTTCCGCCTGGTCGAGTTGGTGCTTGGCGGGCAGGCCGGTGCTGCGCTTCGCTGCATTCGCGGCCTGCGCGAGATCGATACGCCGCCACCGGCGGTTTTATGGGCGCTGGGACGAGAGCTCGAGGCGGCCGCCATGGTCGCCCAGCGCAGCCAGAGCGAGCCGGTGGGCCGGGTATTCGACGATCTCAAGGTCTGGCGTTCGCGCCAGGCGCCGATCCAGGCCTGCATCCATCGAAACGGCCCGCGGCGCCTGCAGCAGGCAGTGGCCCTGCTCAGCCGCCTGGACCTGTTGTCCAAGGGCCAGGCCCACGGCGATTTCTGGCTGGAACTGGAGCAGCTCTGCGTCCGAATCGCCGCGCCATCGGACAGGGCCGCATGACCAAGCGCGCAATTGCCATATTCGGAGGTACCTTCGACCCGGTGCATTACGGCCACCTGCGGGCCGCCGCCGAAGTTTGCGAACAGCTCGGCGTATCGGATTTTCGCCTCGTGCCGGCCGGCCAGCCGCCGCATCGGCAAGGGACCTGGGCGGCGGCGCGCCACCGCATGGCCATGCTGGAACTGGCGCTGGCACCGCACGCGGATTTGTCGGTCGACGACCGGGAAGTGCAGCGCGAAGGGCCGTCGTACATGTCCGAAACGCTGTCGAGCATTCGCGAGCAGGCCGGCGACTTGCCACTGATGTTGTGCCTGGGACAGGATGCGGCCAACCATCTCGACCGCTGGCACGAATGGCGGCAGCTGATCGAACGGGCGCACCTGGTCATCATGACCCGACCGAAGAGCAGCCCGCGCTATTCAGCGCAGCTCAAGGCGCATCTTCGCGGTCGCCAGGTCGACCGAATCGAAGACCTGATGAGCCGGCCGGCCGGCCGCTTATGCAACGTCGATGTAACCCGCCTGGCCATTTCATCGACCGATATCCGCAACCAGCTGGCCAACGGCCGGAATCCTCGATTTCTGCTGCCTTCCACGGTTCTGGCCTATATCTACAAGCACGGGCTGTACAGCTGACAAGCCTGTCATCTTCCGTTCCGGTCCGGCCGGGAAATGCCCGACACGCAGTTCGCGCCGTTGTCTGCA
>JAVVET010000079.1:0-12046 GCA_032251235.1 Wenzhouxiangellaceae bacterium
CAGGAAATGCCGGGCCCGGATTGTCGGATTACGCTGCGCTAATCCGACCTACGCTCTGGGTTCCGTCTACGGCTGTGCCGGTTATGGCGAGTTACTTTTTTGACTTTAAGTCTGAAGCCGGCTCACGCGGGAGCCGGGTCGGGACCAGGCTCAACTGAACCCACTGGATTCAATAACCGCGTTGACCAGTTTGAGCTTGTCGATGATCGGCGCGGTCAGCACGAAGGGGTAGGGGTCGGGCTGGTCGAGGCTGCGGTTGAGCAGGTTGATTTTTGCGGTCAGGTCGATCCAGAAGTCGATGCGTTCATCCATGTCGTCGCTGATTGCGTCGGGCGGCGCCATGCCGATGGCGACCGCGGTTTCCAGCGTGTCGACGATCTGCAGCAGGTGGGCCCAGCATTCGGCCCAGTCTTCCCAGGGGTGGGAACTGGCGTAGGCGCTGACGTGATGGCCCTGCCAGTTGTCGGGCGGGCCGTCGTTGTAGTAGTGGGTCAGCGCGGTTTGGTAGTCCAGCCGCTCGTCGCCGAACAGCTCGCGCACGCGGTGCAGCAGCGGCCCGTTGCGCACCAGCCGGTCCCAGTAGTAGTGGCCGCTTTCGTGTCGGAAATGCCCCAGCAGGGTTCGCTGTGCTTCGTTCATTGCGATGCGCATGCGCTCGCGTTCGACCGCGTCGGCCTCGGCGATGTTGATCGTGATCAGGCCGTTGGCGTGGCCGGTCATGATCTGGTTTCCGGCGTCGCTGTCGTGAAATTCGAGGCCTTCCGGGTTGTCTTCCATGAACGCAAACGCGAGCCCGGTCTGAGGCTCCAGGTCGCGCCCGACCACAGGCAGGCGGTGGCGGCGCAGGTCGTAGACCAGACGGCGCTTGCGTTTTTCCACGCGCAGCCAAAGCTGCCGGTTGCCCGGCTTGTCGAGGTTGGGGATGATTTCGTTGAGTCGACAGGCGCTGCAATAGGGGGTCGGGTTGTCGACCGGCACCATCCAGTTGCAGGCATCCTGTTCGGCGTAGTTGCGGCACATGCGGTAGTGATGTCCGCGCGCTTCGGGCGCCAGCGCCAGATAGGTGTTGCCGCTGGCCGGCTTGAGCGCCGACAGCGTCATGACATCCGGCAGAAAGCCCAGCTTTCGCTTGCATTGCATGCACTGGATGTTTTCGAAATACAGCGTGTTGCCGCAGCTACAGCGAAATAGTTTCATGCGAGACCTGCGGTTGTTGTCATTGCCGGGAACCTGTCGGACAGGCTCCCGGGGTTCGGTTGCGTCACGTCCGGATCGTTCGGGCCGCGCGGCGCGCAAGCCGAAGCGATGCCTAGCAGGCTGTCGGAGTTAACGCTGATCTACTGCGGAAAAGCCGGATTGGGCCAGATTCTCCGCTCTTTATCGTTAAATAGACTCACTATTCGCCTCAAAAGACCAAAAAATCTGACTCCAACCGGCTTTCCCTCGCTACGACCGGTCAAGTCCGACAGGCTGCTAGGTCGTAATTATCGCCGATCCGACCCGGCCTGGAACCATATTTGTCCGATGTGGGCGCCAATTTCGGCGATCTCGATCTGGACGCCGTCAATGAACTCGCTCAGGGGCTGGCCTTTGAGGCCGATCATGCGCGCCTCGTTGAGGTGGCGCATCAGGCCGGTGGTGCTTCGCAGGGCGCGGTCGTCGTCACCCGGGAGTCCTGAAATGACCGATTCCACGGCTTTCAGGCAGAATACTACCGAGCGCGGAAACAACCGGTCGCGCAGCAGGAATTTCAGTACATCAGGACCGGTCACGCGCAGCCGGACGTGGCGCCGGTACATCTGGTAGCCGGTCAGCGACTTGAGCACGCTCATCCACTGGATGGACTCGAACGGCCGCAGCCCTTCGACCTCGTCGGTCAGCAGGTCGTCGGCGCGCACGTCGAGGATTCGCGTGGTCACGTCGGCACGTTCCAGGTAGCGGCCGATCAGGATGAAATCGTAGGCATAGTCCTGGCTCATGGTGCCCATCAAGGTACCCGCGATCTGCTGCGAACCCAGGATCAGCTGGTTGAGCGCCTCGTGGCGGCGGCGCTTGGACAGATTGCCGCTGACCTGTTCGGTGATCTCCAGGTACAGCTTGTTCATCTGCTCCCAGACTTCGCGCGGCAACAGGTCGCGCGCGGCGCGCATGTTGTCGCGTGCCAGCGACAGCGTGGAATGGATCGAGCCGGGGTTGGACTTGTCGCCAATCAGAAAACGCGTGACCTGGCGCTCGTCGCCATCGCTGCTATAGAGTTGCTGGAACAGCTCGGGGTTGCCGGTGATTCTGACCAGCGGCTCCCAGCCCGGGGCAAGCTTGCCGGGCAGGTCGAGGTTCAAGTGGGCGTTGACGTTGACCAGCCGCGCCAGGCCTTCGGCGCGTTCCAGGTAGCGGCCATGCCAGTACAGGTGTTCGGCGAGTCTGGAAAGCATCAGCGGCTCCCCCTGGCGGATTCGGTGTCGACGATCCAGGTGTCCTTGCTGCCACCGCCCTGGGACGAGTTGACCACCAGCGAGCCGGCTTTCATCGCCACCCGGGTCAGTCCGCCGGTGGTGATGTAGGTCTGCCGGCCCGACAGCACGAACGGGCGCAGGTCAACGTGCCGGGGGCCGACTTCGTCGTTGACGAAGGTCGGGCAGGTCGACAGCGCCAGTGTCGGCTGCGCGATGTAGTTGCGCGGGTCCTGGCGGATCAGTTCGGCGAATTCGGCCTGCTCTTTTTTGGTCGAGTGCGGGCCGATGAGCATGCCGTAGCCGCCCGATTCGTTGGCCGGCTTGACGACCAGTTCATCGAGATGGGCCAGCACGTACTCGCGATCTTCGGGCTCGCTGCACTTGTAGGTCGGGACGTTGGCCAGTTTCGGCTCTTCGTTGAGATAGTAGCGGATGATTTCCGGGACCCAGGCGTACACGACCTTGTCGTCGGCCACACCGGCGCCGGGCGCGTTGGCCAGCGCCACGGTGCCGGCCCGCCAGGCGCGCATCAGCCCCGGCACGCCGAGCAGCGAGTCGGACCGGAACGCTTCGGGGTCGAGGAATTCGTCGTCGACGCGGCGGTAGATCACGTCGACCGGCTTGAGCCCGGCAATGGTGCGCATGTAAACCTGGTGATCGTCATCGTCGACGACCAGGTCGCGGCCTTCGACCAGTTCCACGCCCATCTGCTGGGCCAGGTAGGCGTGCTCGAAATAGGCCGAGTTGAAGACCCCGGGCGTGAGTACCACGACGCTGGGATATTCCACCGGGCGCGGCGACAGCGAGGCCAGCGTGTCGAACAGCTGCGAGGCATATTCGTCGACCGGCTGGATGCGGGTGTTCTCGAACAGTTCCGGAAACACGCGTTTCATGACCTGGCGGTTTTCCAGCATGTAGGACACGCCGGAGGGAATGCGCAGATTGTCTTCGAGCACGTAGACCTTGCCCTTGCCGTCGCGGACCAGGTCGCTGCCGCAGATATGGGCCCAGATCCCCAGCGGCGGCGAAAAACCGCGGCACTGTTCGCGGAAATTGACCGAGCCGGCGATCAGGTCGGCCGGCACGACGCCGTCGTTGATAATGTTCTGGTCGTTGTACAGGTCGTCGATGAACATGTTCAGCGCGCGCACACGCTGTTCCAGCCCAATCTGGATATCGTCCCATTCCTTTTTCGGGATGACCCGTGGAATCAGGTCGAACGGCATCGCCCGGTCGACCCCGGCATCCTCGAAATAGACCCGGAAGGTGATGCCGGCGACCAGCGCTGCAACCTCGCAGGCGGCCTTGCGTTCGGCCAGTTCACCGGCGTCCAGTTCCTTCAGGTATTTCCAGACCGATCGTGCAGCCGCACGCGGGCGCCCGGTTTGGGTCACCAGTTCGTCGTAGAAGCCTTTAACCTTGTAGTCGTTCAGATCCATGTCTTTAACCTACAGCATTGAAAAAAAAAAACAAGCACCCGGTCCGGCGTCGGTCGGCAGATTGTCGGATCCAGACCAACGCAGCCAGCGAAAGCCGGCGGCGCCGGATTCTTCAATTTCGAGCCCGATTGTGAACATGTTTTTTCGAAAAAGACAGCGCGAAACCCGGCTCGATCCGGTTTTCCCCAGCATTCGATACGGGTCGATCGGCTTTAAATCCGGCAGGCGCCTGGGCTATGCTTTTAAATCGAGTCTTTACGAGCTACTGGAATCGTCATGAAAAAAACGCCGATTGAACACGCACAAGTCGAAAACAGCGCGCTGGTCGTCGTCGACGTTCAGGGCAGGCTGGCCCGCCTGATGCATGAAAGCGAGGCCATGATCCACGCCCAGCAGGTTTTGATCCAGGCCTGCCGCCTGCTCGAAATCCCGGTGGTCTGGGCCGAACAGTTGCCGGACAAGCTGGGCTCGACGGTCGACGAACTGCAGCAGGCGCTGGACGGGCTGCAGCCCGGCGCCAAGTCCAGCTTCGGCTGCATGGGCGATTCGAAGCTGCGCGAGCGCATCGAGCAGACCGGCCGGGGCCAGATCCTTTTGTGCGGCATCGAAACGCACGTCTGCGTCTGGCAGACCGCGGCCGCGCTGATCGACAAGGACTACAGCGTCCACCTGATCGCCGATGCCACCTCGTCGCGCAGCGTGTTCAATCGCGACATCGCCTTTGGGCGCATGCAGCGCGCCGGGGTGCACCTGAGCAATCTCGAGATGGTGCTGTTTGAACTGATGCAAAACGCCACCCACGAACACTTTCGCGAGATCAGCCGGCTGTTGAAATAAGCCGGGCACGCGCGGCGGTGCTTCGGACGCGGCGGCCTACATGTTCAAGGTTCGCCCGCCGTCGACGACCAGAATCTGGCCGGTGACGTAGGGCGCGTCCAGGGCCAGGAAAGCGACCGCGCCGGCGATGTCGGCCGGCGTGCCCTGGCGGCCCAACGGCACGCGCTCGAGGATGTCGCGCATGGCCTCAGGCGACTGTTCAGCTTCGCCTTCCGGCCACAGGATGGAGCCTGGCGCGACGCCGTTGACGCGCACGGCCGGGGCTAGATCCCTGGCCAGGGCCCGGGTCTGCATGATCAGGCCGGCCTTGGCCTGGCTGTAGATGGCGTGGTGCTTTAGCGGCACGATGCCGTGGATGTCGACCAGGTTGACGATGCTGCCGGCCTCGTCCATGACGCGCGCGGCTGCCAGTGACAGCCAGAACGGGGCGCGCTGGTTGCTGACCATGATTTCATCCCAGTGCGCCTCGGTGGCCTGCTCGACCCCGGTCGGGTAAAAGGCCGATGCGTTGTTGACCAGCACATCGAGGTGGCCGAATGCGCCGAGCGCGGCATCGACCAGGGCCTGGGGTGCCGCCGGCTCGGCCAGGTCGCTGACCGTGAAGACAGCCGAAGCATCGCGTTGCCGATTCAGCCGGGCGGCCAGGCTTTCGGCGTCGCCGACCGAGCGGCGGCAATGGATGACGACGTTCAGGCCGCGCTGGTGCAGCCGCTCTGCGATCGCGGCGCCGATTCGTCGGGCTGCGCCCGTTACAATCGCGACTTTGCCGGCGTGGGGTTGAAGCCTTGTCTGATCGCTCATTGAATCTCCCGGAGCCACCGGCCGAACTGGCCGACTTGAGTGCGCAATTGTGCACCAGGATTGTCAACGCAATCGCAGCCGACGGCCCGATGCCGTTTCAGCGCTTCATGCAGATGGCGCTGTACGAACCCGGCCTGGGCTATTACGTCAACGGCTTGTACAAGTTCGGTGCGGCCGGCGATTTCGTGACCGCGCCGGAACGCGGGCGCCTGTTTGCCGCCGGCCTGGCGGTGGAACTGGACCGTCTGGGCCAAAACCTCGAACCCGAATGGACTTTGCTGGAGCTGGGGCCGGGCTCGGGGGCGCTGGCGCGCGACCTGCTCGAGCAACTGGACGCGCCGCCGGCGCGTTACCTGATGCTCGAGCCCAGCGCGGTCTTGCGCCAGGTCCAGGCCGAAACCCTCGAGGCCTTGCCGCAGTCCCTGCGCCGGCGCGTGGCCTGGGTCGACCAGCCGCCCGAACAATCGTTCGACGGCGCCATCGTTGCCAACGAAGTCATCGATGCGCTGCCGATCAGCCGTTTTCGCAAGCACGCCACCGGCTTCGATGAACTGATGGTGACGGTGCAGTCGGGGCGCTTCGGCTGGAGCACGCGGCCGGCCGGTGGGCGACTGCTCAAGGCGCTGGTTCAACTCGAGGCGGATCTGGCCGAACCTCTGGCCAGCGGCTACGAAAGCGAGATCTGCGTCGACCTGCCCGAATGGCTGGCAGCCGTGACCCGGCCGCTGGGCCGCGGCAAGGTACTGGTGGTCGACTACGGCTATCCGCGGCGCGAGTACTACCACCCCGATCGTTCGGCCGGGACGCTGGTGTGCCATTACCGCCATCGCGCCCATTTTGATCCGTTCGTCTGGCCGGGTCTGACCGACCTGTCGGCCTTTGTCGACTTTACCGCCGTGGCCGAGGCCGCGCAGGCCTGCGCCCTGGACGTTGCCGGCTTCACCACCCAGGCCGGGTTCCTGCTGGCATCGGGCGTACACGAGCGAATCGAGCAGGCCGAAAGCGATTTCGAGCGGCTGAAGCTGGCCTCGGAATTCAAGCAGCTGATCCTGCCTGGAGAAATGGGCGAAAAATTCAAGGTCATGGCGCTGACACGCGGCGCCATCGACGACACGCAGGCATTCGACTGGTCGGACCAGTTGGGCAGGCTCTGAGTTGGACCGGCCGCCATCAACGGACCAGGACAACCAGGCCGATGGCGAACGCCGGGCCAGGCGCTCGTTCGATCAGCTTTGGACAAGAATCTCGGGCCACGTTCGCTTCGCGGTATCGCGCCACCGGTCCAGCGATGCCGCGCTGGCGGCCGATGACCTGACCCAGGAAGTGCGCATTCGGGTCTGGGAAGTGTATCGACGTGACAGGAATTCGAGCTTCAACGCGTCTTATTACATGAAGGTCGTCAACAGCGCCATCATTGACAGCCTGCGCCGCCACCGCGGCACGCTGGCCCATTCGATCCGCGAGGAAAACGATGACGGCATCGGCCTGGTCGAACAGATCGATTCCGACGAACCCGGACCGGACGCGCGGATGGAATCGGGGCTGCAGCAAGCCCGGCTGATGGTGGCTATCGAGCAGTTGCCGGCCGCGCGCGGCAAAGCGGTGGCGCTGTATTTACAGGGTTTTACCGTTGCCGAAGTGGCCGAACTGTTGAAATGCGATGAAAATCGCGCGCACAACCTGACCTACCGCGGCATTCGAGATTTGAAGAAGATGATGGGTGAAAACCATGATGAAAGATGACAATCGTTCCGGTGACAAGCGGCTGAGCCAGACTTACCGGCGCGCTGCCGGGGTCGGCGCTGGCTGCGGCTCGAACTGTCCTGCCAGCACGAGGCTGTCCGATCTCTCCGAGGGTCGGCTGTGGTCGTGGCAGCGGCGCGCGCTGCTGGCTCATCTTTCGACCTGCAGCCACTGTGCCGACGACTACCGTTCGCTGCTCAGCGCGCGCGAGGGGCTGCAGCAGGCGCTGATGGGTGTCGCCGCACCGCGCGGGCACGGCATTGGCAGCTGGTTGACCGGTGCTGGAACGGCAGCGGCCGCAGTGGCATTGCTGGCCGTCGTCGTGCTGTCGCCGGAAACCCAGGCGCCGCCTTCGACGCCTGTGGCCGACAACGGCCACGGCGTGATCTTTTCCAGCGACTTCGATGCCGGCCGCGAACCGGGCGATTCGGAAAACGCTTCCGACGACCTGCTGTTCAGCAGCAACTTCGGCGACAACGGCAACAGCTGACCGCGCGGCATCACCGGCACGACGATCGTGAGTTGTCCTGTGAGCCGGCCTGGATTTATTGCACGCCGTCCAGCGGCGGCATGCTGGCAAGTTCTTCGCTGATTTCACGCACCGCTTCGGGCTTGCTGAAGGCGATCCTCATCATGGCCGCGGCAATGCGCTGCTGCGAGGCGTACACGCGGCTTGAAAATTCGGCAGCCACCTCGGTGTTCTGTGGCTGGCTCGAAGCTCCGGATTCGGCAGCGATTTCGTTGAGTCGTCCGCGCGCCTTGATGATGGTCCTGATGGCGCGATCGGGGTCGGCACCCTGCTCGATCTTTTCAATCGAATCGACGATGCGCTCCATTTCCCGGGCGTAGCATTCGGCGTATCGGTGGTTTTCGCCTGCGCCGCAGGCCAGCAATGTACAAGCCAGCGTGGCGACGATTGTCGATTGAATGGCGATTCTCATATCGATTCGAGTCCCTGCGGTTGCTATCGAGGTGCTGTCAACAGGATCACTTATCCCGCTTGGCGGCTGCCACTCGCGCTGTCGCGACGGCAGCTCGATTTGCCTTACCGGTTGCGAATCCTTCAACAGCCAGGGGCCAGGTCTTGCCAATGCCATGCACCGAGCATAGCGGAGACGATAGGGCAAAGTCCATCACATTTATGCTATAAAAACTGGGCGCCGCATTGCGCGATACGTCGGTCGGCGGGCCGATGGGCGGCAACCCGGCAATCGGGTCGTTCGCCGCGGTCTGGTACATTGCGAGCCTCATTGCCGGATAAACATTCATGCGCAAAATGCTGTTCACCGTTGCCGCATTGCTGATCGCAGCCGGCGTTTACCTGGCCTATCTCGGCTGGGCTGCCGGCGAATTCCGCAGCGTTCGAAACCTGTACCCGGGCGCTTGCCGGATGGTTCCCGGGGTCGCCGGGCCGGAGGACATCACGATCCATCCGAGCGGCCGGTTTGCCTATATTTCCAGCCAGGATCGGCGCGCAGGCATGGCCGGCGCAGAATCAGTGGGGGCCATTTATCGCTACCGGCTCGACCCTGGCGGCAACGGTTCGGGCCCGACACGGGCCGATCTGGCCTTCGACGGCGGACCTGACTTTCGGCCACACGGCATTTCGCTGTTCGTCGACGCCGATGGCGGCGAGAGCCTGTTCGTCGTCAATCATCCGGGCCAGTCGTTGTTTGGCCCCGGGCCTGGTGCCGACGGCCCGGCCCACACGATCGAGATTTTCGAACGCGTCGGCGAAAGCCTGGTCCAGCGCAAGACGCTGGCCGATGATTCCATGGTCAGCCCGAACGACATCGTCGCGATCGACCACCAGCGCTTTTATTTCACCAACGACCACGGCAGTGCCCCGGGTCTGATGCGGCAACTCGAAGATTACCTGCGTCTGCCGTGGGCCAGCGTCGTGTATTTCGACGGCCGCGAATTCCACGAGGTCGCCGGCGGCCTGAGCTACGCCAACGGCATCAACGTGTCGCCCGACGGTTCGTCGCTTTACGTGGCCGAGGTAACGCGCAGTCGCATTGCCGAATATGCACGCGACGCTGACACCGGAACGCTGGAGGCGCTTCGCCGCTTCGACGTCGGTTTTGGGGTTGACAATATCGAGATCGATCCGGCCAGCGGCGATTTATGGCTGGGCGGGCACGTGAAATTGTTGACCTTTACCCAGCACGCGAAAAATGCCGATGTGCCGGCCCCGTCGCAGGTCGCGCGCGTCGCGCTCGCTCACGAACCGGTCGTCGAGACCGTCTTTGTTGACGACGGCCACCTGATCTCGGGCGCGAGCGTGGCCACGCAACGCAACGGCCGCTTGCTGGTCGGATCGGTGTTCGAACCCCATTTCGTCATCTGCGAGCCGCTGTCCGGATTGCATTGACGTCGTGTTCGAATCGCCGCCGGCGGTCTTACAGACGCGCCGAATCCGGATACGGGCGCACATCACCGGTCGGGTCTCGCTTGAGTTTGTCCTGCAGGCCGCGCCACCAGTCGGGATCGAACAATTCGCCGTGGACCCTGGCGAACTGCTGGCGGTGGGATGGCGATAAATCCATGAAGCGCGGGAACTGTTCGGGAAAAACATCGCCGGCTTCAATCGTGTACCAGGGCAGGTCGGAAAATTCCTGCTCCTCGGTGCGCGCGGCCGGCACCCGGCGAAAGTTCAGGTCGGTCACCAGGCTGACCTCGTCGTAATCGTAGAACACGACCCGACGGCTGCGGGTGACGCCGAAGTTCTTCAGAAACAGGTCGCCGGGGAACAGGTTGGAACGGGCCAGGTCGCGGATTGACTGGCCGTAGTCGAGTACAGCCTGGCGTGCAGATTCCGCGTCGGCCTCTTTCAGATACAGGTCAAGCGGACGGACGCGGCGCTGCACGAAGCAGTGCCGAATCAGCAGCGTGTGATCCCGCACCTGGACCGCGCGGCCGCACTCGCTTAGCAGTTCTTCGAGCAAGTCGTCGGAAAATTGCCGGCGCTCGAATTCCAGGTAACGGTATTCCTGTGCGTCGATCAGCCGACCGACCCGGTCGTGATTGAATACCAGCCGATACTGGGCCAGCACGTGTTCGCGGCCAATCTTCTTGCCCGGTGCGAAATGGTCGCGCACGATCTTGAATACCAGCGGATAGGACGGCAGCGTAAACACCACCATCACCATGCCGGGCGTGCCCGGGGCCTCGACCAGCGGTTCGCCGGCGGCCTGCCTCAAGTGCTGGAAAAAATGCCGGTAGCGCTCGGTCTTGCCCTGTTTGGCCCGTCCCAGCACCGTGTACAGCTCGGCCACCGGTTTGTCGGGCAACAGCGAGCGCAGAAACACGATGGCGTCACCGACCGTGGGCAGGTCGGCATGAAAATAGCTGTAGGTAAAGCCGAACAGGACGCTGACCTGGCGGCGTTCGGTGATCAGCGCATCCACGCCGATGCCGCGCTCGTCGTGGCTGAGCGCAATGATGCACGGCAGCCAGCTGCGTTCGCCCAGTGCCCGGCCGATCAAGTAGGCGCGCCGGTCGCGGTAGAAAGTCACCGTCAACAGTTCGATCGCGATCAGGCGGTCGTCGGCGGCACGCTCGAGCCTGCGCTGGAGTTGCTCGGCCAGGGCCGTCGCGTCTTCGTGCATGCGCTCGATCCCGATATCGAGCTCGCAATGCTCGAGCAGGCGCAGGCAGGCGGCCTGCCGGTTTTCGGTGCAGCTGAAGATATTGCGCTCGACCGGGTGCGTGATGTGCTCGGTCGGCTCGATATCGAGCGCCACGAACTCCATGCCGGGGTCGACGCCGCGGGTCTTGAACAGCCGTCGCGTGAGGGTATTGAAAAAGGTCTTGTAGAGCTCGGCATCGAGCCGTGCTGCGATTCGCCGGGCGTAATCGGCATGAATGTCGAGCCACAGCGTTCGCGACAGTAGCCGCTCGGTCAGCAGCGCCTCGAGCCGGCCGATGGTCTCGGCAACGCACTCATCGTAAAGCGCCATCCGGGTGCGCGCGTCGATTTGCTGGCGCGCCCAGGCGCGCCTGAGAAAATTACGCCGGGCGCGCCGCGTGACGTCGGAAAAGCGGGCGTTGTAATCATCGAAGGCATCGACGACCAGCGCGGCGGCGCGCTGAATCAGTTCGAGCCGAGCGCGCGCCGGCGGCACGGGCTTACTCGCCGGTCTCTGGAATCTTCGTGGCCTGCCAGGTAAACGCCTGCCACAGGCCATCCAGGTTTCGGAACACGCCGGTGTTGAAGTACTCGGCCCGGGTATCATCGGCCAGTTCGGTCGCCACCAGGCGGAAGGTGACGACTGCAATTTCGTCGAACACCCGGATGCGAACGTCCTCGCTGCTGTAGACGGGTGCTTCGGAATCGTCTTCCGGTGCCTGCTCCAGGCCTTGCATGATCGCGGCCTTGCCGAAGCGTTCGCCCGACGAGCTGGTGTAAATCAGGTCTTCGGCCCAGAACCGGTCGTGCATTTCGACATCATTGACCGAGGCCCCGGCCAGAAACGCATCGAGCAGGTCGTGCAGTTTCGCTGCCGGGTCTTCGTCGGCCAGCGCCGACGGGGCGATGCCCGCGGCCAATAGCGTCAGCAAAAAAGCGAAGAGGATTGAAAGCCCTGATGGTTTGAATCCGTTCATGTGGTTGCCTCAGCAATGTTGTGGCATAACTGTGGCTACGAAGCATATAACAACGGCGATGCTTTTGCGACGAAGAGTGGGAAGTCCAACGGCGAACGGCTGAGCTGCTTGGTGGGGGGCACAAATAGCGCGGTGGTCGCGGGATCATTCGCGCGATAGTCTATA
>JAVVET010000080.1:0-11314 GCA_032251235.1 Wenzhouxiangellaceae bacterium
CCGTGACGATGGCGTTGCCGGCGTAGATCGGGCGCTTGAAGGTGTGGCTGTCGAGTACCTGCTGGACATCCGAGACCTGGTTGACGCCAAGCAGCGCGGCCAGCCTGGGCATGAGGTCGCGGCCAAAGGTGGTCGACGGGCCGATGATGTGCGTGTAATCCGCGGCGATGGCCTTGATTTCCGGTGCCAGGCGCGCCGCGGTCGGGTTTTCGAAGTCGGCGTGCTCGATTCGAAAGACCTTCGACACGCCTTCGAGCTTCGCGGCCTCGTTGGCCACGATGCTGGCCGGTTCGGCAAAGACCGCAATGTGGATGTCGTCGATGCCGAGATCGCGCGCGCCGGTCAGGCTTTTGGCGGTTGCCAGGTTCAGCGTGCCTTGTTCGTGCTGGGCAATGATGAGTACGCGGGCCATTAGAGTAATCCCTTGTTTTTCAGTTCTTCGACCAGTTCTTCGGCCGATTCCAGAATCCGGCCACCCGAGCGCTTGGGCGGCGGCTCGAACGCGGTAAGCTCGAGCGCGGCGGCCGGCTCAATGCCGAGATCGTCCAGCGCGATTTCGTCCAGCGGCTTGCGCTTGGCTTTCATGATGTCGGGCAGCTTGACAAAGCGCGGCTCGTTGAGCCTGAGGTCGGACGTGATCACCGCCGGCAGGTCGACTTCCAGCGTTTCCAGCCCGGCGTCGACTTCACGCGTGACCTCGGCCTTGCCGTCGCTCAGTACAACTTTGGAGGCAAAGGTCGCTTGCGGACGATCCCACAGCGCGGCCAGCATCTGGCCGGTCTGGCTGTTGTCGTCGTCGATGGCCTGCTTGCCGAGGAACACGATCTGGGGCTGTTCCTTTTCAACCAGCTTGAGCAGAATACGCGCGGCGGTCAGCGGCTGGACCGCCTCGTCGGTGACCACGTGGATGGCACGATCGGCGCCCATGGCCAGGCCGGTGCGCAATTGCTGCTGGCAATCCTTGCTGCCGATGGAGCAGACGATGACCTCTTCGGCATTGCCGGCCTCCTTGATGCGCAGAGCCTCTTCCAGCGCAATTTCGTCGAACGGATTGATCGACATCTTGACGCCTTCGGTTTCCACGCCGGTGCCGTCGGACTTGACGCGTACGCGTACGTTGTAGTCGACGACACGCTTGATCGGAACCAGGATTTTCATTCGTATTCCCGTTGCATTGGACAAGTTTTCCATTGTAACGGCTTATGCGAAAAGACTGTTTGAAGATGGCAAGTACGGTGTTCGGTGCGAACGCTGCGCCGAGGCCGGGGTTCCGCATCGACAATACTGGACATGCCATCGCCGAAGGATGCCGCTGCAGGGTGGTTTCCGTCGGGCCTGGCGCGACAGATGCCGCTCTACAGGCGCTCCCTTCGTTTTGGGGAAGGTCGGGACGGGTAGCGCTGGCTTTGACGCTGTTCGTGCCAGGGCCAAAGCCGCTGGACCCCGGATCGGTCAAGTCCAACAGGCTGCTGGCATTTGGGATTGGGCTGGCGCGCGTCGGCGCGCTTCGAATCGATGGCTGATCGGGTACATTGGGGTTTATTGGCTGACGCAGCCGGCGGTTTATGAGGAAAGCACGTGAACAGGATGATGGCGCCGCTTGCACAAACGCTCCGCCAGGCCGCCGCCGCGGAGCGGGTTCTGGTGATGGGGATCGTCAACGTGACGCCCGATTCGTTTTCCGACGGCGGCCGCTATGACAGCGTTGAGGCGGCCCTGCAGCTTGCCCGGCGACTGGTGGACGAAGGCGCCGATATTCTCGATGTCGGTGGCGAGTCGACGCGTCCGGGTGCCGCGCCGGTGTCGGCGGCCGACGAAATCGAGCGGGTGGTGCCGGTGATCGATGCGATCGGCCAGGAACTCGACGTGCCGATCTCGATCGACACGATGAAGGCCGAAGTGATGCGCGCGGCGGTCGAGCACGGCGCTTTGATGATCAACGATGTCAACGCCCTGCGCGACCCGCAGGCGCTCGAGACCGCGGCCGCGCTGGATGTGCCGGTGTGCCTGATGCACATGCAGGGCGAGCCGCGCACGATGCAGCAAAGCCCGGCCTACGACGATGTGGTCGAGGACCTGCTGGCATTTTTTCGCCAGCGCATCGCCGCTTGCCTCGAGGCCGGCATTGCCGAGGAAAACCTGCTGATCGATCCCGGTTTCGGTTTTGGCAAGACCATGGAACACAACCTGAAGCTGCTGGACCAATTGGCTCGCTTCCGGTCGCTGCACCTGCCGATCGTGTGCGGCATTTCGCGCAAGTCGATGCTGGGCAGGATCACCGGCCGCGAGCGCGCCGATCAGCGCGTGGTCGCATCGGTCGCCGCCGCCGTGCTGGCCGCCGAACGCGGCGCCGACATCCTGCGCGTGCACGATGTGGCCGAAACCATGGACGCGGTCAAGGTGATTCATGCGCTGCGTGCCGGTCGAAAAGCGAACGAACGGTGACCTCGGTTCGGGGCTGGTCAATTCAAAAGCGAGGCGGCCGGAGCTGGATCGAGCCCGGGGCGACAGAATAAAAACTCGCCGAAGCTCTTTTCCCTGTCATCCCGGCCCTGAGCCGGAACCCAGCGACTTTGCGGCCCCGGCCAGCGGCCACCAACCCCATCCATTATTCAATCGAAAACCGGGGTTTTTTCGCTTGTCGCTTTCCCTGAAAACTGAAAACCGCCTTCACAAATTCGAATAATTCGGCCCGGAGCCGCCTTCGGGTGTAACCCAGTCGATGACCTGGTAGGGATCGGCGATGTCGCAGGTTTTGCAGTGGACGCAGTTGGCGGCATTGATCTGGATTCGTTTGCCGTTTTCGTCGTCGACGACTTCGTAGACGCCGGCCGGGCAGAAGCGCGTGCAGGGGTTGCCGTATTCTTGCTCGCAGCGGCTGAAGCAGATGTCGGGCTCGATGATCTTCAGGTGCACCGGCTGGTCTTCGTCGTGTTCGGTGGAGGCGAAGTAGACCGATGCCAGGCGATCGCGCGGCGGCAGCTCGCGGTCGACGAAGTCGTAGTCGAAGCGGTGGCCGTTGCGCTTGATGTATTGCTCGTGGTCGGCGTGGTTGGCCAGCGTGCGGGGCAGCTTGCCGGCAGTGACGGTTTCGATGCCGGCCGTGACCAGGCCGTGCCACAGGCCCTTGTGGAAGCCAGGCCGAATGTTGCGGACTTTCCTGAGTTCCTCGACGATGTCGCTGCCGCGCAGCCTGGCGTCGAAGCCTTCGGCGGTTTTTTGCGCGGCGATGTGCTCGGCCGCCAACATGCCCGATTTCATCGCCTGGTGGGTGCCCTTGATCTTGGGCACGTTCAACAGGCCGGCCGAGTCGCCGATGAGGATGGCGCCGGGCATTTCGACCCTGGGCAGCGACTGGTAGCCGCCTTCGACCAGCGCGCGTGCGCCGGCCGACAGCACTTCGCCGCCTTCGAGCAACTCGCGCATGGCCGGGTGGTGCTTGAACTGCTGGAAGGCCTCGAACGGCATGAAATCCGGGTCCTTGTAGTCGAGCGCGCAGACAAAGCCGATTGCCAGGCGGTCCTTGTCGAGGTGGTAGACGAAGCTGCCGCCGTAAATCTGCTTCGGCAGCGGCCAGCCGATGGTGTGCTGAATGTTGCCCGGCTTGACCCGCCCTTCGGGCAGCTTCCACAGCTCTTTCATGCCGATGGCATAGGCCTGCGGGTCGGCATCGGCATCGAGTCGGTATTTTTTGATCGCGCGCTTGGTCAAGTGGCCGCGGCAGCCCTCGCCCAGCACCGTGATTGGCGCGCGAATCTCGATGCCCTCGGCGTAGCTGTCCTTGGGCTGGCCCTGGCGGTCGACACCCATGTCGCCGATGATGACGCCCCGGACCGCGTCCTTGTCGTCGTAGGACAACTCGGCGGCGGCGAATCCGGGAAACAGATCCACGCCCAGCGCTTCGGCCTTGGGCGCCATCCAGGCGCACATGGCGCCCAGCGAGACGATGAAATTGCCGTGGTTTTTCTGTTGCGGCGGCGTCGGCAGCTTGCGCCTGCCGGTTTTGGTGAGAAACACGAACTCATCATCGGCGGCCGGCACGCAGATCGGAGGCGGATCATCGCGCCAGCCCTCGATCAGGCGGTCCAGCGGCTCGGGCTCGATGACCGCGCCGGACAGGATCTGGCCGCCGATTTCGGCAGCCTTTTCGATGACGCAGACGTTGAGGTCGCCGTCGAGCTGCTTGAGCCGCATGGCGCAGGAAAGACCGGCCGGTCCGGCACCGACGATAATGACATCGTATTCCATGATTTCGCGTTCGGACATGTTGGGGCTGCGTGGCTTCAGGTTGGTAGCCAGTATACCTTTGGCCTTGGAGCGCAGCGCAGTGGGTGCTCCGGCCGGCATTCGGAGTTGGCTGGGTATTTGATTTGGCTTGGTTTCAAGGTCTGCTTCGACTTCAGAGTCAACTTCTACTTCAAAGTCGAATTCAACTTCAAAGTCGAATTCAACTTCAACGGCGTTTCGCCACCGGCTGATGCGAAGATCGTCGTTCGGGCGGCCACCTTTTCCCGGGTGCGCTGCGCTTACCCGGGCTACGAAGCCCAGACCCATGCAAACCGGTTAGCGAGCGCAGCGAGTGCACCCGGGGATCAGGACTGGCCGCGCACGGTTTCCACGTATCGGCGGGCAATTTCGCGCCAGTCGAATTGGCCGACCCAGTCTCGGGCGTTGGCGGCAAGGCGGCTGCGTTCGTGGTCGTTTTCAAGCAGGGCGATGACGGCTTCGGCCATTTGGTCGGGGTCGTCGATGATCAACAGGTGTTCGCCGTGCTCCACGGGAATGCCTTCGGCGCCCTTGCTGGTTGCGATGACCGGCACGCCGACGGCGAAGTCGTCGAGTATTTTCATGCGCGTGCCACCGCCCTGGCGCAGCGGGATAACGGCCAGGTCGGCACCCTTGAGGTGGCCGGCCAGGTCGTCGACCGAACCGGTGAAGACCACGCCGGGCAAACTGCGATCCGGTGGTTCCGGACCGATCGCGACAACCGTTGCATGGTGGCCGCGTTGCTTGAGTTCAGGCAGCAGGCTGTTGGCCAGTTCCTCGACCGCTTCGAGGTTGGGCGGGTAGATGTAGATGCCGTGGTAGACCAGGATGGCGTGATCGGAGGCAATGTCGTATTTTTTTCGCAGGTCGACGGCGGTGGCCTGGTTGGCGCGCTCCAGGTCCACGCCATGCGGAATGGTGACGATGCGCGCCGGCTGCACGCCGCCGGCGATCAGTTCCTGGCGGTCGGGTTCAGACACGGTAATGACGTGATCGCAGGCGTTGGCCAGGTCGATTTCCTTATGCTCCAGCCATTGACGTGCGGCCTCGCCGAGTTCGGGCAGCTGCTCGGCCAGGCGCCTGTGCTCGACATTGTGCTCGACCATGATGCTTTTGGTTCCGAACAGCCGGGCGGCCCATACGGCCGGGTGGGCGTAGGCCGGGAATTCACCCTGCACGGCCTCGACCGGGTAATGATTGAGCAGCCAGACCAGGCGCGCGTGCAGGCCACGATCGACCAGCGGTACGTATAAAAAGGCGTTCGAATAGGGCAAGCCACGCATCATCAGGCGAATCAGGTTGACCGCCAGCGGCCACCCCGGCAAACGCATCAACACTGGAAACGGCACAAAGTCCCGACTGCCGCGGCGGTAGCGCCAGTAACCTCTTCTTCGGTCGGTGAGCAACAGCACCTGGTCGACGTGAAACGACAGGCCCCAGGCCGTGCGCTCGATCTTGACGGCCGCGCCGTGGTCGGTTGGAAACAGGTCCGGGCGACTCACGACAACCCAGCAGGCATTGTCACGCTCGGGCAGCGGCCGATTGACCGCCAGCCGTCGCAACAGGCTGTGGAACGGTAGCCGCAGCCGGTAATGAATCCAGCGACCTGTATAGAACTTCATGACCCGCATGAATTGTCCCTTGCGCTGTTCGGCGAATGGCGACAGCGGCTGCCGGGGCGACCTTTTGGCGCGTGATCCGGTTTTTTTTGAAATGCGGCCGGCCAGGCTGGCGTAGACCCGGTCGGCGTCGAGCTCGGCGTGAGCCAGCATCCGCGCGTTGCCGGCCCGGCGCTCGAGTTCGGCACGATCGGCGTGCAGGCTTTGCAGCAATGCAGGCAGTTGTTCGGGCCGCTCCAGTATCCAGCCTGCGCCGCTGCGCTCGATGGTTTCGGCCAGCGGCAAAAAGGCATTGCAGACCACCGGCACGCCCCGGCACAGGGCATCGCTCGTCCGAAACGACTGGCTGAAACGGCGCTCGGTGTTGTCGTCGCTCAGTTCGATTGCAAGGTCGGCCGAAGCCAGCCGCCGCAGGTATTCGGCGTGGCCGACCAGCCCGGCGGCCTGGCTGGTGTCGTCCAGCCGCCACGGTCCGGAAGCATCGCGCAATGCATCCAGCCAGGCCGACGAATCGCGCCACGGCCAGTCGCGGCCGCCGTGGAACAGCACCAGCGGCGCTTCCGGATCGCGAGCCGGCCGGGCCTGCTGATCAACCCGGCCGGCGATGGGCACGATCTCGATCGGCAGTTCGAAGCGGCAATCGTGGCCGGCAAGCATCATCCACGGCAGCATCAGGTCGCGCTGGCGGCGGTTGCCGACCCAGACCTCGTCGCAGCGCGCCAGCAGCGGCACCAGCCGACGGATGTCGGCATCGAGCTGTTCGCGGTCCTCGAACTGGCGCTCCAGCAGGCGCGGCGCGATGTAGTCGAGCAGCAAGGCCGCGTCCAGGCGCGCCGGCAGCCAGTCGGCCAGCTCCCAGTAGCCAAGCACAATCGCGTCCGGATTATTGCGTTTGAGCCAGTCGGCCAGCGTTTGGGTCGAGGCCAGCGCCAGGCATTCGAACGCCTGCCCGTCGGCGTCCGGCGCATCGCGACCAGCCCCCGGGGCCGGCCAGGCGTAGCTGACGCGCAGGCCCTGCCCGGCCAGCGCTTGCGCCATCAGCGTGTGACGCACGGTCAGCCCCGTGGCCGGCTCCGAATCATTCAGCGGCGGCTGTTCGGAAAGAATCAATATTTGGGGTTTGGACAAGGACTGGCTCGAGAAGGCAGAACGCTTATGCTACTGGAACGGGGAGTTTTTTAGTAGCCGGGCTAGCAGCCTGGTTTTCGGTCCGAGCGGACTTCCGATTTCAGGCGCGAAGACTAAAAAGTCAAAAGCGTTTCGCCTGCAAGCGCGAAGCGCGCGCCTGCGGTTTTGGCCCCTATTGGCGCCACAAGAACAACTCACACCATCAATTCACATCCAGCCGTGGGAGTTGTTGAAAAACACTCCAGCGGCTATAGTTCGGTTCAACCTTCCACTGGCCAAAAGCCCGTGATGATCGAAAAACTCGAGCAACGAACCTTTCTGATTGCGCTGACGATCGTCACCGCATTGTTCCTGTTTTTGCTCAAACCCTTTTTCGCACCGGTGCTGTGGGCCTGCATTATTGCCGTTCTGTTTCATCCGGTGCAGCTGTGGCTGGAGCACAAGTGGGGCCAGCGGCCCAATTTGACCGCGTTGACCACGTTGACGGCCTGTGTATTTCTGGTCGTGATCCCGGTGCTGTTGCTGCTCGGTTCGTTCATGCAGCAGGGCCTGGTGATTTATCAGCGCATCGACGCCGGCGAAATTCAACCGGGCCAGTACATCGACCGGGTTCGAAACGCATTCCCGGCGCTGCAGGCGTTGCTCGAGCGCTTCGATATCGATATGTCCACGGTGCGCCAGAACATTGCCGATGCGGCCGTGACGACCAGCCGGTTCCTGGCCCAAAACGCTTTGGCGGTGGGCCAGGGCACGTTCGAGTTCGTGCTCAAGCTGGCCCTGATGCTGTACGTGGCGTTCTTTTTGTTGCGCGACGGCCGGGCGCTGCTCGAAAAACTGGTCGATGCCATTCCGATGGGCGACGAGCGCGAGCGGATGCTGTTCCAGAAGTTTGCCGAGGTCGCCCGAGCCACGGTCAAGGGCAACCTGCTGGTGGCGATGGTGCAGGGGGCGCTCGGCGGCATCATCTTCTGGGCGCTCGATATCCCGGCGCCGCTGTTATGGGGCGTGGTCATGACGGTGCTGTCGCTGATTCCGGCGGTTGGCGCCGGGCTGGTCTGGCTGCCGGGAGCCATTTACCTGTATGCCCTTGGCGAACCGGTTTCGGCCACGGTGCTGATTGTCTACGGCGTGGTGATCATCGGCCTGGCCGACAACATCCTGCGCCCGATCCTGGTCGGCCGCGACACCAAGCTGCCCGACTGGATGGTGCTGCTTTCGACGCTGGGCGGGCTGGCGCTGTTTGGAATCAACGGTTTTGTCGTCGGGCCGCTGATCGCGGTGTTGTTCATCGCCTTCTGGCAGATATTCGGCGCCGAATTCAATCCCGACGGCAATCTGGGTGCAGATCAGGCAGATCAGCCGGCCGTTGCGGCTGCCGGTGCGGAACCAGTTCGCTCAAACAATACCGATAAAATAGCCGATTAGCATGTAATAGTAATAGCGCGTACCATCGCGTTTTTATCGAAATGCCCGGAAGTGAAAGAGATGGCCCCGTGAGGCGCTTTTGTAATAATTATTCAAACGGCGCCGGATTCGAGCAAATGCTTTGGTCGGCCATGCTTGCGTTGACCCTTGCGTGCATCAGTATCGACTCGATTGCCGGGGATGTCGCGGCCATGGAAAGCGGCGATCGGCCGGTTCGCGTGGGTGTGTATTCCAACCCGCCCAAAATCTATACGGATGATTCCGGTTTGCCGGCTGGTCTGTTCATCGACCTTGTCGGGATCATTGCGCGCCGCGAACACTGGACAATCGAGTTTGTCGAATGCGACTGGATGGATTGCCTGGAACGCTTGTCGACCGGCTCGATCGACCTGATGCCCGACGTTGCCTTGACCGAAAGCAGAGTGGCCAGATTTGCATTCCACGAGGTTCCCGTGGTCCAGTCCTGGAGCCAGATCTACACCCTGCCCCATCAGCAGCGCTTTGCCTCGTTCGAAGACCTCCGCGGATCCACGATCGCCGTTCTGGAAGGAGCGGTTCAGGTTGAATTTCTGACCCGGCTAAGCGACGAACGCGGCCTTGGTCTGAAGCTGGTACCCGCTCAAACTGCAAGCGTGGCGTTTGAAATGGCCGGCCGCGGCGAGACCGACCTGGCCATCGGCAATCACTTCTTCGGCAACCGAAACGCCGAATTGCACGGCCTGATCGAGACGCCGATCACCTTCAACCAGAACGGTTTGTACTTCGCCGCAGCCGAAAGCGCTCACGATCTTTTGCCCATCATCGACCGTTATCTGCGCGAATGGAAACGCGACCCCGAATCACCGTACTATCGGGCCGTGGCCGAAGCCTATGCCGCCCCAATCGGCCAGACTCGGCCAGACTGGCTGTTTCCGACACTGCTGGTGGCCGGCGTCGTGATTCTTTTGCTGGGCGCCACGGCGCTGCTGTTCCGCTGGCGCATACGGGCCGCAACCGCGGCGCTGTCACGAACCCATTTGCGACTGGAACGCCTGCTCGACAGCTCGCCGGTCGTGTTGTACGCGCTGCGCTTTCCCCAGATGCAGGTCGAATGGGTCAGTTCCAACTTCGAGCGCCTGACCGGGTATCCGCAAGCCGAGGCCCAGCGCGACGACTGGTGGGGAAACCATGTCCATGCCGAGGACCGTCCGGCACTGGATGCGGAAACATCAAAAATACAGCCCCACCAAACCCTGGTGCAGGAGTACCGGGTTTTCGATCGGGACGGCAACATCCGGCATATCCGGGATGAAAAGCGCCTGGTTCCGGATGATCGGAATCCGGGCTCCGGCACACTGATCGGCTCCTGGAATGACGTAACCGCGGCGCGTCAGTCGGCGCGCCAGATCAACTTTCTGAGCCATTACGATCGCCTGACCGGGCTGCCCAACCGCAGCCGGCTCGACTGGCAACTCGAACGCGCGCTGGACCTGGCGGCACGCGAGCACCGCAACGTGTACGTCGTCCTGATCGATCTGGACCGGTTCAAGTCGATCAATGAAACGCTTGGTGTCGCTACCGGCGACCGCCTGCTGAAGCTTTTCGCCCGGCGACTGCAGGCACAGGTTGGCCGGCGGGATTTCGTCGCCCGCTTCGGCAACGATGAATTCTGCCTGGTGACCGAATCGCGCGACAAGGTGGAAATCATCGACTGGCTGGATCACCTGGTCCTGGACCTGAACGCGCCGGTGCCGGTGCACAATCGCGGGCTGTCGATTACCGCCAGCCTCGGCGTTGCTGCTTTTCCGCGCGACGGCACGCGTCCGGACCAATTGCTCAAGCGCGCCAGCCAGGCCCTGGACGGCGCCCGCAGCGAGGGCGGCAATCGTTGGAAAATGTTTCAGCCGGATCTTGACAAAATGCGTCCCAAGACGCTGTTCCTGGAAAGCGACCTTCGCCAGGCTGTCCAGGATCAGTCCTGGACGCTGTTTTACCAGCCTCAGATCAATATGGCCAACGGCCAAATTGCCGGCGTCGAGGCGTTGATTCGTTGGAATCATCCCGAACGCGGCCTGCTCAACCCGGCAGAATTCGTGCCGCTGGCCGAACAGACCGGGCTGATCGAATTCATCGACTGCTGGGCTATTCATGAGGCATGTCGCCAGTTGGCAGCCTGGCAGGCCGCGGGTGCCGGCATTCCAGGCGTGTCGGTCAATCTCTCGGGTCGACAGCTTTACAACGAAAATCTGCCCCGGCATACGCAGAGCTGTCTCGCCGAGTTCAAGCTGGATCCCAGCTGTCTGACCCTTGAACTGACCGAGACCATGCTGATGGAATACCCGGAAAAGGCCCGTGAAATCCTCAACGGAATCGTTGCCACCGGCACCCGAATGGCGATGGATGACTTCGGCACCGGCTATTCCAACCTGGCCTATATCACGCAGCTGCCGATCGGCCAGATCAAGCTCGATCAGTCGATGGTTGCCGATATCGAAAGCTCGAAGCAGGCCAGGACGCTGGTACGAGGCATGATCGGGCTGTTCCGCGAACTGGACCTGGAGCTGATCGCCGAGGGCATCGAAACCCGTGCCCAGTTCGAAATTCTCAAGCGCGCCGGCTGCGAAATCGGCCAGGGTTTTTTCTTCGGCCGGCCGGTGCCGGCCGAGCGAATCGGCGAATGGGAAAAGGCCGAAGACATTCAAGCCGTTTCGGCATAACTCTGCGCTCCTCGCCGGTTTCGAGGCAGACAGGTCATGGTCTGCTTTGACTTCAAAGTTGAATTCAAGGTCAACTGCGTTTCGCCACCGGCTGTGCTTCGCCTGCGACGCTCGCTGCGTCTCCTGCGATCCATGCGTAGGTCGGGTTAGGCCAGCGGCCGTAAGCCGACGTCCAGGAAA
>JAVVET010000081.1:0-9492 GCA_032251235.1 Wenzhouxiangellaceae bacterium
ATACCGGGTTCGATAAGCGGAAAAATCGACGCCGCCTGGTTTCAGGCTGCAACAAACTCGCAGAATCCGCCAGCTGACCGGCGGGTGTGTATTATGACGCTTTTTATCGTCGCGTTAAGCCGGAATTTTGACAATGCATGCTGCCGTCCCGCCCGAACCTTTCCCGCCGCCGAACAGCACCCGGCTTGCAAGGCGGCTGCGCGATGGCGCGCTGGAAAAGGCCGAGCCGATCGCCAGCAGCAACCAGGGTTGCGTCTACCGGCTGGCATTCGACGATCGCCAGCTGGCCATCAAGACCCCGCGTGGCCGCGGTGCAACCGGGCTGATCAACCGCGCCGGGCTTCAGCGCGAATTCCGGGCCTATCAACGCCTGCAGGGTCTGCAAGGCTTCCCGCGCTGCCTGGGCCTGATCGACAAGCGCTGGCTGGTACTGGATTTCGTGGCCGCAACGCCATTTCGCCAGGCCCATGTCGAACCGTCGTTCTTCGATGAACTGCTGGCGACGATCCGCGCCATGCACCAGCGCGGCGTCGCCCATGGCGACCTCAAACGCAAGGCCAACCTGCTGGTCGCCGAAACCGGCAAGCCCGTGATTCTGGATTTTGGCACCGCGATCATCGAGCGCCAGGGCTTTCATCCGATCAAAACCCGGCTATTCAACTACATGCGCCAAACCGACCTGAATGCCTGGGTCAAACTCAAATACGGCGGCTACGCCGGCGTATCGGTCGAGGACAGTGGGCTGCTCAAGCGCTCGCGGCTGGAGCGGGTCATGGTTCATTTCAGAAAAACCTGAATCAGCCGACGGCAGGATCCCGACCAAAACATGTGCCTCAGTCGCGCTGGTCGGCCCGCTCGCTTTCCAGCAAGGCAAGGCCCTGGCCAATACTGATTCGGGGCCGATAGCCCAGGTCGCGTCTGGCCGCGGAGATATCGAACCAGTGGGCGGTCGCCAACTGCTCGACCATGAACCGCGACAGCGGCGGGTCCGAGCGCAATCGCATTGCCCGCCACAAGCCGTCGACGAGCCAGCCCGCCGAGCGCGCCAGCCACAGCGGCGCCCGACCGATTCGCGGCACCTGGCCGGCCGCGCGCAACAGCTGGGAAATGATCTCCCCGTTCGGCATCGGTTCGCCGTTGCTGATGAAATAGGCCTTGCCGGCAGCCGAGCCGGAGCCGGCCAGGTTTTGCAAAGCCAGCAGGTGCGCCTCGGCGGCATTGTCGATAAACACCGTGTCGATCATTTTCTCCGGCGCCGGCAACCTCAGGCGACCGGCCCGGTTGCGTGCGATCAGGCGCGGCAGCAGGTGGTTGTCGCCCGGTCCCCAGATCAGGTGGGGCCGCAGTGCGACCGTCTTGAGTTGATTGCCATTGGCCCTGAGCACCCGGCGCTCGGCTTCGGCCTTGGTGGCCGGATACGGGGCCGGGAACTGCCCGGCCAGCGGCAGCGATTCATCACCGCCTTCTATATCGCCGCCGGCGTGCACCACGCTGGGCGACGAGGTATGCACAAGAATGCCGACGCCGCAGGCCAGGCAGGCATCGATGACGTTTTGCGTGCCATCGACATTGCTGCGTTCGAATTCCCGGCGATGCAGCCCCGGCCCGGCCCTGGCGCCGATGTGCACCACCGCATCGCGGCCGTTGCAGGCTGCAAGCACCGCTTTGGCATCGGCCAGGTCGCCGCGCCGGCATTCAACGCCCTGCCGCTCCAGCGCCGGGCAGCCCGAGCGGTTCAGGATTGCGACCTCGTGACCGGCATTGAGCAGCAGACCGACGACGGCCTGGCCGAGAAAACCACTGCCACCGGTCACCAGCACGTTCATTCGGGAAAAACCTTCATGGAGAACGGTTGCCAATCATTGCCCATCGACAATCGGTGATCAATCATCCTGACGATTATCTGCATAATCGGCCACCCGGGTGGAGAAGGGTCAATGTTGAACGCAAAAGGCAAGTTGAATGCCTTTGATCTCGTCGCCGAAAAACAGAGGCCGGCCGGGACCCAGGACGGGCCCGACCCGCTGAGCGCCATTGGCATTCGGAATCACCCTCGATGAACTCCGGCCGGCAAGGCGCAGGTTTTCCAAACTACAGCGAGCGCACGCCCGATTCGGAGGCAACCAGCACTTCGTCGGCCTTGCGGTGAGCAAAAAGACCGCAGGTCACGAGGCCGGGGATCTGGTTGATCCGGGTCTCCATGTCGACCGGATCGACCAGGTCGAGATGGTGCACGTCGAGAATCAAATTGCCGTTGTCGGTGGTCGTGCCTTCGCGCAGTTCGGGCTGGCCGCCAAGCTTGACCAGCTGGCGCGCGACAAACGAACGGGCCATTGGGATGACTTCGACCGGCAGTGGAAACTCGCCCAGCACGCTGACGCACTTGCTTTCATCGACGATACAGACAAACCGCCGGCTGGCGCCGGCAATGATCTTTTCACGCGTCAGCGCCGCACCGCCGCCCTTGATCAAGCGTTTGTGCCCGTCGACTTCGTCGGCCCCATCGATATAAAGCTCCAGGTCGCCGGTGTTGTTGAGGTCAAGCACCTCGATGCCGATTTCCCTCAGTCGCTTGCTGGTGGCTTCCGACGACGATACCGCGCCATTCAGGCGAACGCCGGAAGATTCCAGTTCGTCGATCAGCGCGTTGACCGTGGAGCCGGTTCCAATGCCCAGCACCATGCCGTCTTCCACGTATTTCAGGGCCGCGCGTGCCGCCTCGATCTTCAATCTTGCCTGGCTCATTCGGGGCTCCTCTGTTCCAGTTGTTCCAGTTGTTCCAGTTCCAGTACCCGCTTCCACTGGGTCTCGGTGACCGGCAGAATCGAAAGCCGGCTACCCTTTTTCAACAGCTGAAAATCGTCGAAGGAATCGGCCTGTGCCTTCATTTCCGTCAAGGTCACTTTACGCTGCAAGTCGCGCACATGCTTGACATCGACCAACACCCAGCGCGGATTTCCGCTACTGGATTTTTCATCGAAATAATTCGAGCCGGCGTCGAACTGGGTCGGGTCGGGATAGGCATCGCTTGCGATCCTGACGATGCCGACGATACCGGGCAGCTTGCAGTTCGAGTGATAAAAAAAGGCCAGATCGCCTTTTTCCATGTCGTCGCGCATGAAATTTCGCGCCTGGTAATTCCGAATGCCATCCCAGGGCTCGGTCTTTTTGTCACAGCGCTTCAAATGATCGATCCCGAACACATCGGGTTCGGATTTCATCAGCCAGTAGTTCATCGATGCTCCGGTTCGGATTGCTCTGCAACATGGTAACTTGCCTCATTCACCAGCCGCTGTACTGCAACAGCCCGGCCGCCTGGCAGCCGATCAGGTGGTAAAAAAAATGAAAGTGAGCGGGTTTCAGGCAGGTGCCAGAAAAGCATGTGGGTTGCGGGGCCCGGCATTCCGGATCCATTCGCAGCGGCGTCTCTCCATGCGGCGATTCAGGCACCAAAAATCTGCAGTCCCCGCTCCGTGATCACACCGTCCAGCGGTACGTCCCAAGGGTCACGGGGCAGGCTGTCGACCTCTTGCAGGGTGTAGGCCGCGCCGATCATTTGCGGCCGCGCTTCCGGGCTGTCGCATGTAAAGCCGAACGTTCGGTCATAGAAGCCAGCCCCCAGACCGAGTCGTGTACCGGCCCCGGAGAACGCAACCAGCGGCAGCAGCACCAGCTCGAGATCTTCGGGGTCGCACTCGCTCGGGTTGGTGGGTTCGGGAATGCCGAAACGGTTGGTCCTCAGCTGCTGCCCCGGCTGCCAACGGTGAAATCGCATCGCCTTGTCGTCGACCACGGGCAGCCAGATGCGCCGCCCGCCTTCGCTAAGTGCCTCCAGCGCCGGCACCAGATCAGGTTCACCGCGGAATGGCAAAAATGCAGCGATGTCCAGGCAATCGCGCTCGTCGACCAGCCGCAGCAAATGCGCACAAATGCGGCGATTGGCATGCCGACGCAGCTGCGGCTGCAGCAGGGTTCTGGACTCGATCAGACGTGACCGAAGCTCGGCCTTTTGCCGGGTCGTCGGCTCGGTCATATTGGCTGTCCGCGATCTAGTGCAAGGAAGATGGTGCCCTCCGCGAATGCCGCTGAGAAATCGGGGACCTTGAACCAGGAGGTTCAGGTGGGAAAGCTCTCCGGGCCTTCAGGCTATTCGCATAACGAATGTGCGCACCGGCACCGGAAGTTGCTGTCCCGAGGTGAAAAAATAGGGACAAGGCATAATGCGATTTCTCTGGCAAACACCGCAGAGAGCACCATGGCCAAAACTATACACCAAGCAGGAATCGCTTGCAGTCACACACAAAAAAATCTTTCAAGCATCAGGAAACGGCGGGCGAATCGGCATCCAGCCGGCCGGCCAGTTCCAGAATCCGCTGATCGACCTGCTCGCTGCGCTCCCGGTTCTGCTGGCGCGCCTTGAGCAGTTCATCGGCGAGGTTCAGGGCGCACATGACGGCAATTTTGTCGACCGAGGCCAGCTTGCCCGATTCACGAATCTCGCGCATCTGCGAATCCAGGAACAGTGCGGCTTCCATCAGGCCGCGACGCTCCTCGGGTTTGCAGACGACCTGGTATTCCCGGTCGAGGATCCGCACCGAAACCATTTCAGGATCAGACATCAGCTTGCATTCTCCAGTGATTTCAGGCGCTCGATCATCGACTCGACCCGGGTTCGGGCCTCCTCGTTGCGCCGCACCAGCCCGGCCCGCTCGGCCACCAGCGAATCCTGGCGAGCCATCAGCGAGCGATTCTCCCGCTCCAGTTCGTCGACGCGCGTGGTCAACTGGGTGAGGCGCGCCTCGATGCGTTCCAGTGCCTGGCCAAGTTCTTGTGTACTCATACCGTTAGGTCCCTTTAACTTCAACGATATGATAGGGCTTTATCAGGTGTTTTCACAAGTGCCCCGGCTTAAACGCCTCTGGCGCCAGTCGTCGTTCAAGAACCCGGACGCCTGGAACCAACAGCCGGGCCTGCAGGCGCCGGCGTCCGGCGACCACAAATCCAGGCCGCTCGAATCCGAACATTTGCCGGCTCGGTGCTACTATCAATATCTGAATTCAAGCGAAACTTGCGCATGGACGATAACGAATCCAAACTGGCATGGTTGCTGGCATTGGCGGCCGACAACGACCCGGCCCGCGTGGCCGAAACCCACGGCGTGGTCATCGGTCTGTTGGCCGGCGGGCCACGCCAGACCGACCGGGAACTGGCCGACCAGTTGGCCGGCCTGCAGGTGGGCGACTGGGACTCGACCCGAATCCAGGAGCAGCTGGGCCCGGCAATCAGTACGCTGCGCAGCGACCTGGCGTCGCCGGACATGGATTTCAAACCGCTGCTGCCGACCGATGACCGGCCGCTGACCGAGCGAACCCATTGCCTGGCCGCATGGGTGACCGGCTTGTTGGCGGGATTCGGGGCCGGGAATCCATCGGTCAAAAGCCCCGATGCCGCCGAGGCGATGCGCCTGCTCGAGCAGATCGCGCGCGCCGCGGCCGACCCCGAAGACGACGATGAAACACAGGAAGAAGCGTTTTCGGAGATCAGCGAATTCGTCAAGGTCGCCACGCTGCTGCTTCGCGAAGAAGGCCTGCGCAAGCCGCAATGAACTCCCGCACCTCGATCTGCGCCCGCCGACGTCGCGACCTGATGCAGCTGGCCGAACCCAACAGCGTAATCATCGTGGCCTCGGCGCAGGAAATCATCCGCAACGGCGACAGCTATTTCCCGTTTCGCCAGGACAGTGATTTCCTCTACCTGACCGGTTTCAACGAGCCAGCGGCCGTGCTGGTCCTGGCAAGCGGTCGCGATCAGGGTGAGCAGATCCTTTTCTGCCGCGAGCTCGACGCGGAGCGCGAGCGCTGGGATGGCGCCCGCCTGGGGCTGGAAGGCGCGCGTGACGATCTCGGCTTCGACGACGCCTTCCCGATCGGCGACCTGGACGAAATACTGCCGGGCCTGATGGAAAACCGCGAGCACATTTACCATGCGGTCGGGCGCGACCCGGCCTTCGACCGCCAGGTCATCGGCTGGCGCCAGCTGCTTCAAAAGCAGAAGCGCAACGCCCGCGCGCCCGAAGAACTGATCTCGCTGGATCATCTGCTGCACGAATTGCGGCTGTTCAAGTCCAGCGACGAATTGCAGGCCATGCGCAAGGCCGCGCGCATTTCGGCGAGCGCGCACAAGCGCGCCATGCAGGTCTGTCGCCCCGGCCTGGGCGAACCCGAACTGACCGCTGAATTGATGCACGAATTCACCCGCAACGGCTGCCCGCCGGCCTATCTGCCGATCGTTGCCGGCGGCCGCAACGCGCTGGTACTGCATTACGTGGCCAACGATCAGCCGCTGCCCGACGACGGCCTGGTGCTGATCGACGCCGGTTGCGAATTCGAAGGCTATGCCGCCGACATTTCACGCACCTTTCCGGTTTCCGGCCGTTTCAGCGCGGCCCAGCGAACCATCCACGACCTGGTGCTGGCCGCGCAGACGGCGGCCATCGACAAGGCCCGTCCGGGCAATGTTTTCGATGACATCCACGACGCCGCATGCCGGGTACTCACGGCCGGCCTGATCGACCTGGGGCTGCTTTCCGGATCCGTCGACGACAACCTGGAACAACAGCTTTACCGCCGCTTCTACATGCACAAGACCGGTCACTGGCTGGGGCTGGACGTGCACGATGTCGGCGACTACCGGATCGCCGGACGTTCGCGCGTGCTGGAAAAAAACATGGTCACCACGGTCGAGCCGGCCCTGTATATCGGCGCCGAAGACGATATCCCGGTCCGGTTTCGCAACATCGGCGTGCGCATCGAGGACGACATCCGGATCACCGCCGATGCGCCGGAAAACCTGAGCCAATCGGTGCCTGCATCGGCCGACGACATCGAGGCGCTGATGCAGGCCGGCGGGAGCCATCGACAATGAGCAACCGGATGAGCGAACCGGAACAGCACGATGTCGTGATCGCCGGCGGCGGCATGGCCGGCGCCACGCTGGCCATCGGCCTGGCCCGGGCCGGCTTCGATGTGGCCGTAATCGAGGCAGTCGCCCGCGACGCCGATCATCAACCCAGTTACGACGACCGCACCCTCGTCGTCAATCGCGCATCGCTGAACATCCTCGGCCGGCTGGAAATCATGACGCCGTCGTTGCGGCGCTGTCCGATCCGAAATATCGAGATTACCCGCGCCGCGGGGTTTGGCCACGTCAGGCTGCAGGCCGCCGAGCATTCGGTGGATCACTTCGGCGCCGTCGTGGTCGCGCGCGAGTTGGGCAACCGCCTGCTCGAGTGCCTGCGCGAAGCGGATCGAATTCACGAGTACTGCCCCGAACGCCTCGAAGCGTTTCATCACGAACAGGACCACATCGTCATCCGGCTGGGCTCGGGACAGCAGCTGCAGGCACGCTTGCTGGTGGCCGCAGACGGCACCAAATCAAGCGTCCGGCAGGCCGCCGGAATCGCCTCGACGCTGCACGACTATCGCCAATCGGCGATGATTTTCAACGTGCTTGCACAGCCGCCGTCGGCCGACACCGCGTTCGAACGCTTTACCCGGCGCGGGCCGCTGGCCTTGCTGCCGCAGCCCGAAGGCCGCTATGGCGTGACCTGGATCGACGCCAGCGATGCCATCGAACAGGCCATGGCCTGGACCGATGATGAACTTGTCACGCGCCTTTCCAGGCGTGCGCCGGCCGGCTTTCATGGCTTTGAGCAAGTCGGCAGACGCGCCCGCTACCCGTTGAAACTGCTGCGAACGAAAGTACCCATCGGTCAGCGCGTGGTTGCCATCGGCAATGCCGCCAACACGGTCCACCCGGTTTCGGCGCAGGGCTTCAACCTGGGGCTGCGCGACGTGGCCGGCCTGATCGAGGTGCTGGAACCGCAAAGCGGCCGCGTCAACGACCCGGGCGCGCCGGTCTGGCTGGCACGCTACGCCCAGATCCGACACGACGACCAGGCAGCGACGGTGCGCTACACCGACACGCTGGCGCGCGTGTTCACCAATACCGGCCCGCTGTTTCGCATCGGCGCCGCGCTCGGGCTGGCCGCCCATGCGCTGCTGCCCGGCCTCGAGCGGCAACTGGTGTCATCGGCCATGGGCTTTCGCGAGCCGGTCTCGCGACTGGCGCGGGAACCGACATGAGCGAAGCCTTCGATGCCCTGATCATCGGCGCCGGAACGGTCGGCGCAAGCGCCGCGCTGGCGCTGGCGCGCAGCGGCCGCGAGGTGGCGCTGATCGATCGCAAGCGGCCGGCCGAGCGGCCGGCCGAGGCCGCGCTGGACCCGCGCGTGGTTGCTGTCAGCCCCGGTTCGAAAAAACTGCTGGAGACGCTTGGCGCCTGGCAGCGCATGCGCCACGAGCGGGTCGCGGCCTACACCGAAATGCGAGTGCTGGCCGGGCGCGGCGAAGTCTGTTTTCGCGCTGCCGAGCACGGTCTCGGCGCGCTCGGCTGGATCGCCGAGCTCGGTGAACTCGACCATGCGCTCGGGCTGGAACTGGCCGAACGCCGGCGAATCTCGATATTTGCCCCGGCCGAAATCGAGGCCATCGAAACCGGCAGCGACCGGGTTGCAGTAAAACTGGCCGATGGCGCGATCTTGACCTGCCACATGCTGATCGGCGCCGACGGCGCCAAAAGCCGCGTTCGAAAGGCCGCCGGCATCGACGTTTCGGCCTACCACTACAACCAGCACGCCATCGTCGCCCATCTGGAAACTGAAGCGCCCAATCCGGGCATCGCCTGGCAACGCTTTACCGATCTGGGCCCGCTGGCGCTGCTGCCGCTGCCCGGTGGGCGTTCGTCGCTGGTCTGGTCGGTGCATGACCAGGACGCCCAGACGCTGATGGGCCTCGACGACGACCAATTCCTGGAGGCACTGGCCGAGCACTGCAAGAATTCACCGTTCGGCACCTTCAGCCACGTCGACCAGCGCCATGCCCTGGCGCTGGTCCGGCGCCAGTCCAGGCCGCTGGCGGCCGGCCGGGTTGCGCTGCTCGGAGACGCCGCGCGCAGCGTCCACCCGCTGGCCGGCCAGGGGCTGAACCTCGGCCTGGCCGATGTCGCAGCGCTGATCGAGGCACTGGATGGCTGGCAGGCTGGCGGCGACCCGAGCCGCCGCCTGGCCCGTTACGGTCGCCGCCGCTGGTCCGACTCGACGCTGGTCGCCGGCGGCATCCACGTCATCAACGAAAGCCAAACGCTCGGAGGCCCCGGCCGCCTGGCTCTGGGCGCCGGCTTTACCGCCATGCGCCTGGCCCGTCCGGCGCGGGAACTGTTCGTACGCAGGGCATGCGGGCTGGACGAAGTCAAAAAAGCGGTCGAATTGCTGGCCGAATGAGCCGGTTTTCCCCGGCCGATCGATTGCCACGCGCCGGGTCGAATAAACCGATGGGGCGAGCGCACAAACATGTCCACGAATCCATTTCGGATAGAATCACGGGTCTGCGGTTCATTACCTTGACTGTCAAGCCCGCTGACTCGACAGGTCTG
>JAVVET010000081.1:9592-11118 GCA_032251235.1 Wenzhouxiangellaceae bacterium
CACCTATAACCGAATCTTCAGTACCGATGTGCAAAACGACTGCACGGCGACCAGTAGCTTTTCGAGCGCCGGCACCAACGTCGAATTCGCATCCATCGCCATCAACAGCCCGACCGGCGCCACGCTGGTGGCAAGCCTCGACAACCCGGGCACCGATATCGACGATACCGTTCTTAGCCTGTACTGCGACTCGTTCGATCCGGCCAACGCCGATCAGAACCTCGTTGCATACAACGACGACGCCGGTGGCCTGCTCAGCGCATTCGATGGTTCCGAAGGCATCGTCCTGGCGCCCGATACCACTTATTTCCTGGTCGTCAGCCTGTTCTCGCCGGCAGCTATCGGAGGCGGCAACTACGAATTGACGGTCGGCGGCCTGAACGCCGGCGAAACGGTCGAATTCGGCCCGGCGGGTACAGGTCCGTTGCCGGAATCCACGCCGGTGCCGACGCTGGGAGTTGCCGGCATGGCCACCCTGTTGCTGCTGCTGGTCGCTCTGGCCGGAGTAGCCTTCCGACATCGCGACGCCTGATTCCAACGACTCCATGCGGTCCGCCATTCGGCGTACCACAGCGCAAAAACAGGAAAACCCGGCATCGATATGCCGGGTTTTCTGCTTTAGCCCCAATGCCATTGAGTTTAGGATTGGCACTTTGCACGGGCCTGCTTGCAGGCAAAGGGCTACGGAGTCCCGCTGTTGTTCGCTTGCAAGCAGGCTCCTGCAAAAGCTGCCCGACTCAACAACATTGATTTTTAGCGTCGACAAGCAGCCTTTTGTATTCGAGCCGGCGCGACCGGCATCCTGCAGATACGCTCGGAGCTGCCCACACCACCGCAGATCGGGCCGAATCTTGTCCGGCTGAGCAGCGGAGCTCCAATCGAACATCGCCCGCCCTGCGCGGTCACAGCAACGCCACTTGCACCGCTGCTCTGCGAAAATACCATCGCGATGACCCAAGCCACTCCAATCAAGCCCGATGAATTGATGCAGCGCGATGTCGGCCGCCTGATCGGTCAGCGCCGGCGCCTGGCCCAAGCTTCCAGGGAAGGTGCGGCAGATGCGCTGGCGAAGTTCGAACAGCGCGTGGCGGCCTCGGCCGGGCGGGTGCGCCAGCGGCTGCGCGACCGGCCCGATGCCGCTTACGATCCGGACCTGCCGATTTCAGCCCGGCGCGAGGATATCGTCAAAGCCATCCGCGACCACCAGGTGGTCATCGTGGCCGGCGAAACCGGATCGGGAAAATCGACCCAGTTGCCGAAGATGGCGCTGGAGGCCGGGCGCGGCGTGCGCGGCCTGGTCGGCTGCACCCAGCCCCGACGGATTGCAGCCCGCAGCGTGGCGCGGCGCGTGGCCGAAGAGATGAATTCACAGCTGGGCGAGCACGTCGGCTTCCAGGTGCGCTTCAACGAGCGCGTCTCCGACGACAGTTATATCAAGTTCATGACCGACGGCATTCTGCTGGCCGAGATTCATTCCGACCGCAGGCTCAACCGCTACGACACGCTGATCATCGACGAGGCCCACG
>JAVVET010000082.1:0-10861 GCA_032251235.1 Wenzhouxiangellaceae bacterium
GGCGCGAACACCGGCACGCGATCGCGCACGGCAGCGGCGTCCAGGAACTCGAGGCCGGGGTTGTCGTCCTGCATGGCGCGCAGCAGGTCGGCCTGGTCCTGGCGCGCGAAAAACATACAGTCGCGAGGCCGCAGCAGCGGCAGCGAACTGAAACCCACGGGCGGTCGGCGAAAAAAAGCCTCGCTGCACGCCGTGACGGCCCGCACCGTGCGGTGGCCGTAGGCAGCCGCGAAATAGGCCGCGGATCGACCGGTTGCGTGGTAGCCGGGCTGCGCCTCGCTTTCCAGCACCACGATCTTGGCGTCGCCGGCCAACTCGGCGGCGGCGGAAACGCCGGCGATCCCGGCGCCGATCACGACAATATCCGCTGCGATCACGCCCGCGCCAAATCCGTTTCGATTGAACCGCAGTAGATCATGAACGTCGTCGCAAGGCTGCTGTGTACCGACTTCATGATACCTCAGTCCGCAGTCCCGAAAAGTGCAAGGTTCGGCTTGCCGGGATATTCCCCCCCGGCATGCGACCGATCCGAGGTGATCCCTGACGATGATGCGGGGCGGATGCGCCTGCCGTGCTGTTTGGTCCATGACATCAGGTAAACTGGCGAGCGAGCGCCCGGCCCGGCAGCCTGGGCGCCCGCACCGTGTCCAGCCATCCGGGAAACCGCCATGCAGATCGCCCGCTTCGAAACCGAGCATTTTTTCGCCCGCTACGAATTCAATACCCCCTGGCAGCTGTGCAACTCCGATTGCGAATCGATTTCCATCGCCGATCTGCTGGAACTCGCCGGCGACTCGCTGGAGACGTTCGGAGCACAGCGGCTCGGCTATACCCAAAGCCAGGGTCAGCCCGAACTGCGTGCCGCGATCGCGGGGCTGTACGAGCGCGTCCGACCCGCTGACGTGGTCGTGCTCGGCACGCCGGTCGAAGGCATATACCTCGCCGCGCGCACGCTGCTGAATCCCGGCGACGAGGCCATCGTTTTGAGTCCCGGTTACGACGCGCTGCTGAACCTGGCCCGGCACGTGGCCGGGCCCGGGCTCGTCAACCGCTGGACCTTCCACGCCAGCGGCGAGCGCTGGGAACTCGACCTGGACGAACTGCGCCGCCTGATCACGCCACGCACCCGTTTGCTGGTACTTAACTTCCCGCACAACCCGACGGGCTATCTGCCATCGCCCGACCTTCAACGGGAACTGGGCGCGATCGTGGAACAGCACGGCCTGTGGCTGTTTTCCGACGAGATGTATTTCGGTCTCGTACACTCCGGTACACCACCGGTCGCGTCGGCGGCCGACACCGTGGAACGCTCGGTGGTGTTGTCCGGGCTGTCGAAAACGCACGGACTGCCGGGTCTGCGCTGTGGCTGGCTGATCGTGCGGGACGCCTCGCTGCGAGACACGCTGATGAACTGGAAGTACTACACCAGCATCTGCCCCCCGGCCCCCAGCGAATACCTGGCCAGCGCCGCGCTGCGCGTTCACGAACAGCTGTGCCGGCGCAGTGTCGATCGCATCGAAAAGAACCTGGCGCTGGCCACTGCCTTTTTCGCACGCTGGCCGGAGCTGTTCCGCTGGCGCCCGCCGCTGGCGGGGTCGACGGCGCTGGTCGGCGTCGATGTTCCGTCGGTCAGCGAGCTGTCGCACACCCTGGCCCGGGAGGAAGGCATTTTGATCCAGTCCGCGCAAACACTGGGCGGCGACGACCGGCACATGCGCCTCGGCCTGGGCCGGGACGGCTTCGGCGCAGCGCTGGACCGCTTCGATGCCTGGCTGCAGCAGGGGCGGCTGGCCAAGTCCTGAACCCGATGCCATAATCGGCGCCTCGCCCTGTACCCGATGGACAAAAACATGCATTCAAAACTCTTCGGCCTGATTGCCGCGCTCACCCTTTCAAGCATCTGCACAGCCGCTCTGGCCACAGATATCCAGGTCGTTCACGCCGGTGAATTGCTGGCTGTTCCCGGCGAAAAGCCGCTTTACCAGCGCACGCTGGTCGTGGCGGACGGCAAGATCAGAGAAGTGCGCAGAGGCTTCACGGACCCGGCCGAATTCGGTGCCGATGCACGGCTGATTGACCTCAGCGAGCAGTTCGTCATGCCCGGCCTGATGGACATGCACGTCCACCTGCAGTTCGAGATGGGCCCGCATAACGACCGTGACAGCCTGAAAATGTCGGACGCGCTGACCGCGATGAGAAGCATCCACTACGGCATGAAAACCCTGCAAGCGGGCTTCACCACGGTGCGCGACGTCGGCAGCCGTTCCGAGCAGATGTACGCCTTGCGCGACGCGATCGAGAACGGCTGGGTGGACGGACCGCGCATCGTCGCGGCCGGCGGGGTCGGCATCACCGGCGGTCACGCCGACGTCAGCGGCCTGAAACCCGAATTGCTGGACCTGGCGACCGGTGCCTCGATTTGCGACGGGCCATACGACTGCCGGCGCGCCACCCGCCATGCGATCAAGTACGGCGCCGACCTGATCAAGATCGCCTCGACCGGCGGGGTCATGACCGACAACGACACGGGTACGGTCCAGCAGATGTCCGACGACGAACTGGTGGAGGTCGTGAAGGCCGCGGCGGTCATGGGCCGCAAGGTCGCCGCGCACGCCCACGGCACCGACGGCATCAACGCCGCGCTGCGCGCCGGGGTCGCCAGCATCGAGCACGGCACCTACAGCGACGAAGAAAGCATCCGTTTATTCCTGAAAAACGGCGCCTACCTCGTGCCCACGCTGCTGGCCGGGAAAACCGTCCGTGACACGGCTCTCAACTCCGACTTTTTGCCGGAGGCCGTCGCAGCCAAGGCCCTGCGGGTCGGCCAGCACATGCAGGAGAATTTCGGCCGGATCTACAAAGCGGGCGTCAAAATCGCCTACGGCACCGACAGCGGTGTGTCCGTGCACGGCACGAACGCGCAGGAAGCCGTGCTGATGCGGGATGCGGGCATGAAGGAAATGGCCATCCTGGTATCCGCCACCGTCACGGCGGCGGAACTGCTGGAGATGTCCGCGTCCATCGGCACACTGGAAGCCGGCAAGCAGGCCGACCTCATCGCGATGGACTCGAGCCCGCTGGAGCAAATCGAGGCGCTGCTGGACATCGGTTTCGTCATGAAGTCGGGAAAGGTCTACAAACAGTACTGAGCAGGACAGGGCCTAAACACGGCAGAAGCCAGCGCTGTTCTTTTCCAGGTAGCGCTGGTGGTATTCTTCCGCGCGCCAGAACGTGTCTGCCGCGGCCACTTCCGTAACCACGGCGCCCGGCCACTTGCCCGACGCGTCTACCTCGCGGATTTTGCGTTCAGCAGCGTCGCGCTGCGCTTCGTCATGCCAGAATACGGCCGAGCGATACTGGCTGCCGAAATCCGGACCCTGTCGATTACGGGTGGTCGGGTTATGAAGGTCGAAAAACACATCCAGTAACTGCTCGTAACTGACCTGCGACGGATCGAATTCCAGTTGCACGACCTCGGCATGACCGGTGTCGTCGCTGCAAACCTGCTGATAGGTCGGCGCAGACGTGTTTCCCCCCATGTAACCTACGGCCGCGTCGAGCACACCCGGAACGGCCCTGAAGCGGGCCTCGACACCCCAGAAACAACCGGCTGCAAACGTGGCTTTTTGCTGACTCATTGCATGATCTCCATCTCTGGTTCACTTTTTCAAACGAATGACGCCTTCCTGCGCGGTGCTCACCAGCAGTTGACCCGCGCGATCGAAAATCATTCCGCGCGCCAGCCCGCGGCCCCCGGACGTGTTCGGGCTGTGTCGCAAGCATACAGCAGCCAGTCGTCGAGCTGGCAATCGTGGTGAAACCACATCGCGTGGTCGAGGCTCGCGATCATCCATGGTCGATGATAAACCATTGTAAAGATTGAGTTGAACCTGGCCCGGGGTGGCTTGATGGAAATATTGCAACTTTGCAAGATTGCCCCGGTATGATCGAATTCAGTAAGCTGGCTTCATCAACTCAGGACTACGCCATAATGGCAGTCGCCGCCAACACGAGCCAGCAACTGGAAAAACAGCGCACTTTGTTGTGCGTCACCGGACTTTCTCCCCAAATCATCACCGAGACGCTTTACGCGCTTTTGCAGCGAGATGGTGCCAATGCGATTCCAGATCGAATCGTCGTAATGACCACCGCACGCGGTGAGGAACTGATTTCCAATGACCTGATCGATTCGGCAGGCCCCTGCCATCTGCAGTGCCTGCTCGACGATTACGGGTTCCAACCGGCCCCGTCACTGCTGAGGGCACCTGATATTCACGTCATCAGCAACGCCGAAGGCAAGCCACTGAACGACATTCGCACGCGCGAACACAACGAAGCGGCCGCCGACCTGGTGTGCAAGCTGGTGCGTGAACTGACCGAAGTACCGGCCAACCACCTCCATGCCTCGATTGCCGGCGGGCGCAAGACCATGGGGTTTTATCTCGGTCACGCCATGAGCCTGTTCGCGCGCCCAAAAGATGAGATTTCGCATGTGCTGGTCAACCCACCCTTCGAAGGTCATCCCGAGTTCTATTTTCCACCACGCAAGCCGGTCATGATCCGAGTCCGGGAAAACGGTCGCTCACGGCTGATTCGAACCGACAGGGCAACGATCACGCTGGCGAGCATCCCCATTGTACGCCTGCGCCAAAACCTGCCACCTGAGTTGATGGACCGGGCCGTCAGTTACAGCGAGGCCGTTGAATTGGCGCAGCGCAGTCTGGCTCCGCCACGGCTGGTCATCGACATTCAAAGTGATCGCGTCAGCTGCTCCGGGCACATCATCAGACTTCCAGGAGCACAACTGGCCCTATTGGCCTGGATGGCAGACCGAATCCGGCGCGGATTGGGTGGCGTGAAACGAGCCGACATGGACGACCATCGTGCCGAGATCCTCCGCTGGCGAGCGTACGTGACCGGCGAACATTCGGGCAGCACCGAAGCATTTGAAAAGGCCGAATTCAACCAGGAGTCGTTTGACTCAACAAACAGCCGGCTACGAAGTGCGCTGGCCCGGCAGCTCGGCCATGAATTGGCGCAACGCTACCAAATCAGGTTACAAGACGGAAAGCGCAATCAGCCGATGACCCTGCACCTGATGCCGGAACACATCGAGTTTGGTGGGATTGAATCAAAAGAAGGTACTTGCTCATGAACGTTCTCGTGTCACTGCTCGGCAAAATCAATCGCAGCAGCGGCTACCCGACCAAGACCTATCGCTTCGACGATGGCTATTCGGCTCGTGCCGCATTTCTCGGATGGGTGCTTCAGCAGCGTCTGCAGCCCGACCACCTGATCATCATTGGATCATCGACCAGCATGTGGGATCACCTGTTCGAAGGCGATCTGGATTTCGCCGATCGGTCGGAAGATCTGCGCATGGAGCTGATGAACCTTTGTGAAAACGGCTCACCCGTTCCGGCACGGTTGCTCGAACGCCTTGCGCCGATACTTGGTGCTCGCCTGGGATGTGCGGTCAGCCTGATCATCGCGCCGCGCGGTCTCGACAGCGCCTCCCAGATGACGCTTTTCCAGCACCTGGCGCAGGCGGTCAACCAAGGGGATCGCTTAACCATCGACTGCACGCACGGCTTTCGCCACATGCCCATGCTGTTGATGGCCGGCGCCCAGTACCTGCAGGGTCTGGGAAAGGTTTCAGTGCAGTCGATCTACTACGGCCTGATGGATGCGGGTGCCGATGAGGCGCGGGTTTGTCGTCTCGACAGCCTGTTGGAAATCGAACGCGGTGTGCGGGCCTTGGACGGTTTTGATGCCGGCGGTGATTACGAGCCACTGATCCGGCTGCTGGGTCACTTGCTGCCACCGAGCCTGAGCGCGGCCCGGTTGCGAGAAGCCGCTTTTCACGAACGAACGCTTCGTATTCCGCAAGCGCGCAAGACGCTTCAGGAGTTCTACCGGTTTCTCGAGAATGTGGACCTGCCTTTCCCGCATGAATTGCTCAAGCCGGCCTTGCTCGAGCGACTGAGTTGGGCTAACGAGCCGACTCATCACAGGCGGCAGCTTGCCGCAAGCCGTATCGCTCTGTCCCGAAGAGATTACCCGCGCACAGCCGCGCTCCTGTTCGAAGCCTGGATCAATCAGGTAGTCCATAGCGAAAAGCTTGGTGATCCGGAAAAGACCGACGTGCGCGAGAAAGCACGCGGGCTACTGGATGAGCGCCTCAAAACCGGCAGCGCACCAAAAGCCATCGATCTTTTGCGGCGCCTGCGCAACGCAACGGCCCATGGTGCTCGTCCGGTCGGCGCGGATGCACAGCGTTTGCTGGCCTCGGAAGAAAAACTCAACAGGTTTCTAGTCGAAATGATCAGCGCGCTGGACAGATAGGCCAGCAGTATCCGCCCGGGAGCCCTGAATGAAACGTTACTTATGCGTGTGTTAGTATCTTGAAATATGCCATTACACCAACCCTGAGGCCGGCAATCCATTTCGGCTGGCGATGAGAGATCGCAAGCTTGCCATTTAAGGTTTGCCGGCGCACCCGGGCGAGAATTTGCCAATGCACGAACAAGCCACATCTGCCGGTCCGGCGAAAACAAGCATGATCACTCGCCGCTACCGTATCCGCTTTCTCACGCCCGCTTTCCTGGGCGACGCCGAGCAGAACGCCCGCTGGCGCACACCGCCTTTCAAGCACTCGCTGCGCGAGTGGTGGCGGGTGGCCTATTTCGCCGACCATGCAAGCGACTTCAGCCTGCAGGTCATGCGCCACGAAGAGGGCCTGCTGTTCGGGAATGCCTGGCTTGATGACGACTTCAGCGAGACCAACGGCCGGCGCAAGAAGATTAGTGCCCAAAAGAGCCTGGTGCGCATTCGACTCGAAACCGAAGGGCGCAATCAGCCCGTCTGGGCCGAAGGTCACCAGCGCGGCGTGGCGCCAATGGCTGACGGGCTTAACACCAGCTACGCCTGGTTCGGGCTGCTTGACGCGAGGACCAAAGCGCCGCTGCGCTCAGGGATCAAGCCCGCTGCAGCAGAGGGGCAGCGAATCGTCAGAATGGCCTGGCCAGAGCAGAAGAACGGCCGAATGCGACGCGTGATGCAGTTGATCAGCGACTTCGGCCAGCTCGGTTCGCGATCGCGCGGCGGCTGGGGTGCGCTGCACATCGATGATGTCGATTCGCTGGATCCGGCTGAACTGGGTCGCTTTGCCCGACCGCTTCAAGACTGCCTTGCAGGGGAATGGCCCGCTTCGTTTGCCTCGGACGCCGGAGGGCTAATGCTCTGGAACAGCCGACAAAACTTTGAAGACTGGTCGAAGCTGATGCGTTTTGTCGCCCTCCGGCGCAAGGAGGTCCGCGAATCGCTCAAGTCCTTGTCCGGTGCCGACCTGCGGGCCGTGCTCGGCAGCGCCAAGGGCGGCGATCGTCTCGCCAACCCGTTGCGCTGGCGACCCGTTCTCGAGGCGAATGGAAACCTGCGCTTGCAGATTTTTGCGATGCCGTGGCGCGTCACCGGCCAGGTGCGATCCATAACGATTTCGGATAGGCAACTGGCCTCGGCCTGGCAGGCCGTGACCCGGACGCTGGATCAACACAACGATCTGGAAAGGAGCGCGACATGAAAGCACAGGTGAATCAATCGTCGGCGCGGACCGGTCGCAGCGCGGGCAATACCCGCCCGTTGACCGCAAAATCCCGATCTGCGGCAAGGCGCTCCACCTCGTGCGTCACCGCCAGCGTCGCGATCAGGCAATCGTGCGAACTGCGGCGCGTGATGCCCTGCCAGCGGCATCGCGCATACAGTTCGCCAGCGGCGACGTATGTCGAAAGGTCCGTGGCCAGCAGCGGTAGTTCGAGCAGGCGCTGCCGCAATTTCGCCAGCGCTGCCTCAGAGCGCGCGCCCTGCAGCAGCTCCTGCACGATCACCGCCGCCAGCGCGACTTCGCCCTGCCGCAACAGCCGACGCAGGCTGTCGACCTCGGGCGTGCGCAGGCCGAGCAGGAAGTCAATCCAGACTGAACTGCCAACCAGTGTCACGGTTCATGTGCGCCCGCACCGCCCGCACGTCGTAGTCGGGGTCGATCAGATCCTGACCGGCCAGATCCAGCACAGCGGGTTGCTTACCGAGCGCCACCAGCTCGCGCAATGCACGATCAACGGCCTCCCGCTTGGTCCTGGCGCCCGACAGCCGCATGGCCTCGATCAACTCGTCATCCAGAACGATATTGGTTCGCATGGTGATACACCACCTGAGGTGTATGTTAAGGCATCCAGTCGGGCCGTGCCGTGTTCCGTGCCTCGCCGCTGGAGTGTTTCATGACCGAACAGGACAGATTCTGGCGCGTCAAGCTCGACGCACGGCTTCACGACCCGATCGAAAAGCCGTTGATTCTGATGCGCACGGCCGAAGGCCACGAGGGCGGCACGACCCGCGCGCTGCGCGACCAACTGGGGCTCCACCCGCTCGATCCAGCCGCGCGCACGGCGGTGAAGACCGCCGACCACTGGGCCGCGGCGATGGATCGAGCCGCGTTCCCGAATCGCAATGAAGACGGCCGTTATCCAAACTGGCAGCAGGTGCGCTTTCATGAACGGCCCGTGATCATCAACCCGTTGACTGGCGCCGAATACGACCTGTGCACGCTGTCCGAAGTCGAACCGGACCAGGCCGCGTCGATTGCGCTGGATCACCTGCGCGGGCTGATTCACTCCGACGACCCGAAGCGCACCGCGCTGGCGTTCTGGCGCTTCGGACCGAATATTGAAGCGCCCGAGATCCGCAGCCTCTGGCCGCTACTTCCGGCCGATTCGCGCATGCCTGACCACACCATCTTCGACCATCTGGACCTGACCTCTGCACTGGCTGGCGCCTTCTCGATCGACCCGGACGATGGCCCGGCCCTGCTGGCCGTCAGCCTCGGCCCCGTGCAGGATTTCATTGCCGCCGCACGCTCGACCTCCGATCTCTGGGCCGGCTCGCACTTGCTCGCGCGCCTGAGCTGGGAGGCGATGCGCGTGATCTGTGACGAACTCGGCCCGGAAGCCATTCTGTTTCCCCGCCTGCGCGGCATCCCCCAAGTCGACTGGTGGCTGTCGCGCGATTGCCGCCTGAATGAATCTTTGTTCAGCGCTGCCGGCTGGCGCAAGAATCCGACCGACAGCAATCCGCTGTTCGCAGCGGCGCTGCCCAACCGCTTCACCGCGCTGGTGCCGGCCAATCGGGCGCGTGAACTGGCCGAGCGCATCACCGACCAGGTGCGCGCATTCGCGCTCGAAAAGGCCCAAGCGGCTTGGCGCAAGCTGCTGGCCGAGGCCGGGGTGGCCAATAATCCGGAAATGCCCGCGCATGCACAGATCCGCGAGCAGCTCAAAGGTTTTCCCGAAGTGCACTGGGCCACGGTGCCATGGTCACTGGTCGGCCAGGACTCCAGCGGCAAGGTAGATGCCTCCGACGACAGACTGCGCGCGGCCATGCAACCGTATTTCGAATCCGAGCCGCCGGGTTATCTGGGTACACAGGCCTGGAAGATCCTTTCGAAAACCGATGGCGTCGAACTGGACAAGGGCTGGTTCTGGAAGCCCAACCCCGGCACGCTGTATCCGGCGCTGCACGAGCTGCTCGACCGCACGCTCGCCGCCGCCAAGAGCGCTCGACCGTTCGGTCAATCGGTGCAGCACGGCTACCGCGATTCACTGACCGGCGAGAGCGAGTGGCTGACTGCCGACCGTGACCAACTCGCACTCCCCCCGGGACAACGAAATGACACGATCTGGGCGCGCGTCACCACAGAACGACCGGCCTGGGTCAAGGCCGGCGAGCACCTGGACGCGCTGGGCATGCTCAAGCGCCTGTGGCCAACCTTGTTCGTCGACGAGGTCAACGAGGAGCCAGGGCTCAACGTCGATCGCTTCGTCGTCAGCACCCACACAATGGCGCTGGCGACCTCGATGATCGGTTTCATCCAACGCGGCGGCACAGTCCCGGAAGCAATTCGGAACAAGGTCTCCGACGCGCCGCGCACAGCGCTGCCCGCGCGTCTTGCATCGGAATTGCCTGGTCGATCAGACGCCGATGCGCTGTTCCGGCTGCCCGGCTGGCTGGAGCATCTCGACGATCGCGACCGCGAGGATGAACGCGCGCGCGCCGGAAAGGAACTCGAAGACGTGTTCGGCCACGACCCCGAGGCCTACTACGCGCTGCTGCTGATGGACGGCGACGAGATGGGCCGGTGGATGTCGGCGGCACGTGAAAAGACGCTCACGCACCGCAGCAGCTTCCATCCGCAGATCCGCGCCACACTCGAGCAGTTCAAGGCGGACCCGGCGTTCGTCAAATATGCCGACGAGCCACGCGCCCCGAATCCGGCTCGCCATATGGCGATTTCCGATGCGCTGAACAATTTTGCGATCCGGCTCGCCCCGGCGGTCGTCGAGCGCCATTACGGCCGGGTGCTGTATGCCGGCGGCGACGACCTGATGGCGATGCTGCCGCTGTACGAACTGCTGCCGGCGATGGCCGGGCTGCGCGCGGCGTTTTCGGGCACCACCTATCCGTCGCGATCCGAAGCAGCCGACGATGAAGGATTCCAGCGCCAGGGCAATGGTTTCGTTGTGCACGGCAAGCAGCTGTTGCGCACCATGGGTGACCAGGCCAGCGCCTCCTGCGGGGTCGTGGTCGCCCACCACAAAGCACCGCTCGGCGCGGTCCTGCGCGAGCTGCGTCGGGCCGAGAAGCGAGCCAAGACCGAGGGTGGCCGCGATGCCTTCAGCCTGACCGTCGTCAAACGCTCCGGTGGCGCGCTCGGCCTGACCGCGAAGTTCGGCCGGGCGCTGGCGCGGCTCATTCAGCTGCGTGATTTTCTGGCCGAGCCCGGTGTCTCGCGCCGGGCGGTCTACAACAC
>JAVVET010000083.1:0-10815 GCA_032251235.1 Wenzhouxiangellaceae bacterium
GGGCTAGATCAGTCCGGAAACCGGTCGATGTTGGTTAGTTGTTGGTTGTTGGTTGATTGTCCGAAGCAAAAATCGGAGTCTGTTGCCTTTTGTTTGCAGACTCGGGCTCGATCGGAAGTCCGTTGCTTGTGCCAACAAGCCGATTCATTTGTCGCCCGGGCCTTGAGCCGGGTCGGTGTGTTCAGGCAAGACTCAGAAGTCGGAATCGTTTAAAAAAAGCCCCGGCCAAAGACCAGGGCTTTCAAGTGTTCAACCGCGCAATCGGGACCGCCCAGCGGCCCGTCCCGTTTTGCTATTGATCGAATCTACTTTTCGACAACGTTTTCCAGGTCCAGTGAATCGAACTCCGCAAAGCCGAAAATTCGCAGTGTCCCCGGCGATTCGGTATTTTCCTGCGACAAATCCAGACCGTCGTTGTCGTTGCCGGTCGAGGTGCTGTTGGAGAAGATGACATGAACGGTACCGTCGCCGTTTTCGGACTCGATCTGGATGCCGTCGTTGCCGTTGCCGGTCACCAGCACCCCCATCAGGTGCGCCGTTGCACCGTCGCCGCCGGCCTCGGACAGCTTGATTCCCTCGTCGCCGTTGCCGACTGCCACCACCCGTCGGATTTCAATATCGGCGCCGCCGGGTCCTTCGACATCGAAGTCCAGTCCTTCGTCCAGGTTGTCCGATACCAGCGACATGCTGACCGAGCCCAGTAGCCAGCCCGGACCGGCCTCATCGATGTCGAAACCGTCGTCCAGGTCAAGCAACAGTTCGCCATCGTCATCCTCTACACAGGGCTGCTCGAGTTCCAGCGGCGAGTCCAGGCAGAAGCCGCCGTTGTTTTCGAACAGCACGGCGTTGACGTCGATAACGACGTCGCCGCTGTCGCCTTCGTCGAGTTCAACGCCGTCGGCGCCGATGTCGGCAAAGCGTGAGGCAAAGGCATTGAACACGATGTCGCCGTCATTGCGCTCGTCCAGGCGAATGCCGTCGGCATCGAACTTGCCGTTGCCGGCGTCGATGACCGATACGCGCCTGGCCGAAAAGACGATCGAGGCCGGTGAGCCGTCTCCGCCGCCACCACCGCCGGCACCGCAGTCATCACCCAGCGTGCAGTCCGAAACATGGACGCCGTGGTTGGCCACGCCGCTGACGCGCACGTCTCGAAGTTCGATATTGACGACACCGGTCCGCTCGGTCGGCACGCGTACGAAAACACCCTTTCCAGCGCCGGGATTGTCGAGGCTGAAACCGCCTCCGCCGTCGAAGTTCAGGCGCGAGATGCTCAGGTTGGCGCCGCTTGCAACCTCGAGCAGCGTGAAGTCGTCGCCGCTGTTATTGGCAAATATCGTCTGGCCAAGGCCGGCGATTCGCAGCGGCTTGCTGCCCTCATAGACCAGTGTGCTGTCGATGGTAATGACGCCGACACGCGAGCCGAAACGGATATTGGTCGCGCCGCTGGCCAGCGCCGCGCGCAGCGTTCCCTCGCCGCTGTCTGCGCCACTGGTCACCCAGACCGGTTCGGTTGCCCACGCGTGCCCAGCACCGGCCAGTGCCGCGGCAATGGTCAGGGCGCTGAGGCGGATGTTGAATTTATCTCGATTGACCGACATTCGTATTACTCCCAGGTTGTTGAACGCGATGTGTGATTGCTGCATCAGAATGACACTTGAAAGTTGAAGAAAAACTTCATTGGCGTGACGAAATTAAGTCAGTTCGTTGAGCCGCGATCGTGCCGCGGCGCCGACGGTCACTTTATCCAGCGATATTCACCAGCCGCTCTACTGCCGGGTCCTGCCAGTGCCGCGCGATGAGCAGGCAGTGAATGACGCGGGTTTTCCTTTAAGGAAAGACCAAAGCTGTCAGGACCGGGTGCCCTTGAGTTCAATCAGCCACTTTTTGGTTTCGCCGGCCATCTACTGCTATGATTGCTGGCGTCATTCGCATTGTCACCGGCTTGTTGGGCCTGCCGGTTGCAGGGAAAAGCAGCAAGAGAGAGGCCATGTGAAAAGGGAATCGGACAAGCCGGTTGCCGTGCAGCCGCCGGCTGGCACGCGCTGGATCGCTCTGGCCGTTGCGACAAGCTATGGCTTCCTCGGTGCGTTGTGGATTGGCTTTTCCGACCAGTTCGTGGCCCAGCTCGACCTCGATGAAGCCCAGTTCACGCGGGTGCAGCAATACAAGGGCTGGGTCTATGTCCTGCTCACCTCCGTGTTGCTGTACCTGTTGCTGCGCTACATGCTCAGACACCTGGATCGATCCATCAACGCGCTGAATCGGAGCCGCAACCAGCTTGATTCGATCAACCGGCTTTACCGGATGTTGCGCACCGTCAAGAGCAGCCTGCTGCGCGAGGACACATTGGAACCGCTGCTCGAAGAGGCTTGTCGCGTCGCGGTCGCCGAAGGAGAGTACCGGATGGCCTGGGTGGTGATGTTCGACCCCGACCGGCGGCATCTGCGAGCGGTTGCCCACAATGGTCCGGGCCAGGCCCTGATCCGCAACCGCGTGGTCGATCCAGACCAAATGCCTGCCGAATCGCCGATCAGCCGTACCCTCGAGACCGGCAAGCCAACCTTCGTCAACGGCTGTCGCCGGGACTCTTTTCTCGATGGCCGAGGCGGCCGCGAAAGCGAGCTTGGATACGCCTCGGTCGCTGCCATTCCGCTGTTCCGCGACAGCCGGGTCATCGGCAGCTTCGCCGTTTATGCCGACCAGACGGCCGCTTTCGACCGCGACGAGGCGCGCCTGCTGCTCGAGATCGGCGAATCGCTGAATTTCGCGATCGACAAGTTCAGCAAGACGGCCGGCGGCAATTCCGATGGCGGAAACAACCACGGGTACGGCGCCGAGCACGACGAGATTACCGGCCTGCCGACCCGACGTACATTCGAGCGCCAGGTGGCCCAGGCGCTGGCGCGCGCCAACCGGCGCTCGGAGCATGTCGCGCTGATCGTGCTCGATGTCGATGGTTTTCGCCACGTCAACGACGTGCTGGGCAGGGCCGCCGGCGACCAGGTGCTCAAGACCGTCGCAACGATGCTCACAGGAAGCCTGCGGCCCGGCGATTGCGTGGGCCGGCTCGGCAGCGATGAATTTGCGGTACTGCTGGTCGATCTGCCCGGCGACCAGGCCATCGGCGCGAGCATCGCCCATATCGGCAAGGGCTTTCCGCAGCGCCTGCCGATCAACGACCACGAGGTCAACGTCTCGGTCAGCATGGGCGTGGGCCTGTTTCCGGATGACGCCAAGGATGCCGAAGAGTTGTTTGCCTGCGCCGAACTGGCACTGCACAACGCGCCGTCCGACGCGCGCGGCCAGATCACCTATTACGAACCCGAACTCAACGAGCGCGCCCGTCGCCAGCGCGAACTGGAACTGGCCCTGCACGATGTGCAGGTCGAGCGTGACTTCCATCTTGCCTGGCAGCCGATCGTGGATGTGCGTTCGAGCCAGTTGTTCGGCGCCGAAGCGCTGTTGCGCTGGTCGCATCCGAGGCTGGGAAATATCCCGCCGGATGTCTTTATCCCGCTGGCCGAAATGTCGGGCCAGATTATCGAGCTCGGGCGCTGGGTGCTCGAACAGGCCATTTTGCAGGGTGATGCCTGGGCCGCGCAAGGGCTCGTTCTGGACGTTCACGTCAACGTCTCGCTGCTGCAGTTGCAGCACGCGACATTCGTCGACGAACTGGCTGATCAGCTCAAAAAACACAAAACCAGCCCGGACTGGACGCTGGTCGTCGAAATTACCGAAAGCCAGATCATGGCCGATCCGGAAGCAACCGCTTCGAGTTGCCGGCGAATCAAGGCGCTGGGTTGCAAGATCGATCTCGATGACTTCGGCACCGGTTATTCGGCGTTGAATTACCTGACCCGGCTGCCGCTGGATGCACTCAAGCTGGACCGCTCCTTCGTGGTTCGCGCCAGCGAGGATGCGAACATGCTCGCGGTCGTCGAAGAAGTGGTGCGCATGGCCAAGCGGCTCGGCCTGACGGTAGTGGCCGAAGGCGTGGAAACCCGTGCCCATCTGAAGCTGCTCGGAGAACTGGGCTGCAATCACGCCCAGGGCTACCTGTTCGGCTGTCCCGATACGGCCGAAAAGCTCACGGCACAATGGACGCCGGCGCGTTGGGCCAGGGCACGCTCAGGCAGGCGCTGAATGGCGCCGGGTGTCGACAGCCTGATCATCCGGCCGGCGATTCGAGCGGACCTGCCTTGCCGCAACTCCTGGGTACTCGCAAATGGAGAACAAGCCATGAACAAGAATCAATTCAAGGGCCGCTGGAAGCAGCTTAAAGGCAAGACAAAAGCGCTGTTCGGGCGCTTGACCGGCAATAAGATCCGGCAGATGAAGGGCAAGACAACCGCGGCCGCGGGCCGCGTGCAAGCCGGTGCAGGCAACTTTCAGAAAAAGGAAAAGAAAAGGATCCGGTGATTCGACAAGCCCCATTCGCGCCCGGCACGTGGCGCGCATCCCGGGAATGACCGGCTTCCTTCCTCCGTTCGCGGGAAGGATGGGCGGCAGACGACTTTCCTGAAAGCTGAAACCGCGCTTTTTCTTCAATCAACGAATCAACCACTTCTGCACGCATTTTTCCAGCTGGTAACGGCTCGTCACCTGCATTTGCTCGAGCAAACTGCAATCGAATTCGTCGATGCCGTAGCGACGGATAATTTCCTGTTGCAGCCTGATGAACAGGTGTGCGGTGCATTCGGCATCGGCCAGCGCGCGGTGAAAGGTACCGGCACTGGGCAGGCCCAGCGCTCGCACCAGCGTTGCGAGCTTGTGATTCGGCGTGCCGGGAAAAAGACGCCGGGCCAGCAGCAGTGAACAGACAAAGGTGTTTACCGGGCGCGGCCGAAGGACGGAAGTTTCCCTTTCCCAGAACTTTCGATCGAACGCGGCATTGTGGGCAACAATCGGATGACCGCCGGAAAAGCGGGCCGCCTGCGTCATCACCTCCCGGATCGAAGGCGCCCGGCGCACCATCGCGTTGGTGATGCCGGTCAGCGCCTGGATGTCGTAGGGAATCGAAACCCCCGGGTTCATCAGGCTTTGGTAGCGATCGATGATTTCGGACCCGCTGACCAGCACCACGGCAATCTCGGTCGGCCGTGCGCCATGGGCCGGAGACAGGCCCGTGGTTTCGAAATCGATTACCGCATACTGGATCACGTTCAGGTCCTGTGCATCGTTACATCGAAGCATTGTATCGCTCAGCGTCGCCCGGCTTGGCAGTGTGCTCAATCCGGGCATCAGAGCCCTGCCGAGACGCTGACGCCGGGACCGGGACGCGCAGGCCTGGCCACACGCCACGCGCGGCTTTGTCCCGTTCGGAAAAAAGATTCCGGCGCTGCTGGACCGCGCCGGGCTGCCGTGATGGTCACGGTCGGGTTCGACGGCGGCTGCCCGGCAAAGCCACTGGACCCCGGATCGAGCCCGGGGCGACAGGAGAAGGCAAAGGCGCGCTCTCGCTCCAATCTGTCGTCCCGGCCTTGAGCCGGGATCCAGCGTCTTTGGTTTTTGACTGTGGAATCAAAGCCGGACCCGGCACAAAACTCAACGGCTCGTCAATTTGACTTGCCCGAAACCCGTCTTTGGCAGGAACCGTTTTCGAAGTCGACCGACGGGATTCAGGGCTCATCCTGCACCGGGTCGGCTGGCAAGAGAATTGATCGCCGTAGGCCTGGTCGTTGTTGATCGCTGCTCGCCGCGACCCGATCGATCGTTGAGCTGTCGTAAAATTCAAGCAAGCCGCAGTAAGTGGACAACAGGCATGCAATACAACCCCGCCGTCGCACCCGATACGGCCGATTGGCTCGGCATCGTCGAAGATGAACGGCTATACGCCATCCAGTGCTGGCTCGCAGGCCGGATTGGCGCAGAGATCGAAGACTGCCTGCTCGAGGCCGCGCCCATTCTCTTGGTTGAAAACCAGGTGGCCGCAAACGATCCGCCGATCACCCGCGCGACGCTCGAGCGTCTGCTGGATGCCGATATCGACCGCATGACCGCAATCCAGGTGATGGCCGGGGCCATGTCCGATTCGCTGCGCAAGATGGTGATCGAGGATGGCGAATACGACCGGGACACTTTGACCCGTGCGTTGCAGCAGATCGATCCGGCCGATATCTCGCTCGACGTGCCGGGTGACGACAATCCGCGGGAAGCTGCTGGCGCCTTGCCGGAATTCGCGCCGGACCAGCGCCGGGTGCTGATCGAATTCGGCGAGCGTCATGCCGATGAGAAAGCCATGTCGTGGCCGGAAACGGCCGGCTTCCTGGTCTCGGTCGTGGCCTGTCCGGAGATGATCTTGCCGTCGGAATGGACCGAGATCGTCCGGGGCGAGGTAGTGTTCCGCGATGTCGACGAGGCCCGAGCCGTGGCCGGTGCTCAGATGGCGCTGATGAACTGGGTTTCCGAATGCATTGCGCAGAACCAGCCGGCCATCCCGGAAGACTGCCGGCCCGACCCGCAGCCGATGCGCATCCTGGAAGCGGACAACGACTTCTCGCGCTGGTGCCGCGGCCTCACCTCGGGGCACCTGTGGCTGGAGGATGTCTGGAACAAAGAGCTCGTCGAGGACGGCAGCGACGATCGCTCGCTGGGCATGGCGCTGATTATCTTTTCATTCTTCGGCGATCGAAAAATGGCCGAAAAAGTGGTCGAGGAGACCGCCCGCGAGAGCGGGTCCGATGCCATGACGCTCGAGGAGACGGCCAGGACCTTCCACCGGCTCATCGACCAGGCCGCAGTGGAATACGCCGCGATCGGCCTGGAATACCGCCGAACGCCGACGGCGCCAATACCGCTGCAGCCGGTCCGCTCGGAAAAGATCGGCCGCAACCAGCCATGCCCCTGCGGCAGCGGCATCAAGTACAAGAAGTGCTGTGGCCGGCCTGGGGCACGGCACAATCATTAATCCACGATCAACGCAAACGGTACCGCGATGGAAAACGATCTTGAATGGAACCGCATCGAAGACGCCGCGCTGGCGATCCTGTATCTGACGCTGCACGACGGCAATCGGGTCTGGAAGCAGATCGACTGGGATATTACCGACCGCCTGCACGAACAAGGCATGATCGCCGATCCGCGTAACAAGGCGAAATCGCTTGTGCTGACGCCCGAAGGCCTGGAGCGCGCCGAGCGCAAGTTTCGTGAGCTATTCGAGCGGCGTTCGGCGGATTGAATCGAGGCGGGCACCATGCAGGCGCCTTCTTCCCGCCAAATCAAACCCCGAGCATGTGGTTTAATGGGCCGCAACCATTTTCCCTCGACTCGGCAGCATCCGCTTCCCGTCGACCTTCATTGGAGTAAAGTGCATGAACGAACTACAGGTAACGGCCCGATTCCGGGTGCGTCAGGGCCAGCTCGATGCGTTCAAGGCGGCGGCCGATCGCTGCATGGCCAGCGTTCGCGAACGGGACACCGGCACGCTGCGCTATGACTGGTTCTTCAATGCCGAGCAGACCGAGTGCGTGGTGCGCGAGATGTATCGCGATTCCGATGCGCTGCTCGAGCACGTCGCGAACCTGGGCGAGAACATGGGCGCGCTTCTGGCCGCGGCCGATCTGGACATCGAACTGTTTGGCGAACCCTCCAGCCAATTGCTGGAGGCCACCGCCGGCTTGGCACCCCGAATCTACACGCCTTTTCGCTGAACTGGAACGAAGCCGGAGAAAGAAGCCGGCATAGGCACAGCGCCAGTCGCACCGGCCGAGCCGGTGGCTGCCGACTTGCCAGCGGTGCAAAATAGAAGGAACGACATGATGCTTCCTCAAGCTCGTGTGCGGTCGAACAAGTAAAGGTCAGTAAAAAGGGCACTGCGTGACAGCAACAAACCAGCACAATGCTCGATCCGGCAATCGGCCTGCGCTGAGCAAGTCCCGCTTCATTGCCGGCACGCAGTGCGAACTGCGGCTGTGGAACGACATCTACCGGCGCGACCTGGCCAGCGAGTTCTCCGACAGCCAGCTGGCCATTTTTGACCGCGGCACCGCCATTGGTGAGCTGGCCCGCCGGCGCTATCCCGGTGGCACGCTGGTCGGCTTCAAGCCCTGGGAGCGTCAAGCGGCGGTGGCCGAAACATGGAAGCTGATGGCCGACCCGGCCGTGCCGGCCATCTACGAGGCCGCGCTCACCTACCAGGGCGTGTTCGTGCGCGTCGATGTGCTGGCGCGAAACGGCCAGGGCTGGGACCTGGTCGAAGTCAAGGCCGCCACCCGACCCGAAAAGGAGGTCTTCCAGCAGGATGTGGCGGTACAGCACTGGGTCGCCCGCGGCACCGGGCTTGCCATCCATCGCGCCGGCGTGCTCGTGCTCGACCGCGACTACATCTACCCCGGTGGCGACTACGATCTGGACCGGCTGTTCACGTTCTTCGATTCCACCGAACGCAGCCTGGACAGCATCGAATGGGTCGAACAGAACGTGCAGCGCTTCCACCAGGTACTGGCCGAAGACCAGGCCCCGGAGATCGGCGTCGGCAAGCACTGCTTCTCGCCCTACGAATGTCCTTATTACGCCAGCTGCAGCCACGGCCTGGAACTGCCGGAACACCCGCTGGACCACCTCAACCGGCTCCACCACGGCCGCCGCGCGCAACTCGAAGCGCTGGGAATCGACAACATCGCGGACATCCCCGATGACTTCGCGCTGACCGAAATCCAGCAAAGAATCCGCCGCGCCGTCGTCAGCGGACAGGCCTGGAAGTCGGCCGAACTCAAGCGCGAGCTCCAAAACGTCACCTGGCCGCTGTACTACCTGGACTTCGAAGCCTTCCAGCCCGCGCTGCCGCTATACCCCGGCACGCGCCCGTTCCAGGCCGTGCCGTTCCAGTATTCGCTGCACATCGAAAATGAAAGTGGCGAAGTCACGCACCGCGAATACCTGCACACCGAAAACAGCGATCCAAGACCGGCGCTGGCCAAAGCGCTGCTCGAAGACATTGGGGATACCGGCAGCATCGTCGTCTACTCCGGCTACGAACGGCGCATGCTCAACGAAATGGCCAGGTTCCAGCCCGAACTCGCGCCGAAGCTGCAAGCCGCCACCGAACGCCTCTGGGACCTGCTGCCGGTTATTCGCAACCACTACTACCACCCCGACTTCAACGGCTCGTTCTCGATCAAGGCCGTGCTTCCCGCGCTCGTGCCCGGAGCCCACTACTCGGAACTCGCCATTGCCGACGGCATGGCGGCCGCGACCGCCTACGAGGGTGCGCTGCATGATTCCGACCAGCAGCGAAGAAATGCTGTATTTGGACAGCTAATCGACTATTGCAAGCTGGACACGCTGGCGATGGTGCATCTGCGTGAGGCGCTGCGCGAAATTTCCGAGAACAACAACGCAGAACAACAATGACCGGCACCGAAAAAGCTACAGATCCAAAGACGCGCGCCCGACGCATCATCGAGCGGCTAAAGATGTTAATCGCAAGGAGCGTGATCATCTGATGAAGTTCGCGCTTTGCGAGAAACCGGAAGCGCCAGAGATTTCAACTGCACTATGACAGAAAAGTCGGGACAGGCACCACAAAAGACCCCACCGCCCTGGAACACCGATGTCGCCCCGGTCACCTGTGAGATTGGGCCGGGCAGCGCCAGAGCCGAACTCGCGTCAGTGATACGCGGCCCGGCGTCGCTGAGCTCACGCTTGCGCAACGTCCAGTGCGCCGATGAACCCGGTCAAGTCGTCGACGTGGGTCAGCGACAGCCGATGCATGGCGCGCGTGCAGGCCACATACAGCAGGTTGCGATCCATGTCGGTGGCGTAGTTGGCCGCCGTGGCCTCGGGCACGATGACGCGATCGAATTCCAGTCCCTTGGCCAGGTGCGCGCCCATCACGACCACGCCGCCGGAAAACGCTGCGCTTTGCGTGTCCAGCAGGTGAATGTCGTCCAGGCGCATTCCCAACGCCTTGTGCAGTTTCGCCGCCTGGCGGCGCGTCTTGCAGATCAGGCCCAGGCCCTGGTGGCCGGAAGCGCGAAACTCCTCGATGCGCATGACAATGGCGTCGAGTTCCTTCGCCCGGCTGGAACAGGCCAGCACTTCCGGCTCCGGACCGTGACGTTCGACCACCTCCAGCGCGGGATTCGACGAGATGCGGTCGGCGAAGTGCGCGATTTCGCAGGTCGAGCGGAAGGTCTTGTTCAGTGCCACGCAGGTCGCGCCGCCGAAGGCCTCGCGGATCAGTTCGGCGGTCGAGGCACTGTACGGGTTCACCGATTGCCACGCGTCGCCCAGGATGGTCATGCGGCAGTTGAACAGCCGCGCGATGATGGCGTACTGCACCGGCGTGTAGTCCTGCATCTCGTCGATCAGCAAATGCTTCACCTCGCGGTAGGTCGAGCGCACGCCTTCGAGTTGCATCTTCAGATAGATCAGCGGGAATACGTCGCCGTATTCCAGCTTGCCGCCCGCCGGCCGGAACAGTTCGGGGCGGCCCAGCCATTCGTAGAAGCCCTGGTAGGCCTGGCGCAGGGTGCGCTGGTTGACCCGGCCGCGGATCGCCTCGCGCAGTTCGCGCACATCTTCGGGGGTGAGTTCGTAGTTGTATTCCAGCGCCACCTTGCGGGTGACCTCGTGGGTAGTCTGGGCGACTCGCTCGGTCAACGGCAGGCGCTTGTGCTTGGCGAATACCGTGGCCATCAGGAAGCCGGGCACCAGCCGGCGGGCCACCCATAAATCCTCGTCGCGAAAGCGGGTCTTTTCGACATGCTCGGCATAGCGCCGGAGCCGGTGCAGGAATTTCGGCTCGGCCTTGAATCGAATCCGTTCCTTCAGCCCGTCGTCCTTGCCGGCCAGCAGCGCCTCGGTCTGCTC
>JAVVET010000084.1:0-10703 GCA_032251235.1 Wenzhouxiangellaceae bacterium
CGGCGCCGCAGCAGGCAGGGTGGCCAACAAGGCGGGTCCAGCGCGCTGATAAAAGTAAGTCGCCTGCAAGCGCGTGGCGAAACGCTTTTGACTTTGCCCTTGTTGAATTGGAAAGAAAATCTTGACTTAAAAAAATCAATGCTCCAAATGCCAGGACTCAAACGTCACTGGCGCAGCGGCATCCGCACCCACTGGGGTACAGTGTTGCCCTGGTAGCACAGGCAGAAAACGCATGGCGCAGTTCGGATTATTGGCCAATCGCCGCTTCGGGCCGTTTTTCGCGGTCCAGGCGCTGGGCGCTTTCAACGACAATATCTTTCGCAATGCGCTGGCCACGCTGATCGTTTTCGGCATCGGCGTCGAGGCCGGCTGGGATACCAGTGGCCTGGTAAACCTGGCGGCGTTGCTGTTCATCCTGCCGTATTTCCTGTTCTCGGCCATTTTCGGCCAGCTTGCCGACCGTTTCGAAAAGTCGCGCATGATTCGCTGGATCAAGGCCTTCGAAGTCGTCATCTGCCTGTTCGCCGGGTTTGCCCTTTACACCGGCAACATCATTTTGCTGATGTCGGTGGTGTTTCTGCTCGGGTTCCAGTCAACGCTGTTCGGCCCGATCAAGTATTCCATCCTGCCGCAGCTGCTGCAAAAACACGAACTGGTCGGAGGCAACGGGCTGGTGGCCTCGGGCACTTATGTCGCCATTCTCGGCGGCACCATCGCCGGCCCGATCGTAGCCGGCGTGCCGCTGGAATGGCCGTGGCTGGTGCTGGTCGCAACGCTCGCCGTAGCACTTGCCGGCTACCTGGCGGCGTTCGGCGTACCCAGCGTTGCGGTGGGCGAACACGACCTGAAACTGAACCTGAACCCGGTCAGCGCCTCGTGGGCCAACCTGGGTCTGCTGACACGCGACGCCAGGCTGTTCAACAGCGTGCTGGGCATTTCCTGGTTCTGGTTTTACGGCACCATCTTCCTGGTCCAGATTCCCGAATACACCCAGGCCGTGCTGGGCGGTACCGAGGGCACGCTGGCCGGGCTGCTGGCGCTGTTCATCATCGGCATCTCGGCCGGTGCGCTGTTGTGCGAGAAGCTTTCCAGCGGCGGCATCGAAATCGGCCTGGTGCCGCTGGGCGCGCTGGGCCTGACGATATTTGGGCTTGACCTGATGCTGGCAAGCCCGTCGCAGCCGCTGGTCGATGCCGGAATCGGCGAGCTGCTGGCCATGCCCGGCAGCATTCGAATCATCGTCGACCTGCTGTTGATCGGCATCTCCGGCGGGCTGTTCATTGTGCCGCTGTACGCGACGATACAGACGCTTTCCAGCGACCACCAGCGGGCCCGGGTGATCGCCGGCATGAACATCATGAACGCGTTTTTCATGGTGCTGGCAAGCGCGCTGGCGATCGTGCTGCTCAGCGTCGTCGATCTTTCGATCCCGCAGCTGTTCGGTGTCGTGGCGGTGCTCAACCTGGTGGTGGCGGTGTACATCTTTTCGCTGATCCCGGCGTTTGCGCTACGCCTGGTGATGTGGACGCTGAGCCGGGTGATTTACCGGGTCCAGGTCATCGGGCGGCCCGGCAAGATTCCGGAATCCGGCCCGGCACTGATTGTCTGCAACCACTTGAGCTACATGGATCCGCTGATCATCGGCGGCAGCATCCAGCGCCCGATCCGCTTCGTCATGACCCACCGCATCTACAACAAGCCCGGCCTTAAATGGTTGTTCCGGCTGGGCGGCGCCATCCCGGTGGCATCGGCGAAAGTCGATGCGGCCTGCCTGGAACGGGCCTTCGAATCGGTCGATGCGGCGCTGGCCAACGGCGAACTGGTGTGCATCTTCCCCGAGGGCGGACTGAGCCCGGACGGCGAAGTCCAGCCGTTTCGCGGCGGCATTACCCAAATCCTGGATCGGCGTCCGGTGCTGGTCATCCCGATGGCGCTGGAAGGCGTCTGGGGCGGCATATTCAGCCGAGCCCCGGGACGCTGGCATCGGCGCGAGCGCGGCTTTTTCAGCCGCGTCCAGCTAAAAATCCTCGACCCCGTCGCGCCCGGCGACGCCGACCGCGAAGACCTGGAAAAGCAGGTTCGCAGGGCGTATGACAACCTGCGGGACGGGGAGTAGCTGACTGGGTGTTGGGAAACCGGGCTTTTGGACTTCAGCTTTCAGCCCCGGTCTTCGCAGCAGCGGCGGCGGCTGAGTGTCACTGAACCAGTCGCGTGGCCCGCTAACGCCTCTGAGCAAAAACGATCATTCGTTCGGATTCGAAGTCGTACGGCGTGCCTTCGAAGTCGGCATCGATGGCTTCTACGGCCAGGCCGGCATCATCGAGCAGGCAGGTTATTTCTCCGGCCGACCAGACGCGGTGGCTGAAGTCGGTGCGGTGGACCTGGTCGCCTTCGATCAGCAACCATTCGTTTTCCAGCCGGGTGTTGTGATCGGCCAGCAGCGGCCGTTCGATGAGCAGCCGGCCGTCGTCGTATTCGGTCAAGTGCACCGGCTGCAAGGTGTGGCACAGGGTTTCCAGGCCAACCAGGTCGAGCACCAGCCGGCCACCCGGCTTGAGGCTTTTTTTGATGTTGTCGAGCACCTTTCGATGATCGACCTCGTCTTCGAAATAGCCGAACGAGGTCCACATGACCAGCACGGCGTCGAACTGATCCGGGCGACAGAAGCTGCGCATGTCGTCCTGGATGATTTCCAGCGACAGGGATTGATTGCCGGCGCGCTGACTGAGTTGATCGAGCAGAAAGCCGCTGGTGTCGACGGCGGTGACTTCGAGGCCGGCGCGCGCCAGCGGCAGGCTGTGGCGGCCGGGTCCGCAGCCCAGGTCCAGGACCGCGCCCTGCTCCAGCCCGATTCTTTTCAGCAGTTCCGGCATTTGACGCTCGGCATCGTTAAACTGCTGTTCGGAAAACATCAGCGGGCCGAACGTGCGCCAGAAGTCTTCGTCGGTATACCAGTCGGTCACAATCTTGCTCCTGTGCGGTTGGTTGATGGGGATCGGCGGCTGCGCCACGCTGGCCTGGTACGGCCAGGCCGTTCAAGGCCAGATGGAACTGATGGCCAAGCGCGAAGACATCGAGAAAATTCTCGCTTCCGACGAGCCCGAACCGGTCGAACGGCAAAAACTTGAACTTGTGCTCCAGGCCCGGCAGTTTGCCAGCGATGAACTGGCACTGCCGGACAATGATAGTTATACACGCTACGTCGAGCTCGATCGCGACGCGGTTGTGTATAACGTCATCGCCACACCCGAGTTCAGCCTGGAGCCCAAAAGCTGGTGCTACCCGATCGTCGGCTGCCTGGCCTACCGCGGCTATTTTAGCCGCGACGCAGCCGAGCGCCGGGCGGCAAAGCTGGCCCAACAGGGCTTCGATGTGCTGGTCTCGCCGGTGGCGGCGTATTCCACGCTGGGTCGATTCGAAGACCCGGTCACCAGCCCGATGCTGGATTACGGTCCGACCCGGCTGGCCGGGCTGATTTTTCACGAACTGGCCCACCAGCGCGTTTTCGTGAAAGGCGATACCGCTTTCAACGAAGCCTTTGCCACGGCGGTCGAGCGGGCCGGGCTGGAGCGCTGGCTCGAGGCGCGCGATCAGCTGCAAAGACTGGAGGCCTGGCGGAACGTGCGAGCCACGGAGATTGCATGGATCGACTTGCTGCTCGATGCACGGGATGATCTCGAGGCCCTTTATGCCGGCGAACTGGATGCCGAGACCATGCGCCGGCGCAAGCAACAGCGCTTTTCCGAACTGCAGGTGCAGTACCTGGCGTTCCGCGGGCGCCACGACACGACCAGATTCGATGGCTACATGGCCCGGGCGCTGAACAACGCTCACCTGGCACTGCTGGCCACTTACGAGGCAGGGACCGAATCTTTTGCCGAACTTCTGGCAGAATATGGCGGCGACTTCGAACGCTTCCATCAGGCCGTGGAGCGGCTGGCTTCGGCCGAGCCGGAAGCGCGCGCCGAATTTCTGAATCCATGCCGGACTGAAACCTGCCCGTGACCCGCTCCACCGACAGCAAAAAAATCAAGCCGCGCAACTTGGCCAGGCCAGCCTGGCTGCGCGCGGCGATTGTGCTGGCACTGCTTCCCAGTCCCGTCCTGGCACAACTGTTGCCGGCAGGCGGATCCGAGGCGCCGGCCCAACAATGCCAGCCACCGGGCACCATCCCCGAGCGTGGCGAGCTCAACCGTTCGGCCGATCTGCCGATGGACATCCGGGCGCAGGAAATACGCGCCCCGGGCGGCTCGCAACAGCCGATGATTTTCGACGGCGATGTGCGCCTGCTCTACGGCGATCAGTTGCTGAAAACCGATGAATTGATTTACAGCCCCGAAACCGGCGAGGTGCATTTGCCGGGCTGGCTGGAATACAGCGACGCACTGGTGCGCATGGAAGCGGCCAGTGCCCGCTACAACACCGAAACCTCCAGCGGCGAGTTCGAGAGCGTGCGCTATTTTATTGCCGGCGCATCCGGAGCCGGGCACGCCGGCAGCGTTCGAATGCTCGACGAGACCCATGCCCAGGTCACGCGCTTCGATTTTACGACCTGCGATATCGAAGACCCCGACTGGCAACTCAAGGCCGGCGAGGTCAAGCTGGACTTTGAAAAGGGCGTCGGCACGGCGCGACATGCGCGACTGGAGTTCAAGGGCGTGCCGTTTCTGTATTCGCCATGGCTGAGCTTTCCGCTCAACGACCAGCGCAAATCCGGATTTTTATACCCGCAAATCGGCTCGAGCAGCGACAACGGCATGGATCTTGCGATCCCGTATTACTGGAACATCGCACCCAACCAGGACGCGACCTTCACGCCGAGAACCATCGGCGACCGGGGTGCGATGCTGGGCAGCGAATATCGCTTCCTCACCCGCCAGCAGGCCGGCACCTTCAATTTCGACTATCTGCCCGACGACGACGAGGAGGACCGGGACCGCTGGCTGGGCCGCATTCGCCACGATGCGCGGCTGGCGCCGAACTGGTCGACCCGGCTGAATTTCAACCGGGTCAGCGACGAGGATTATTTTCTCGATCTCGGCGACGAACTCGAATCAACGGCGATTCAATCGCTGCGCTCGGAGTTCCAGGTCCGCGGCCAGGGTCGGTTCTGGTCGCTGCAAACCACCGTCGACACCTTCCAGGTGCTCGACCGCGACGTGCTCGAGGAAAACGAGCCTTATGACCGGCTGCCACGAATCGAATTCGATGGCGACTGGCCACTGCCTGGCGGCCTGAACTTCAGGCTCGACAGCGAAGCGGTTTATTTCGAGCGCGACCTCGGCGTGACCGGTGCGCGCCTGGATGCACTGCCGGAACTGGCGCTGCGAATCGTGCGCCCGGGCTGGTTCATTGAACCGGCGCTGGGGCTGCGAACCACCGCCTACAAGCTTCAGGACGAGCCCGGCGACGACGACACACCGACTCGAACGCAGCCGATTCTGAGCCTGGACGGCGGCCTGGTGTTCGAACGCAGAACCGCTTCTGGACGCACGCATACGCTCGAGCCGCGCGCGTTTTATCTGTACGTCCCGGGCCGCTCACAGGACGATATCCCGGTCTTCGATACCCGCGAACTGACCTTCAGCTTCGCCCAGCTGTTCCAGACCAACCGGTTTTCCGGCGCCGACCGCCAGACCGACGCCAACCAGCTGGCGCTTGCGCTCACCAGCCGCCTGCTCGACGATGCCGACGGGCGCAGCATTCTCGACGCCAGCATCGGCCAGATCTTTTTTTTCAACGACCCGAGCGTGGGACTGCCCGATGAGCCGTCCGAGGATCGTTCGTTTTCCGCCACGGTGGGCGAAATCAACTGGCGAGCCAGTGATCGCTTCCTGATCAACGCCGGATTGCAGTGGGATCCTGAAGACAATGAAACCGATGTCGCCGCCGTTGGTCTTAGATGGCAAGGAAACGATGCACGCCAGGTGCAACTTGGTTATCGCTTTCGGCGCGATCGGGTCGACCAGATCGACGTTCGCGGGCGCTATCCGCTGACCCGGGAAGTCAATTTGATCGGGCGCTTCGATTACTCGTTCGAGGACTCGACCGCGCTGGAAGTGCTGGGCGGCATCGAATATGAAAGCTGTTGCTGGGCATTGCGGGCATCGATTCGACGATTTATTAGCGATCGCGAATCCGACAAGCGGACGGCTTTTTTCCTTGAATTGCACTTGAAGGGGCTCGGCAGCCTCGGTCGCCGCCCATACAACCTTTTTACGAATTGACAAGCACCAGTTAGCCATGCACAGGAGAACCGATTGGACATGAAAGCTTCAGCAACAAAAATTTGCGCCGTAGTCATGCTGGCCGCGCTGGCGCCGACATGGACTGCGGCACAGGAATTCGAGCCCATCGATGAAATCGTCGCGATCGTCGACGAGAACGTCATTCTGCGATCCGAGCTGGAAACCAGCATGGACGGAATCATCCGGCAGATTCGCGCACGCGGCGAGCGCCAGCCGCCGAGACCGGCTCTGGAGAAGCAGGTTCTGGACCGTCTGATCATGAGCAAGATCCAGGTCCAGCGTGCCGAGCAGACCGGCATCCTGATTACCGACCAGGAAGTCGACCAGGCCCTCGACAATGTCGCGCGCCAGAACAACCTTTCGCTGGCCCAACTGCGCCAGGCAATCGAAAAGGATGGCGCGAACTTCAACGAGTTTCGGGAGGACGTCCGAAACGAGCTCCTCACGACCCAGCTGCGCGACCGGATCATCAGCAGCATGGACGCGGTGACCGATACCGAAGTTGAAATCCTGCTCGAATCGAATTTCTTCGAAAGCGACGAATACCACCTGTCGCAAATCGCGTTGCGCACCTCCCCTTCGGCCGGACCGGATGAAATTCGCGAATTGGAAGCCAAGACCCGGGAAATCGTGGAGGCGCTGAACAACGGCATGGATTTTGCCACCGCCGCGATCAACTTCTCCCAGGCTCCGGATGCGCTCGAGGGTGGTGATATCGGCTGGCGCAACCTCAACAGCATGCCGCGCGAACTGAGCGATACCCTCCGCAGTCTGCGCCCCGGCGAGATTTCCGAGCCGATGATCAGCGGCGGCAGCGTGCTGATCGTCAAGGTCAACGATCGTCGGCCTCGCAGCGAGGTCATCGTCGACGAATTTCACGCCCGCCACATCATGATTTCGCCATCGGAACTGATGTCGCCGGAACGCGCCCGCAAACTGGCACAGGACCTGCACAAGCGGATCGAACAGGGAGAAAATTTCTCGGAACTGGCCCGCGAGTATTCCGACGATACGCGATCGGCAAATCTCGGCGGCCTGATGGACTGGTTTCCTGAAGACGCCTATGGCGAAACCTTTCAGGCGGTTTGCGACCGCCTCGAACCGGGCCAGATCAGCGAGCCGTTCCTGCACCAGAACGGTTGGCACATCCTCAAACTCGAAGGCAAGCGCAAGACCGATCGCACTCGAGAGGCGCTGGAGATCGAAGCACGCAACATGATCATGCAGCAGCGCTCCGAGCAGGAACTGGATCGCACGTTTCGACAAATGCGCGACGAGGCCTATGTTGAGGTCATGCTGGAATGAGATTCGCGGCCATTCATGAAACGCGTCGCCAGCAACGGCCCCAGGCCGGGCATCGGCGACGCTTCGCAGCCGGGTGCGTTTTCGCCGCACAAGCGAATATGCCTGCGCTCGCCCGGCCGTGAATCGGGGCCCGCTTGCAGCGCCCGGGCCACCTGCCGTCCGGAATTGCGAGTCCTGACATGATGGCCCCACCCTTGTTGGTCACCCCCGGCGAGCCGGCCGGCATCGGGCCCGAACTTGCGGTTTTACTGGCCTGCGAACAGCCCGACCTGGTGCTGGTGGCCGACCCGGCCCTGCTCGAGTCCACGCTGAAGGCGCTGGCCAGTCCGGCCAGAGTCGTTGCCTGGGATTCGGCCGACAACACCGCGCCGAGGGCCAATACGGTCCGGTGCTGGCCGGTCGCTCTGCGCGCGCCAAGCCGGCCCGGCCAACTCGATGCCGGCAATGCGCGCTATGTGCTCGATACGCTCGACCAGGCCGTCGATCTGATTGCCAACGGCCGGGCCCGGGGCCTGGTGACCGGGCCGGTGCACAAGGCCATCATCAACGATGCCGGCATCACATTTTCAGGCCACACCGAATACCTTGCGGCAAAATCCGGCATCGAGCGCGTGGTCATGATGCTGGTTGCCGGCCGCCTGCGCGTGGCGCTGGCGACCACGCACCTGCCGCTGGCGCGCGTGGCCGATGCGATCGCTCGCGACTCGCTGCTGCAAACCATCGGCATCATTCACCACGACCTGAGCACGCGCTTTGCGATTGCGCGACCGCGCATCGCGGTGCTGGGCCTGAACCCGCACGCCGGCGAAGGCGGCCACCTGGGAAGAGAGGAAATCGAGGTGATCGGCCCGGCCCTGCGCGAGTTGCAGGACCTGGGCATGGACCTGGTCGGTCCGCTGCCGGCCGATACCGCCTTCTTGCCGTCCCGCCTGGAGCATTTCGACGTGGTGCTGGCCATGTACCACGACCAGGGCCTGCCGGTGCTCAAGTACGCCGGCTTCGGCCAGGCGGTCAATGTGACGCTGGGCCTGCCGTGGGTGCGCACCTCGGTCGACCACGGCACGGCGCTGGACCTGGCCGGCACCGGCACGGCCGACCCGGGAAGCTTTCGCGCCGCCGTCGCGCTGGCCCGGGAAATGACCGGATGAAGGTCATCGCGAAGATGATCGTGACAACAATCGTCACAATAATCGTGAGCACGATTATGATATCGACCGTTATAACCAGCGGGAAGATGGCCCGGCATCCAGCCGCGGCCTGAAATCGAAGCACCGGCTTTGATGTCGATGACCAAGCATTCGATCATCCCGCAACGCCCGATTGTGCGATCATTTCCGATTTGGCGAAAGGATCAGCCGGCCGTGGGCCATATCCCCAGAAAACGCTTTGGCCAGAATTTTCTCGAAAGCGAAGACGTGGTCTGGCGCATCATCGGCGCGATTGCACCGGCGCGCGAGGACCGCATCGTCGAGATCGGCCCGGGCCTGGGGGCACTGACCCGGCCGCTGCTCGAGCGCGTAACCCGGCTCGACGTGATCGAACTCGATCGCGACCTGGCCGCAGCACTGTCGGCGCGCCTGGGCCGGCCGCAGAATCTTGTCGTGCACCAGGCCGATGCGCTGGCGTTCGATTTTCCGAGCCTGGTTGCAGATCAGCCGCTGCGGGTGGTCGGCAACCTGCCCTACAACATCTCCACGCCGCTGTTGTTTCACCTGCTCGAACAGGCCGAATCCATTGCCGACATGCATTTCATGCTGCAAAAGGAAGTGGTGGACCGCTTGACTGCCTCACCGGGCAGCAAGGCCTGGGGCCGACTGGGCGTGATGACCCGCGCCCGGGCCCGGGCCACATTTTTATTCGACGTGCCGCCGGAGGCCTTTCGTCCTGCCCCGAAGGTGGACTCGGCGCTTGTGCGCATCGTGCCGCAAAAACTTTCCGATCACGAACGGCAACGGCTGCCGGCTCTCGAAACCGTTGTACGCAAGGCCTTTTCACAGCGCCGCAAGACGCTACGCAACACCTTGCGCGGGCTGATCGACGATACCGCGCTGCAACAAGCCGGCGTCGACCCGGGACGCCGGGCCGAAACGCTGTCGCTGGATGAATTTGATCGGCTGGCCGAGTTGCTGGAAAAAGACGGCAGCGGCTGATGCAGACCCGGCGCGACATTTTCATCGGCGACCTCCAGGGCTGCTGGGATGCGTTCAACCGGCTGCTGGACAAGCTGCAATTCGACCCGGCCGCCGACCGCCTGTGCCTGGCCGGCGACCTGGTCAACCGCGGCGGCAAATCGCTGAAGGTTTTACACACGGTCATCGAGCTGGGCAAGCCGCATTTTACGGTGCTGGGCAACCACGATCTGCACCTGCTCGCGCATGCCCACATGCACCCGGAGGTACGCAAGCCCAACCCGGAATTCGAGAAAGTGCTGCAGCACCCCGAGGCCGAAGCGATCCTTGGCTGGCTGCGCGCACAGCCCTTGCTATGGCTCGACAAGGAACAGAAAATCGCGCTCGTACATGCCGGCATCGACCCGCGCTGGGACCGCGAGCAGGCGCGCGCCTGCGCCGCCGAGGTCGAAGCTGCGCTGCAGGGTCCGGACTTCGGTAAATTCTTTGAAAACATGTACGGCAACCAGCCCAATCGCTGGCTGCCCGAGCAAAAGCGTCTGACCCGCCTGCGCACGATTACCAACGTGCTGACCCGGGTCCGATTCGCGCGCCCGGACGGCCAACTGGATCTCGATTCGTCGGGCGACCTCGACCATCCACCGAAGCACTGCCGGCCCTGGTTCGAACTGCTGCACCCGGACTGGAAGCGCTGGTCGATCGTATTCGGCCACTGGTCCATGCTCGGCTTGCACAACCACGCCGGCGGCCAGGCCATCTGCCTGGATTCCGGCTGCGTCTGGGGCGGCGAGCTGACGGCACTGGTTGTCGAAGGCGGCCAGCGCCGGATCGTGCAGGTCGGTTGTTGATGGATCATTGATGTCTTTCCTGCTTGCGGATCAAATTCCCATTCCATATCCACTGCGTTTCGCCGGCGGCCGAATGGTGCTGGGTTGCGCGGCTGCTTCGATGCCGAAGGGTCGACTTCAAAGTCGAATTCAAGGTCAACGGCGTTTCGCCACCGGCTGCGCCGGCTTTGGCG
>JAVVET010000085.1:0-10445 GCA_032251235.1 Wenzhouxiangellaceae bacterium
CTCCAAGAAGAAGGCCTCCAAGAAGAAGGCCTCCAAGAAGAAGGCTTCCAAGAAAAAAACGACACGCAAGCTCGAAGAGTCGCCGTGGCATCGGATGGCCGTTGCCGCCGAAATGCTGCGCGAGGCATCGCTTGAGCTGGCTGCTCGCGAGGCGTCCGAGGGGCGTCAGGCCCTGGCTGATTTCGTCGGTGCCACGCGTTCGAAGCTCAGCGACCTGGAGGAAATGGCAGAGCGGGGAATCGCTCGTCTGACCGGTAAATAGAACCGACTGCCAATGGCATCGTCATCGGAACATCTGGATCGATTCCTCGATTCGATCTGGGCCGAAGACGGATTGGCCAGGCAGACTCTGGAAGCTTATCGAAACGACCTGACCGGCTTTGGCCGGTCAGGTCTTTTTGATGGCATTGGCGCCGGCGCTGAAAATTCCGGGATCATCGATACCTCGGGCTTGATGCGGCTCCTGTCGCGCCGGTTGGGCAGTGGCGCCAGCGTGGCCACGCTACGACGGCAAATCAGTGCCTTGCGCCGTTACTGTCGCTGGTTACGCCGGCAGAATCTTTTGCGCCACGACCCACTTGCAACGCTCGAGCCGCCACGCAAGCCGTTTCGCCTGCCTGCCGTGCTCAGCGAAGACCAGGTTGAAAGCTTGCTGGCCGCGCCAGATCCTGAAACTGCGCTCGGCCAGCGCGACCGGGCAATACTGGAGGTTTTGTATGCCTCCGGCCTGCGGGTCAGCGAGTTGACCGGGCTGGAGCTACCGGCGATCAATTTCCGACAGGGCGTGTTGCGCGTGACCGGCAAGGGCGGCAAGGACCGGCTCGCCCCGCTGGGCGAAGAGGCGATTCACTGGCTGCAGGCATGGTGTCGCGATGGACGCCATTTGTGGCTGAATAACCGACCTTGTGCCGCCGTTTTCATCAGCCGGCGCGGCAAGCCGCTGACCCGGCAGGCGGTCTGGCACCGGGTTCGGGCCTGCGCGCGGCAAGCCGGGATCGTTGATCCGGTATCTCCGCACAAGTTGAGACACTCGTTTGCAACGCATTTGCTCGATCATGGCGCTGACTTGCGAATCGTCCAGCTGCTGCTGGGCCATGCCGATCTTTCGACTACCCAGATCTATACCCACGTGGCCGCCACACGCCTGAAAAATCTGCACAAGGATCACCATCCGCGCGGCTGAATGGACGGTTGTTGACCGCAAACTACGGAACTTCCTGCACGGCTGCCGTTCATACATGCATCGATTCGTTCGATGCTGCAGTTCGAGCTTGCACGACAGCGTTGATGCATACCTTCATGGCGTTTTCAAAGGCGTAGCGTCGCTGATTCGATCAAATCGAAAACGCTGGAACGGCGAGCATGTTTCGCCTCGAGTGCGAGTCGGAACGAGGTAATTGCCCGACCGCGGCTGGATCGGAGTCGGTACAATCGCCAGCTGCCTGAATTTATTGCCATCACAACGGAGAGAAATAGCCGTGAATCGAATGAAACGCATTGCCTTTGGGGCCGTTACGCTTGGGCTGTCGTTTTCGGCATGGGCCGGCGACTACGAAGAGGTGCGAGAGCGCCTGAAAACGCTGGTCAACAGCGAGGCCGCCGACATTGCCATTGCCGAAACGCCCATTCCGGGCATGCTCGAGGTCAGAATCGGATCGGACATCCTGTACGTGTCCGAAGACGCCCGCTATTTGCTGCAGGGCCGGCTGGTCGACCTCGAAACCCGGCAGGATCTGACCGACCAGGCCATGGGCGAGGTGCGCAAGGAACTCATTGCCGGGCTCGACGACGAACAGATGATCCAGTATGGCCAGGATGATTCGGATTTTGACATTATCGTTTTCACCGATGTCGACTGCGGCTATTGCCGCCGGCTTCATCAGCAGGTCGACGAATATAACGACGCTGGCATCACGGTTCATTACGCTGCCTTTCCGCGTGCCGGGCTGGGCTCCGAGACTTTCCGGAAGATGAATTCCGTCTGGTGCGCCGATGACCAGCAGGCAGCGATGGATATCGCAAAGTCCGGCGGTAGCCCGGCACCGGCCGAATGCGATTCGCCGGTCGCGGATCAATACCAGCTGGGTCAATCGATTGGCGTGACCGGTACGCCGGCACTGGTGACGCGCGACGGCGACCTGATTCCGGGTTACGTGCCGCCACAGGATTTGCGCGTTCGCCTGCAACAGATTGCCAAGAGCCGCGCCGAATAGCCCGGCGCTCGTGACCCTGCGTTTTACGAAATTCATGCCTGCTCAGGCATGAATCCAGGCTGGATCAGCACGGTTTATTCGCTCCCCTGCTGCGTAACTGCCACGAAGTAAGGCTCAACGCCACGGGCGTTGCGCCACCCGCTTCGCGCTTACGGGCGACGCGTCGATTTTACGGGTCGCTACCAGATGGTCGGCTTTCCCTCGCAACGATCGATCAAATCCGACAGGGTCCAGGACAGGTCTGGAGATGACGGCGCTGCCGGGGAAGCTCCAGGATTGTCTGGCGCCGCTATACTATCGGCCCTGTCCGGACCAGAGTCGCACCCCTTGATGATTTATCTCCTTGGCCGTGAAGGTCTGCCGGCATTCCGAAGCGAGAGCATCGGCCGTTCGCTGGGGCTTTTGCTGGACCGGCCCGTCGAAGTGTCCAGTCGCGAGTTGTTCCTGCTGGAGCTATCGATCCCGCCGGGACAGGTCGAAATGGATCGCCTGCTCAAGCTTCTCGCGGCCGAGCCTTGCCCGGTCCTCGACCTTTTCCCGCGGCGAGTCTGCGTAATCCCGCGCCCCGGAACCCGGAGCGCCTGGTCGAGCAAAGCCGGCGATATCCTGCTGCGTTGCGGTCTTGGCCAGGTATCGAGAATCGAGCGAGGACTGCTTCTCGAGATCGACGGCATTGACTCCACCGAGATCCCGGAATCGGCGCGGCAGCAGATGCACGACCGGATGACCGAATCGCTGGTGGTCGACGCGGATGCGCTATCGCGCTGGTTCGAGCCGCGCGAGGCCGGTTCGCTGGTCGAAATCGAACTGGGCAACGACCCGGCGGCCGCCCTGGCCGCGGCCAATCGTTCGCTCGGCCTGGCACTGAGCTCGAGTGAAATCGATTACCTGGTCGATGCCTATCGCGAGCTGGATCGAAATCCAAGCGATGCCGAGTTGATGATGTTCGCCCAGGCCAACTCTGAACATTGCCGCCACAAGACCTTCAATGCAAGCTGGAGCGTCGACGGCCAGGATCGTCCCGGCAGCCTGTTTGGCATGATCCGGACCACGCACGCCGACAATCCGACCGGCACGCTGGTGGCCTATGACGACAACGCCGCGGTGATGCAGGGCTTTGATGCGACGCTGTTCGCGGCCTCCCACGATCAGCCGGTCTGGCGCGAAACAGCATTGATCCAGCACATCCAGATCAAGGTCGAAACCCACAACCATCCGACCGCAATTTCTCCGGACCCCGGCGCCGCCACCGGTTCGGGCGGAGAGATTCGCGACGAGGCAGCCACCGGGCGCGGCGGCCGGCCGGTTGCAGGTCTTGCCGGTTTTGCCGTTGCCGATCTTCGGATTCCCGGTTACGAGCGACCCTGGGAACGTTCGCCGCTGCCGCCGGCGCGGATCGCAACGCCGCTGCAGATCATGCTGGAAGCCCCCGTGGGTGCGGCTCGATTCAACAACGAATTCGGCCGTCCGAACCTTTGCGGTTATTTCCGTACCTTCAGCCAGAACATCGATGATCGCCTCTGGGGCTACTACAAGCCGATCATGCTCGCCGGCGGTTCCGGCGCGATTGCCGAGGGCCAGACGACCAAGCTTGCGCTGCAGCCGGGTTATCGGATCATCGTGCTGGGCGGGCCGGCGATGCTGATCGGCCTGGGCGGTGGTGCCGCGTCGAGCCTGCAGTCAGGCCAATCCAGCGAAGCGCTGGACTTCGCATCGGTGCAGCGCGCCAACCCCGAAATGCAGCGACGCGCCCAGGAAGTCATCGACCAGTGCTGGATGCTGGGCCAGGAAAACCCGATCGCCTCGATCCACGATGTCGGTGCTGGCGGCTTGTCCAACGCCATCCCGGAGCTGTTGCACGACGGTGGCGTGGGCGGCCGGCTGGCACTGCGGGCCATTCCCAGTGCCGACCCATCGCTGTCGCCGATGGCGCTTTGGTGCAACGAATCACAGGAGCGCTACGTGATGGCGGTGGCGCCGGAAAACATGGCCCGATTCGAGCGAATTTGCGCCCGCGAACGCTGCCCCATGGCCGATCTGGGCGAGGCGACCGGCGAACATCGGTTGCTGCTTGCCGACCGCTCGGGCCAGCCCACGCCGGTCGATTTGGACCTGGATGTGTTGCTCGGCAAGACCCCCGGCCTGAAGATCGACGCGACCAGCCTGGCCGTTGTGGTTCGCGACCAGGGCCTGTCCGGCATCAGCATCGATGCGGCGGTCGAAATGGTGTTGCGCGTGCCGGCCGTGGCGAGCAAGCAGTTTTTGATCACGATCGGAGATCGCAGTGTCGGCGGCCTGAGCGTGCGCGACCAGATGGTCGGGCCCTGGCAGGTTCCGGTGGCCGACTGCGCCGTGACGCTGAGCGATTACCAGCACCATTCGGGTACCGCGATGGCGATCGGCGAGCGCACGCCGCTGGCGGTCTGGAACGCACCGGCTTCAGGACGCATGGCGGTGGCCGAGGCGCTGCTGAACCTGGCCGGCACGGTGGTCGCGGGCCGTTCACGGATCAAGCTTTCGGCGAATTGGATGGCCGCCACCGGCGCGCCCGGCCAGGACGCCGCCTTGCGGGCCACCGTCGAGGCGGTCACCGGCAATTTTTGCCGCGCGCTGTCGCTGGCCATCCCGGTGGGCAAGGACTCCTTGTCGATGCAGACCCGCTGGACCGATAGCCGCGACGGTCATGCCCAGGCATTCGTCATGACCGCCCCGGTCTCGCTGAACGTCACCGCGTTTGCGCCGGTGCCCGATGTGCGCAAATCCATTACCCCCGAACTGCAGGCCGACCCCGGCGGCACCGAACTGCTGCTGGCCGGTCCGGTGCATCAACGCATGGGGGGTTCGGCGCTGGCCATGGCAGCCGGCCGCGAGCTGGGCCCGGTGCCGGACATCGAGCAGGCCCAAATGCTCGCGGCGTTATTCGACCAGGTCCAGGAGCTGATCGCCGACGGCAAGCTGCTGGCGCTTCACGACCGATCCGACGGCGGCCTGTTCACCAGCGTGCTCGAAATGGCGCTGGCCGGACACGCCGGTGTCCGGATTTCCGTGCCCGACGACTGCGATCCGCTGGCCTTCCTGTTCAATGAAGAAGCCGCCCTGGTGCTGCAGTGCCGCAGCGCGGATGTGGCGGCCGTAGTCGAGATATTCGAAGCCGCCGGCCTGGCGGCGTGGTTGCAACGCATCGGTCAAGTCGACGACAGCGCGGATTTCACGATCGAACAATTGGGCCGGCCGGTATACCGTCGGCCACTGGCCGAGTTGCATCAGGCCTGGTCAGAAACCAGCCATCAGGTCCAGCGCCTGCGCGATCATCCCGACTGCGCCGACGAGGAATTTGCCGCGTTGGGAGACTGGCAGCGCCCGGGCCTGGCGCCCGAATTGACCTTCGGCCGCAAGCCGCCGGCGATCGTCGGCGGCGCGCGCCCACAGATTGCGATCCTGCGCGAGCAGGGCGTCAACGGCCAGCGCGAGATGGCCATGGCGTTCCACCAGGCTGGATTCGAGTCGGTCGACGTTCACATGAGCGACCTGGAGTCCGGACGGCAGCGCCTGGATGCGTTCCAGGGCCTGGCCGTATGCGGCGGCTTTTCTTTTGGCGACGTGCTCGGGGCCGGTCGGGGCTGGGCCCGCTCGATTTTATTCAACCAGAGCTTAAGAGACCAGTTCGAGGCTTTTTTCAACGATCGGAAGCGATTCGCGCTGGGTGTCTGCAATGGTTGCCAGATGCTCGCCGAGCTGGCCAGAATCATCCCGGGCAGCGGCGACTGGCCGCACTTCGTGCACAACCGCTCGCGCCAGTTCGAAGCCCGCTTGAGCCTGGTCGAAGTCGTCGAATCGCCATCGATTTTCTTCCACGGTATGGCCGGCAGCCGATTGCCGGTGGTGGTTTCGCACGGCGAAGGCCGGGCCGAGTTCCAAGGCGCTGCCAGCCTGGCCGCCGCCCCGCTGGCGCTTCGCTACGTCGATGGTCGGGGCCGTCCGGCTGCCCAGTATCCGGACAACCCCAACGGATCGGTGCAGGGCATCACCGGCCTGTGCAACGCCGACGGCCGGGTGACGATTCTGATGCCGCATCCGGAACGGCTTCTGCGGTCGCTCAACTACTCCTGGGCACCTGAAGATTGGGGCGACTGGTCGCCGTGGATGCGGATGTTCGAAAATGCCCGGCAATGGGTGAGCTGAGCTGGTGGCAAGTGACCCTGGCCGGTTCACCGATGGTATTAGAAAATAGTTTTAAACTGGTTTGCACGATCCGACAGGGAGCGACCGACACATGACTGAGACCCACCCGAAACCGGATGCGGAGGAACCCGAGGACGGCAATCCGGTTCGCGAGATGTTTATCCTGGCGTTGTTTTATCTGCCGCTGGGGTTTTTCCTGTGGTTTTATCTTGCCAGCGCGCTGATGTGGTTGCCTGCGAGGCTGCTCGATTGGGTCCTGACCACGTTTTTCCCGGACCTGTTCGAGCGCGTCGTGCAGTTGGGCTTCCATTTTGAAATCCAGACCTTGATCCAGCTCGAGCGCCGGGTCGAAGGCCAGGTGGCCCTGCTCAACAACGACATCAACCCGATGATTTACGCCTGGGGCATGGCGCTGCTGTTCGGGCTGACCATGGCCACGCCGATGAAGGCCGCCCGGCGTGCCCTGCAGATCTTCATCGGCTACCTGGTCGTGTCGCTGGTGACGGTCTGGGGCGCGTTCTGGGAAACCTGGACCGACCTGGCCTTCAAGCTGGGCCCCGAGGCGGCCCGGGCGGTCGCCGAATCGTCGCTTTCGCCAACCATGATCGCGCTGTTTTATCAGCTGGGTTACCTGATGCTGCCGGCCGTCGTGCCGCTGGCCACCTGGATTCTGATGAATCGCCCGTTTCTCGAAAAGGTCGTGATGACGCGCGATCGCTGAGGCGCGCGTCTGGATTGCCCGGTCGGCCCGGTGGCTTGCTGAACCTAACGCTCGAATCAATGTCCACTACCAGTGCCGATGCAGGCGACGAAGACAGCTCGCCGTTCGGCGACCGGGCACAATCTTCAGGCGTTTCCGGACAATGCCGCGCGACGGCCGAGTCGCTCGATGGCCGGAATCCGGATTGGCAAATTCTAACGTTCTCGACTCACGCCCTGGAATCCTTATAATCCGAGCATGGAAACACAAGCACTGACTGCCACCCAGGACAACGACCTGCTGCCGCAGGTTGGCGAGCACCTGGAAGACCGGGCCGCCGAGCTTTGCCGCCTGCTGATCGAGCAGCGCCGGCTGCGGCGCGAAGACCTCAACCGCGCGACCGCCTATCGCGACCAGCACGGCGGCAATTTGCTGACCCTGCTGGTGCGCCTTGGGCTGGTCTCCGAACGCGACCTGGCCGTGGCCCAGTCCGAACTGCTCGACATCGGCCTGTGTTCGGAAAAGGATTATCCCGAAAAAGGCCCGGACCTGGATTCGGTTTCGGTCCGCTTCATGAAGCAGCAGCACCTGGTGCCGATCAAAGTCGACGGCCAGGTGCTTCACGTGGTTATGGCCGACCCGCAAAATGCCGCCATGATCAAGGCGCTGCACATGGCAACCGGGCTGGAAATTCGCCCCAGCGTCGGTATTTCATCGGAAATCGACAACACCATCGAACGCTATTTCGGCGGCGGCCGAAGCGCCATGGGCCAGATTGCCGAGGGGCTGGGTTCGGACGACGAGAGCGAGGATGAAGAAAACGTCGAACATCTGCGCGACCTGGCCTCCGAGGCGCCGGTCATCCGGCTGGTCAACCTGCTGTTGCAGCGAGCGGTCGAAGAACGGGCTTCGGATATCCATATCGAGCCGTTCGAGAACCGTCTGAAGGTGCGCTACCGGGTCGACGGCGTGCTGCACGAAGTCGAGGCACCGCCGGCCCGCTCGACCGCGGCGGTGATCTCGCGGGTCAAGATCATGGCCAAGCTCAATATCGCCGAGCGGCGCCTGCCGCAGGACGGGCGCATCATGCACCGCGTCCAGGGCAAGGAGCTGGATCTGCGCGTTTCCACGATCCCGACCTCGCACGGCGAGAGCGTGGTCATGCGAATCCTCGACCGCGAAGCCGTAACGCTGGACTTTGCCAGCCTCGGTTTTGCCGATGACATGCGCGACAAGTTCATCCGCGCGCTGGAAATGCCGCACGGCATCATCCTGGTCACCGGGCCGACCGGCTCGGGCAAGACCACGACCTTGTACACGGCGCTGAACCAGCTGAATTCGCCCGAGCGCAAGATCATCACGGTCGAGGACCCGGTCGAGTACCAGCTCGAAGGCGTCAACCAGATCCAGGCCAAGTCCTCGATCGGCCTCAACTTCGCCGCTGCGCTACGCGCGATCGTGCGCCAGGATCCCGACGTGATCATGATCGGTGAAATGCGCGACCTGGAAACCGCCAAGATCGCGATCCAGTCGGCGCTGACCGGCCACCTGGTGTTGTCGACGCTGCATACCAACGATGCCGCCGGCGGCATCACCCGAATGCTCGACATGGGTGTCGAGGACTACCTGCTCACCTCGACCGTCAACGCCATCATGGCCCAGCGCCTGGTCCGCCGGCTCGACCCGGAAACCCGCCAGCCATTCGAAGTGCTGCCGGAAATGATCGACGAGCTGGGTTTGCGCCAGTTGACCGATGCCGACCCGATCACGCTGTATCGTGCCGGCAGCTCGGAGGTCAACCCGACCGGCTACAAGGGCCGGTCCAGCATCGTCGAGCTGTTGACCATGTCCGACGAGATCCGGCGCATGGTGATGAAGCAGGCGACCTCGGGAGATATCGAGCGCCAGGCGCGCAACGAGGGCATGCGTTCGATGTACCAGGACGGCATGCTCAAGGCGCTTGGCGGCGTGACCAGCATCGAAGAGGTGCTGCGAGTGACCCAGGAAGCCTGATGCCGACGTTTTCCTACAAGGCGGTCACGCCGGGCGGCGAAACCGTCACCGGCGAGATGGAGGCGCCCAGCGCCGACCTGGTGGTTGCGCATATCCAGGAAATGGGAAACATCCCGGTTCAGGCCCGGGAAGTGGCTTCGGGGTTTCGCCTCGAGACGCTGTTCCGCGGCCGCCAGGGCCTGAGCCAGCGGGAAGTGGGCGATCTGACCGGCCAGCTGGCGACGCTGCTCGGTGCCGGCTTGCCGCTTGATCGCTCGCTGGGTATCCTGGTGGAGCTGGCCGAAAACGAGCGCGTCGAAAACATGCTGTCCACGGTTCGCGATCGAGTACGCGAGGGGATTTCGCTGTCCGAGGCGCTGGAAGAGCGCGCCGGGGTGTTCTCGCGCTTTTATATCAACATGGTGCGCGCCGGCGAAATGGGCGGCGCGATGGACCAGACGCTGGCACGCATGTCCGAGTACATGGAGCGGGCCAAGGAGCTCAAGGACGGGGTCGTTTCGGCGCTGATCTATCCGGCGTTGCTGGTGATTCTCGCGATCGCCTCGCTGATGCTGCTGATGGTCTACGTGATTCCGCAGTTCACGCCGATGTTCGAGGATTTCGGCGGCGAGTTGCCGTGGCTGACCCGTATCGTCATCGGCGTCGGCGATCTGCTGCAGAATTTCTGGTGGGGCTTGATCATCATCGTGCTCGTCGCGGTCGCATGGTTTCGCTCGCAGATGAGCCGGCCGGCCTCGCGCTTGCGCTGGGATGCGCGTTTCCTGCGCCTCAAGTGGATCGGCGATGTGATTGCAAAAATCGAAATGGCACGCCTGTCGAGAACCATGGGCACGCTGCTGGTCAATGGTGTGCCACTGCTTTCGGCGATCTCGATTGCCCGGAACGTGATGGGCAACACGGTGCTGCGCGAAGATATCGCCGAGGCGGCCAAAAAGGTCAAGACCGGTGCGCCGCTGGCGCGCGCGCTCAATGAGAGCAGGCGCTTTCCGCGCCTGGCGCTGCAGATGATCAACGTCGGCGAGGAAACCGGCCAGCTCGATGAAATGCTTCTCAAAGTCGCCAACACTTACGACCGCGAGGTCAAGACCACCATCGATCGTCTCATGGCCATGCTGGTTCCGGTGCTGACGCTGGGGCTCGCCGCGGTCATCGGCGTGATCGTCATGTCGGTTCTGATGGCGATCCTGAGCATCAATGAACTGGTGGCCTAGCAGCCTATCGGACTTAACGCTGATCTACTGCGGAAAAGCCGGATTGGGCCAGATTCTTCGCTCTTTTTCGTTAAATAGGCCCACTATTCGCCTCAAAAGATCAAAAAATCTGACTCCAACCGGCTT
>JAVVET010000086.1:0-10415 GCA_032251235.1 Wenzhouxiangellaceae bacterium
CGCCTCAAAAGATCAAAAAATCTGACTCCAACCGGCTTTCCCTCGCTACGATCGGGTAAGTCCGACAGGCTCCTAGGCCCAATCTGTTGAGTCAGGCAGCTTTTGCAGGAGCCTGATTGCAAGCGAACAAAAACGGGACTCCGTAGCCATTCGCCTGCAAGCAGGCTTGATCAACGCGCCCTCGGGGCACACTGAATAAGGCGGATAAAAACGCTCGCAGAGGGGCAAGCCGGATTTTCGAACCAAATTGGACCCAACCCGGCCTTGTCCGCAGCCGTCGAAGAATAATCGCCCGGCCCCAATCCCGACAGTCTGCCGAATGGTTTCGGTTATCGCTGCATGCGCTTTTTCAGCGCTTCCCGAATCATCGCCTCGGCGCTGGCGGACGGGTCGCCGAGGCCCTTGATCATCTTGAGCGCCTCGGACGGCGAATAGCCCAGCGCGGCCAGGCCGGCGCGGGCCTCGCTGGCGCTATCGCGGCCGGCGCCCGGTGCCGACGACTCACCGGACGGGATACCGAGATCGGCGATGCGGCTTTTCATCTCCAGGATCAGGCGCTCGGCGGTTTTCTTGCCGATGCCCGGCAGCCGCGTCAACGCCTGACTGTCACCCGACTCCACCATCAGCGCAAAATCCTGCGCCGAAACGCTGGACAAAATAGCCAGCGCAAGCCGCGGGCCGACGCCGGAAATCTTAAGCAGGATCTTGAACAATTCCCGATCGGACCTGACCGAGAAACCGAACAGCAGATGGGCATCTTCGCGCACGACCTGGTGGATCAGCAGCGTGCACGGCTGTCCGAGTTCCGGCAGCTTGTCGAATACGCTCAACGGCGCTTCTATGTCATACCCGACGCCGGCCACATCGATCACCAGCTTGGGCGGCTGGCGCTCGATCAGGGTTCCCGATAAACGTGCAATCATCTCAAAACGACTCCCGGGGGCAATCGACTGGCGGTTCGCGCGCAGTGCATGTGGCAAAGAGCGACGGCCAGTGCGTCGGCGGCGTCGGCGCCGAACGGGGCTTTTGATTTCAGCAGCGCCCGCACCATGTGCTGGACCTGCTCCTTTTCGGCCGATCCACGCCCGACCACGGCCTGCTTGATCAGTCTGGGCGCGTATTCATGCACCGCCAGTCCGGCATGCACGGCGGCGCAGATGGCAGCGCCGCGCGCCTGGCCGAGCTTGATCGCGGCCTGCGGATTGCGGCTCATGAACACCGTCTCGATCGCGACCACGTCGGGCCGGAACTCCTCGATTGCCGAAACCACGCCGGCAAAAATGCCACCCAGGCGCTGCGGCATATCGCCGCCGCCCAGATTGAGCTGGCGCGCGGCAACCAGCGTTTCGCCATCGATGATCCCGATGCCGGTGATCCGCGAGCCGGGATCGAGCCCGAGAATGCGCATCAGCGATTCGCCCCCGGCATGGCCGCCGGCATCACTTTGCCGGCTCGCCGGCCGCGCTCAAGGCGGACTTAGTCATAGGCTTCGGGTGGAACATCGGCGTTGTGCCAGACGTTCTGCGTGTCGTCGATGTCTTCGAGTACGTCGAGAAATTTCAGCAATTTCCGAGCCGCTTCGGCATCCAGTTCCACCAGCGTGGCCGGGCGCATGGTCACTTCGGCATCTTCCGGCTCCAGCCCGGCGCTGCGCAGAGCCTTGAGCACTTCGGAAAACTGCTCCGGGGCGGTCAACACCTCGATGCTGCCGTCGTCGCTGGTCTCGATATCTTCGGCACCGCCTTCCAGGGCGGCCTCCATGACCTTTTCCTCGCTGGTGCCCGGAGCGTAGCTGATCACGCCCGTTTTTTCGAACATGTAGGCCACCGAACCTTCGGTGCCCAGGTTGCCGCCGTACTTGGAAAATGCATACCGGACCTCGGCCACGGTGCGGTTGCGGTTGTCGGTCACCGTCTCGATCAGGACCGCAACGCCGCCGGGGGCGTAACCCTCGTAGGTGATTTCCTCAAAGTCGACGCCCTCGAGTTCGCCGGTGGCCTTCTTGATGGCGCGCTCGATGTTGTCCTTGGGCACGTTGGCCGAATTGGCCTTGTCCCAGGCCAGGCGCAGGCGCGGATTGCTTTCAGGGTCACCGCCGCCCTGGCGCGCGGCGACCGTGATTTCACGGACCAGGCGGGTAAAAACCTTGCCGCGCTTGCTGTCCTGGGCCTTTTTCCGGTGCTGGATATTGGCCCACTTGCTATGACCTGCCATATTCGCTGGATCTTCCGCTTGAACAAGCGGCCAATGTTATCACCATGATCGGTTCAGCTTTATCGGTTCAGCTTTCGCTAACGCGAGGTGGCTACAATGACGCCTGTCCGACCCAATTAAAATTTCATTCCACCCAGTCAGGAGTCAAGCAATGCATTCACGCCGGGCAATTTCGCGTCTATTTTTTTTGATCACCATGCTGATGGCGTCCGCAGTCATGAGTCCGGCTCAGGCCCAGGTCCAGAAGTTGAACCTGCTGACCGACCTTGGCACCCCGTTCCCGCCGGGCTGCCTGTCGATCGAGATTCCCGATCAACCCCGATCGGCCGATACCCTGTTGGTCAACCAGGTGATCGGCGTGCCCTCGATCGACAGCACAACCCAGGATGCGGAAGTCAGCGTGCGGATCTGGCGCGTGGCCTGCGCCGATGAAGGTCTTTCGGTGGTCCTGGTTCGCCTGCAGCAACTCAACGGCAACAATTTCGTGATCGTGCCGCAGGTTTTCGCCGAGGCCGGCGATGTCGAGGTGCCGTTTCATGAAGCGCAACTGCTGGCGCGTCCCGGTGGCGGCAATGTCGGCGCCTCCGGCGGCTTCGTCAGCCTCGTCGGCGAGACCTGGATGCTGGGTGTCCAGCAGGCCTCCATCGATGAATTGACGACCTTTCTGCCGGAGGATTACAACGAAGGCTTTTCACTGGAATTGACCTGGGAAAGCTTCTCGCCCGCCCAGCCGGTCTTCTTTCGGTTTCTGCTGGACCGCTTCGACCCGACAATTGACCCGCCCCAGTTCGAACAGCAGGTCTTGAACGGGCGCTACAGCGGTCAGTGGCGCCTGGCCGGAAAACCGCGGACCGGCCTGGTGCTGCAGATCGCCGAGCAACTGGACGACAACTTCGTATTCGCGATGTTTTTCACCTACCTCGACGGCGCGCCGTTCTGGGTCGGCGGCAATACCGAACCTTCAACGCTCGAGCCCGGTCCCGTGACCATCCCGATGGCCATCAATGCCAATGGCGAATTTCTTTCGGTCGAGAACCAGCCGCCGCCGGAAGCCATCGAAGTGACGCCGGCCGGCCAGATCACGCTGGAAGTGGTCAATTGCAACGAATTGAACATGGCCTATGATTTCTCGCCGGCAGGCCTGGGCAGCGGCACGCTCAAGCTCGAACGCCTGATTCGGATTGCCGGTTACGACTGCAATCCCTGGCAGCATCGCTAGCATCATCCTGGCCGACGTCAATGCCGCTTGTCTCAAACGACATTGACGTCGGCTGGTGTTGTCGGCAAAAGCGAGCGTTTCGAAGCGGCGCATAGGCTGCAAACTGCAAGCAGCCCCCGGTCAAGCCGGTCCGGTGCTCGCTGATCGCCTGTACTGTTAAAGTCAGGCATGAACGAATCCAGAAACTTGAAATCAACAGGAATTTAAGCCAGACATGAGAATTACGCTGATCCGCAGTGCCATCCTTGCCGCCATCGGCTTATTGGTCGTCGCTTTTTTCTGGTTCGATCTGAACCAGTACTTCAGCCTCGAGGAACTGCGCGAGCAACGCGACCGGCTGCTTGAATTCACCCGCCAGCACTTCTGGTCCATGCTGGCCGGATACGTGGCGGTCTACATCGTCATGGCCGCCCTGTCCCTGCCCGGGGCTACAATCATGACCCTGGCCGGCGGCGCGCTGTTCGGGCTGGGCGTCGGCACCGTCGCGGTTTCGGTTTCCTCCACGATCGGCGCAACGCTGGTCTTTCTGGCCGCCCGCTTCCTGTTCCGCGACGCCATCCAGAAGAAATTCAAAAAGCGCCTGCGCGCAATCAACGAAGGGGTCGAGAAAGACGGTGCCTTCTACCTGCTGGCGCTGCGGCTGGTACCGGCGTTTCCGTTCTGGGTCATCAACCTGGTCATGGCGCTGACGCCGATCCGGACCTGGACCTATGCCTGGGTCAGCCTGGTCGGCATGTTTCCGGCAACTCTCGTCTACGTCAACGCCGGCACCCAGCTCAGCCAGATCGAGTCGACCGGAGACATCCTGTCGCCTGGCCTGATCGGCGCGTTCGTGCTGCTCGGCCTGTTGCCGCTGATTCTGCGCTTCACGCTGCGCCTGATTAAAAATCGCAAGATCTATGCCGGTTTCGACAAGCCGAAATCGTTCGACTACAACCTGATCGTGCTCGGCGCCGGGTCGGCCGGGCTGGTTTCGGCCTATATCGGCGCCACCATCAAGGCCAGGGTCGCGCTGATCGAAAAGAACAAGATGGGCGGCGACTGCCTGAACACCGGTTGCGTGCCGTCCAAGTCGCTGTTGCGAACCGCACGCCTGGTTCAGGAGGCGCGCGAATCCGAGCGCTTCGGCATCAGGAAAATGACCGCCGAATTCTCGCTGGCCGACGTGATGGCGCGAGTGCGCGAGATTATCAGCAAAATCGAGCCGCACGACTCGCCCGAGCGCTACCGCAACATGGGCGTGGATGTCATCGAAGGCGAAGGCAGACTGGTCTCGCCGTGGACCGTCGAGGTCAACGGCAAGACCCTGAGCGCGCGCAGCATCATCGTGGCCACCGGCGCCGAGCCGCTGGTGCCGCCGATCGACGGTCTCGATGGCGTCGACTACCTGACCAGCGACACGGTCTGGGGGCTCCAGCAGCTGCCTGAAAAACTGACCGTTCTTGGCGGCGGGCCGATTGGCGCGGAGTTGTCGCAGGCCTTTGCCCGCCTGGGCTCGAAAGTGACGATCGTCGAAATGGCCGACCGCCTGTTGCCGCGCGAGGACCCGGATGCAAGCGAAAGCCTGATGCAGCGCCTGGAACATGAAGGACTGCAACTGGCCACCGGCCACAAGGCCAGCCGCTTCGAAGCCCAGCAGCGTGGCGGCCGGGTGATCTGCGAACACGACGGTCAGGAAGTCACGATCGAATTCGATCGCCTGCTGGTCGCACTCGGGCGCAAGGCCCGCACCCGCGGCTTCGGTCTCGAGGAACTGGGCGTACAGGTCAGCGACCGCGGCACCATTGAAACCGATCCGTACCTGCGCACCAATTTCCCCAACATCCTGGTTTGCGGCGATGTTGCCGGGCCGTATCAATTCACCCACGTGGCTGCGCACCAGGCCTGGTTCGCGTCGGTCAACGCGCTGCTGAGCCCGTTCTGGTCGTTCCGGGCCGATTACCGCGTGATTCCCTGGGCCACGTTTACCGACCCGGAAGTCGCGCGCGTCGGCTTAAGCGAAACCGAGGCCAAAGAGCAGGACATCGACGTCGAAGTCACCCGCTACGGCATCGACGATCTGGACCGCGCGATCGCCGACAGCGCCGATACCGGCTTTGTCAAGGTCTTGACCGCGCCGGGCAAGGATCGAATCCTGGGCGCCACCATCGTCGGTGCACACGCCGGCGAACTGATCGCGGAGTTCATTTTGGCCATGAAGCATGGCCTGGGGCTGAACAAGATTCTCGGCACCATCCACATCTACCCGACGATGAACGAGGCCAACAAGTTCGCCGCCGGTGAATGGAAAAAGGCGCGCAAGCCGGAAGCCGCACTTCGGCTGGCCGAAAAATTCTTTGCCTGGCGCAGAAAGTAGTTTCCGGTCATCGGGCCGGCAAGGACAAGCTCGGCATTCGACAGTCGGTTTGCTATAGTCGGGTGAACATTCATCCCATAAAGGAAGCCGTCAATGAATAACAAACAAAAGATCGCCAACGCACTGCTGTTCATGCGCCTGGGGGTGTTCATCGTCATCTTTATGTGGACGCTGGACAAATTCGTCAATCCGCAGCATTCGGCCGGCGTGTTCGAGAGCTTCTACGGCCTGTCCGGCTGGGGACCAACGGTGTTCATGGCCATCGGCGCGCTCGAATTGGTGCTTTTGATCGGTTTCGTCATCGGTTTCATGAAGCGCATCACCTACGGCCTGGTGTTCGTGATCCACGCGGTCTCGACGCTTTCGACCTGGAACCAGTACATCAATCCCTTCGAAGGCCCCAACCTGCTTTTCTTTGCCGCCATTCCCATGCTGGCCGCGTGCTGGGCCCTGTACAGCCTGCGCGATCTGGATACCCGGCTGGCGCTCGATTAGACTGTACTTTCAGACGACAACACACAACGGTGGAATCCGCCATGAAACGAATCACGATTTGCAAAGCAGTCGCGGCCGGCCTGCTCGCGCTCGCGGTGAGCCAGGGCTCGATGGCCCAGGACTTCTCGTCGGTCGAAATCAAGACCACGAAAGTCGCCGACGGCGTTTACGCACTGCAGGGCGCAGGCGGCAATCTCGGCCTGGTGGTCGGTGAAGACGGCGCCTTTCTGATCGACGATCAGTACGCGCCGCTGACCGAACAGATACTTGCCGCAATTGCCGAGGTCACGACCCAGGCGGTCGATTTCGTGTTCAACACCCATTGGCACGGCGACCATACCGGCGGCAACGAAAACATGCACGCGGCCAACGCCGTGATCGTCGCCCACAACAATGTCCGAAAACGTCTTTCGGCCGGCCAGTTGATGGAGTTTTTCGATAATCAGGTGCCCCCGGCAGCCAACGCTGCGCTGCCGGTGGTGACCTTCAACGATGAAGTGAGCTTTCACATGGGCGGCCAGACGATCAATGCCATCCACGTGCCGCACGCCCACACCGATGGCGATTCGATCCTGCACCTGGTCGAGGCCAATGCAATCCACGCCGGCGATATCGTGTTCTATGGCCTGTATCCGTTCATCGATTACGGCAGCGGCGGCAGCCTGGCGGGCATGATCGAGGCAACCGACACCATTCTCGCTCTCGCCGACGACCAGACCGCGATCATCACCGGCCACGGCGGCCCGGTCATCAACCAGGCCCAGTTGCACGACTACCGGCACTTGCTGGCCACGGTCCACGCGCGCCTGGCAAGCTTGATCGACGAAGGCAAAACGCTGGAGCAGGTGCAGGAAGCCGGCGTGACCGCCGAATTCGACGACCAATGGGGGGACGGATTCATCGGCCCCGAGCGCTGGGTCGAACTCAATTACAAGGGCATGACGGCTAAAAGTAACTGATGCATACTTGACGGCTTCAATCGCCGCCGGATGATGTCATCATGCTTCAAGTCCCGCCCCTGGTGCCGGTCATTGCCGCACTGGCCGTGTTTTTTGGCAGCCCCGTTTTGGCCGAGGCCGAGGCCTCGGCCGAAACCGTAAGCAAAGCCAAAGCCGAAACCCAAAGCCTTGCCCAGGCAACCGAAGGCTTCGTGCTTTCGAGCGGCTTCATCGATGTCTACGCCAGCACCGACCAGGGGAAAGTGCTGGCGCTGCTGCCGCCAAGCAGCCCGGACGGCCACGAGCCGGGCGTTCTGTTGCGTTTCATCCATGCCCAACGGCTTACGGCCGGGCTTGGCTCCAACCCGCTGGGTCTGGATCGGGGCTGGGGCAATTCGGGAAGGATCCTTCGCTTCAGACGCATCGGCAATCGTGTCATCGCCGAGGTCGAGAACCATCGCTACCGCGCGCTCACGTCGAACAAGCTCGAGCGCCAGGCCGTGGCGGCATCGTTTGCCAGTTCGTTCATCTGGTCGACCGAAATCGTCGCCGAAGACGATGACGGACGTGTGCTTATCGACCTGGCCGGCCTGCTGACCGCCGATGGCCTCGGGCTTGCCCGAATCCTCGGCCGCGACGGCGGCAAGTTCGCGCGCGCCGATGACCGCTCGCTGCCCGATGCCGATTCCGTGCTGGTGTTCCCCGACAACGTCGAGATCGATGCATGGATCACGTTCACCGGCGATGCACCGGGCAGCGAGATCCAGGCCACCGCGGCAGACGCCAACGCGGTAACGCTGATCCAGCACCACAGCTTCGTTCGACTGCCCGACGACGGTTACCGGGTTCGCCACGCCGACTCGCGCAGCGCCAGCTTCGAGCTGGGCTTCTACGACTACGCATCAAGGCTGGACGAGCCGGTCATGGGCGCCTATGCCATGCGCCACAGGCTGCAGCACCAAAACCCAGGACGTCCCGAATCCGGCGTGCGCGAGCCGCTGGTCTTCTACATCGATTCCGGTGCGCCGGAACGCATCCAGCAGGCCCTGGTCGAGGGCGCTTCATGGTGGTCCGAGGCCTTTGCGGCGGCCGGATTTGAAAACGGCTTTCGCGTCGAACTGCTGCCCGAAGACGCCCATCCGCTGGATATTCGCTACAACGTCGTTCAGTGGGTTCATCGCCAGACTCGCGGCTGGTCCTATGGTGGCGGCATCATCGACCCGAGAACCGGCGAAATGATCAAGGGCCACGTCATCCTCGGCTCGCAGCGCGTGCGCCAGGACCGCATGATTTTCGAAGGCCTGGCCGGCGTGGATGCCGTGGGCAGCGGCGCCGAAAACGATCCGGTCGAGCTGGCGCTGGACCGGATCCGGCAACTGGCCGCCCACGAACTGGGCCATGCGCTCGGATTTGGCCACAATTTTGCCGCATCGGCCAACGATCGTGCCTCGGTAATGGACTACCCGGCGCCCTGGGTGCACCTCGACGACCAGGGCGCGCTGGACTTCTCGCGGGCCTACGGCCACGGCATCGGCGAATGGGACAAGCTGACCGCACGCTGGCTGTATTCGGAATTCGCGCCGGAGCTGGACGAGTCGGCGCGCCTGGACGAAATCATGGCCGAAGCAATCGAACGCGGCCTGCAGTTCGTCGCCGATCCACATGCGCGCAGCGTTTCGACGGCGCACCCGGACGGGTCGGCCTGGGACAACGGTAACGATGCGATTGTCGAGCTGGGTCGGGTGCTGGATGTCAGGGCCCGTGCGCTGGCCGATTTCGGCGTCGACCGGATTGCCCGGGGCCGACCGCTGGCGACACTTCGCGAAGTGCTGGTGCCGATTTATCTCTATCACCGATACCAGCTCGATGCCGCTGCCAAGTCGCTGGGCGGCTTGCGCTTCAGCTATGCACGGCGCGGCGGCCCGGGGACGAGTCCTTCTCCGGTTTCGCCCGATGACCAGCGCAGAGCGTTGGCGATGCTACTCAAAACGCTGGATCCGGCGCGGCTGAATCTGCCCGAAGAACTGGTCGGCTCGATGCCGCCGAGCTACAACGGATACTGGTTCAACGCCGGCGCCGAAACACTGCCGGCGCGTACCGGCGCGGCCTTCGACCTGTTCACAGCCGCCGAAACCGCGGCCGATCTGAGCTATGCCGCATTGCTTGATGGCGAGCGCGCCGAGCGGCTGGCGGCCCAGTCGGCCATGGATCCGGCAATGCCCTCGCTTGATGAAGTGATCGAGGCAATTCAGGCGCGCCTGTTCGACGACCTGGCCACTGCCGGTCCGCCGCGCCTGCGCGTCATTTCCCAGCGCCTGGTTGCCAGGTACGCCGCGGCGCTGATGCGCCTGGAAAGCGAGGCCGGCTCGGCTCAGGTTCAGGCTGCTGCCCGAGCCGGCTTGTCCGGAATTGCCCGACGGCTTGGGCGTGAGCGCGGCATGGCTGATTTCAGCGAGTGGATGACAGTACGAATCCAGAAACACCTGGGCCGTCCGGCACCACCGAGCAATCCGGCAAGCCCCGGCCCCGAGATTCCACCCGGCAGCCCCATCGGCGGCACCAAAGGGTTGGGGCCGGTCGACTGGCTTGCAGAAGGTTGCTGGCATTGTGACTAAAAACAAGGGCGCAAAATTTGCCGATTGCATCCGATTTTCAGATGGATCAGCTCGTTTTGCACCGGACAGGCTTCGATTTTCCGGTCGCTTTGCGGCTGTTCGATTCAATACCGCATTCGATCTCCAGCCGGCTCAAGCCCGGGTCTGCGCAATTCTGAGCAGGTCCGAGAACACGCCGGCTGCCGTCACCTCGGGGCCGGCGCCTGGTCCCTGGACGATGAGCGGGTTTTCGCTGTAGCGCTCGGTGGTGAAGGCGACCACGTTGTCGGTCAGTGCCAGGTGTGCGAACGAATGAGCCAGCGGCAACGATTCCAGTCCGACGCGCGCACGGCCGTCGGCATCCAGGCTGGCCGTGTATCGCAGGCATTGCCGCTCGGCATCGGCCCGCTTGATTCGCTCGGCCATGTCGGCGTCCATCACATCCAGCGATGCCAGGAAATCATCGACGCTGCCGTGGTCCAGTCCTGCCGGCACCAGGCTTTCGACCTCGATCTGGTCGAGGCTCAGGTCCATGCCGATTTCGCGCCCCAGGATCACCAGCTTTCGCGCCACATCCATACCCGACAGATCATCCCGCG
>JAVVET010000087.1:0-10304 GCA_032251235.1 Wenzhouxiangellaceae bacterium
CCGGAGTTGCTATTGTGGGAATGCTAGAAGGTAAGCGCGCACTGATCGTCGGCGTGGCCAGTCCAAGATCGATCGCCTGGGGCATTGCCGAGGCCATGCATCGCGAAGGCGCAGAACTGGCCTTTACCTACCAGAACGAAAAGCTCAAAACGCGCGTCGACAAGATCGCCGAGCAGACCGGCTCAAAGCTGGTCATGCCGCTGGACGTGGCCGAAGATGATCAAATCGACCGGGTTTTCGAAGAACTGGGCTCGGCCTGGGGTCACCTGGACATCATCGTTCACGCCGTCGGTTTCGCACCGCGCGACCAGGTTGAAGGCGAGTTTGCCGATGTCGTCACGCGCGAAGGCTTCCGCATCGCCCACGAGATTTCCAGCTACAGCTTTGCCGCTCTGGCCAAGGCGGGCAAACCCCTGATGGAAGGCAGAAACGGCGCCCTGCTGACGCTCAGCTACCTGGGTGCCGTGCGTGCCATGCCCAGCTATAACGTGATGGGCCTGGCCAAGGCCTCGCTGGAGGCTTCGGTGCGCTACCTGGCACATGGCCTGGGGCCGCACGGCATTCGCGTCAACGGCATCTCTGCCGGCCCGATCAAGACCCTGGCCGCGGCCGGCATCTCGAAGTTCCGTTCCATGCTCGAGCACGTCGAAAACACCGCGCCGCTCCGGCGCAGCGTATCGACCGAAGATGTCGGCAATGCCGCGGCGTTTTTGTGCTCCGATCTGGCCGCTGGAATCACCGGTGAAATTACTTACGTCGATGCCGGTTACAACATCGTCGGCATGGCAGGGCTGGATTAGATCAATCCGGGTTTTGGGCAGCCATCGTGGATTCAATCAAGTTCGGCAATCCTCCGAACCCAATAAGCGCTCGTCGGCATCGGCGAGTTCGCTGCAGCCGCGGCCTGGCCAAAGCCAACCGCAGTCAACTTGCAACGGCCGTGTTAGCTGCCACGCGAACGCGTCGGCGACGATCCGAAATGATAAAGAGCGGCTGAGCGCTCCGTCTTCCTGGAAATGGCACTGTCATCGCCTGCTTGTTCAGTCGACGCGGCGGCGGAAACCCCGTTTCGGAACCCGGCCTGTGCCGGTATCGTGTTCGCCCGAACCGGGTCAGTCAGAAATTGCGGTGGCTACGCTGACCACCGCTTTCTCTTTAAAGCCGGTCTTCGACGACGCTGACCTCGGTGTTTGCACGCAGCCACTGGACCAGTCCCTGCACCTCGGCCGATGAGCGCGCGAATTCGATCTGGCGGCGCGCGCTCTGGCGTTGCGATTCGTCGGCAGCTTCAGGGTCGCCCGGGACCACGGACTCGAGTCGAACCAATGCCCAACCACCATTGCGCGGCACCAGCTCAAAGACCGGCTCCTGGTCGTTTGGCGCCGGCAACTGAAACACTTCCTCGAGCAGTTGGCCGCCCAGTTCAAAGCTTCGGCGGGTGATTTCGCGCTGTTCCAGCTCGAGTGATTCGACTTCGGCGAGCTGTTCGAGCGAACCATCCGTCTCGACCTGCGTCAGCAAAGACTCGCCATATTCACGCGCCGCCTCGTTGGCCGCCTCGCGCGCGAGCCGGGTCCGAATTTCATCGGCAACATCGTCCAGTGGACGCGGCTCGGCCGGCTGATGATCCGTGACCCGAACGACCACGGCATGGTTGCGATCCAGCTCGATCGGTTCGCTCGCCTGTCGATCGATCAAGACCAGGTCGGAGAACGTCGCTTCAAGAACGCGCGGGTCGGCCAGCACGCCTTCGGCACCGAAACGCGAAAACGGACCCGCAGTTTTCAGCTCCAGCCCCAGGTCGGAGGCCACGGCGTCCAGGCCACTGGGATCGGCATAGACCAGGTCGATCAAGCGTTCGCTGAGCTCAAGATAAAGATCATCCGCTCGTTCCTCGCGAATATTTTCGGCAATCGCGTCGCGCGCCTGCGCAAAGGTTTGTCCACGCGGGGGGTCGATTTCCACGAGCTTGATCAGGTGCCAGCCGAACTCGGTTTCGACCGGGCCGGCCACTTCGTCGACTGCCATCTCGTAAAGCGCCTGTTCAAATTCAGGCATCATCACGCCGGGCTCGATCCAGCCGAGGTCGCCGCCTTGGGCGGCCGAGCCTGGATCATCGGAAAATTCTTCGGCCAGGTCGGCAAAGCTCTCGCCCTGTTCCAGCCGCTGCTTGATCGACTCGGCCAGAGCTCTGGCCTCGTCAGCTTCACGCTCGCCGGTCTCGGTGATCAGGATGTGCGCCGCCCGTCGACGCTCCGGCGTCATGAATCTCGCCTTGGTGGCCTCGTAGCGTTGTTCAAGAACTTCCTCTTCAATTTCCATCGTGTCGGCCATGTCGCGGGTATCGAGCTCCACATACTCGACGCTCACGCGCTCCGGGCGCATGAACTGGCCCTGGTTATCCTCATAGAAGGCCGCGATCGCTTCGTCGGTGATCGACTCGGGTTCCACGAAGGGTGCATTATCGATCTCGATATAGGAAATCCGGCGCGCTTCGAGCTGCACGCGCAGCCACCGCTCGAGGTCGGCCGGACTGACGATAACCGAACTCGAGACCGCGGCCGGGAGCTCGCGAAGCAGCAAATCGTCCATCAAATCGCGCTCGAATGAAGCCGGTGTCTGGCCCACGGCCTGGACGCGCTGACGATAAATGTCGCGATTGAACTGGCCGTCGATTTGAAATGCGGGGATGTTCTGAATGACCTCGACGATGGTGTTCGGGCTGATTGCCAAACCCAGTTCCTGGGCATAATTGATCAGCAGCTGCTGGTCGATCATGCTTTCCAGAAACTCGCGTCGGGCCTGGGGCCGACTGGCCTCGAGCTCGTTGTAGTCTTCGCCTTGCTGGGCACGCAGCTGGGCCCGGTAGCGAGAAAATTCGGTCTGGAATTCGGACAGCGTGATCTCGGCATCGCCGATTTTGGCGATGGAATCCTGCGGCACATCGCGGATATAACTGTCGACGCCGAAAAACAGGAATGGAATCGCCAGGAGGCCAAGAATCAGAAAAGCGACAATACCGGTTACCCGGTCACGAATGGCTTGCAACATAGAATTCGCATCCTGCGCGACTGTGGTATTACTTTAAAAAAATCGGGGCGCCGTGCAAGGCGCCCCGACGGGTTGTTGGCGGAGTGGACGGGACTCGAACCCGCGACCCCCGGCGTGACAGGCCGGTATTCTAACCAACTGAACTACCACTCCTAGTAACTCCTGGTGGGTGCTGACGGGCTCGAACCGCCGACCCTCGCCTTGTAAGGGCGATGCTCTCCCAACTGAGCTAAGCACCCGGGACGCTGCTAAGCCGCTTATTTTATCGCGTCCTTGAAGCCTTTACCAGCTTTAAATGAAGGAGTTTTCGATGCCTTGATCTGGATCGTCTCGCCGGTGGACGGATTACGTCCGGCACGTGCGGCGCGTTCCTTGACCGAAAACGTCCCGAAACCGATCAGGGAAACCGAATCTCCCTTCTTCAAGGCCTCGGAAAGCGTTTCAATGATTGCGTCCAGTGCGCGACCGGCATCGGCCTTCGTCATCCCACTCTTGTCGGAAACCGACTCTAAAAATTCTGCTTTATTCATAATCGAATGTGCTCCAGATACATTTGTGTTATTGGATTGCGACACCCCTTGATTTCCCTGATGACCGGCAATCCCCATTCCGATCGACCATGCTGTCGATGGTATACCAGCCGGAAGGCCGCATCAAGCAATCAATTGCAGAGGTTGGACAAATTACCGTTTACTGTCTGTCGCGCAATGACTTCATCGGATTCCTGCATCGAATTCATGCGGAGTCTTTTTTTATATGTCTCGGCGAGTATACCCAATAATCACCGGAAACGCTACGCTGCAGGCCCCGGTTGGGCATTTTTTACGATCGGCGCCACAATTTGCAGCGCCGCTCGTCGGCGATCGGCGGCTGATCTTCAGTGCGCCCGCGTGACCTGCTCGGGTTCGGACTTATTTCCGCCGGCTGCAGGTGTCAGCGGCTCGCTCGCCGGGCGCTCGGTCAATGCGATCTCCAGCACCTGGTCGATCCACTCGACCGGGAGAATCTCCAGGTCCTTTTTGATCCGATCCGGAATCTCGACCAGGTCCTTCTCATTTTCCTTGGGGATCAGCACCGTGCCGATCCCGCCGCGCAAGGCGGCCAGCAGCTTTTCCTTCAGGCCGCCGATCGGCAGAACCCGGCCGCGAAGCGTGATCTCGCCGGTCATGGCCACATCGGCACGCACCGGCGTGGAGGTCAGCACCGAAACCAGCGCGGTGACCATTGCAATCCCTGCGCTCGGGCCGTCCTTTGGTGTCGCGCCTTCGGGCACATGCACATGCAAATCGCGCTTCTGATGGAAGTCCGGGTCCAGGCCCAGGGCATCGGCTCGCGATCGAACCACCGATAGCGCGGCCGTAACCGACTCCTGCATCACGCTTCCCAGCTGTCCGGTCTGGGTCAATTTGCCCTTGCCGGGAACGGCGTTGGCCTCGATCTGCAGCAGTTCGCCGCCGACTTCGGTCCATGCCAGTCCCGTGACCTGGCCGATTTCGTTGCGCTCCTCGGCACGTCCAAAGCGGTAGCGACGCACGCCAAGATACTTGTCCAGGTTTCGCGTGGTCACCTGGCGCTTGCCCATCGATTTATCCAGGCTCAGCTCCTTGACCACCTTGCGGCACAGCTTGGCCAGCTCGCGTTCGACGTTTCGGACACCGGCCTCACGCGTGTAATACCGAATGATGTCGGTGATCGCGGTATCGCTGATGCTCAACTCGCTGTCCTTCAGGCCGTGCTGCTTGAGCTGCTTGGGCAGCAGGTAGCGGCGCGCGATGTTGAGCTTCTCGTCCTCGGTATAGCCGGGGATGCGAATGATCTCCATCCGGTCCAGCAGCGGCGCCGGGATGTTGAGCGTATTGGCCGTGGCCAGGAACATCACCTCGGACAGGTCATAGTCGACCTCCAGGTAGTGGTCGCTGAAGGTATTGTTCTGCTCCGGGTCGAGCACTTCGAGCAGTGCCGACGACGGATCGCCGCGGAAATCCATGCTCATCTTGTCGAGCTCATCGAGCATGAACAATGGATTGCGCGTGCCGATCTTGGCCAGGTTCTGCACCACCCGTCCGGGCATCGAACCAATATAGGTTCGGCGGTGACCGCGGATCTCGGCCTCGTCGCGCACCCCGCCAAGGCTCATGCGAATGAATTCGCGGCCGGTGGCACGCGCGATCGAACGACCGAGCGAGGTCTTGCCGACGCCGGGCGGGCCGACCAGGCAAAGAATCGGTCCACGCATTTTCTTGACCCGCTGCTGCACGGCCAGGTACTCGAGAATGCGTTCCTTGACCCGCTCCAGCCCGTAGTGATCGGCCTCGAGAATATCCTCGGCCGCCTTGATGTCGTTGCGGATACGGCTGCGCTTTTTCCACGGCAACGAGAGCATCCAGTCCAGGTAGTTGCGTACCACCGTGGCTTCGGCCGACATCGGCGACATCATCTTGAGCTTCGAGAGCTCGCTTTTGGCCTTTTCCAGCGCTTCGGCAGGCATGCCGGCCTTTTCGATCTTCTGTTCCAGGTCGCCCAGGTCGGTGCCGGTCTCGTCGAGGTCGCCCAGTTCCTTCTGAATCGCCTTCATCTGCTCGTTGAGATAGTACTCGCGCTGGCTTTTTTCCATCTGCGTCTTGACCCGGCCACGGATCCGCTTTTCCAGCTTGAGCACATCGATTTCGCCTTCGATCAGCGCCATCAGGCGCTCCATGCGCTCGCGCAAATCGGCGGTTTCCAGGATCTGCTGCTTGTCCTCGATACGAATACCCAGGTGCGCGGCAATGGTATCGGCCTGGCGGCTCGGGTCATTGATGCCCGACAACGTGGTCAGCAGTTCGACCGGAATCTTGCGGCTGAGCTTGACGTACTGCTCGAACAGGCTCAGCAAGGTGCGCGCTGTGACGTCCAGCGAGGCCTCGTCGTCGTCTTCGATCACCGGGATCGAATTCCAGGTTCCGGCCAGGTAGCCCTCGTCCTGATTCAGGCTCGTGACCTGGACGCGTTCGACGCCTTCGACCAGCACCTTGGTGGTACCGTCGGGCAGGCGCAGCATCTGCAGAATCGTCGCCAGCGTGCCGAACTCGAACAGGTCTTTCGGCTCCGGCTCTTCGGTTTCGGGACTCTTTTGGGTAATCAGCAGGATTCGCTTGTCGACATTCATCGCCTCGTCCAGCGCACGAACGGAGCGCTCGCGCCCGACGAACAGCGGAATCACCATATGCGGATAGACCACCACGTCGCGCAGGCTCAACACCGGCGTTGGCTGGCGTGTCGTTGTCAAAGGTACATCCGGGGAAGTGGAACTTGCCATCAAGGTTTCTCGTGCAGCGCTCGACGCGCCGCTTTTCTGGGGTCAGACTGGGATATTGGCGCCAACACAGCCGGATTCAAGCGGTGTCGTCATGTGAATCGCGGGCCAGGCCCGGCCACGGCCGGGCTCAGGAATCGCCGGAAGCGCGCTTGTTGCCTTCGTAAATCATGTAGGGCTTGGCTTCGCCGTTGATCACGGCCTCGTCGACGACGATCTTGACCACGTTGTCGATGGACGGCAGCTCGTACATGCTGTCGAGCAAGACATTTTCCATGATCGTGCGCAAACCGCGTGCGCCGGTCTTGCGCGCCATCGCCTTGCGCGCAATCGCGGCCAGCGCGTCTTCGCGCACGTCGAGCTCGCAATGCTCCATCTCGAACAGTTTCTTGAACTGCTTGACAACTGCGTTTTTTGGCTGCACCAGGATCTGGATCAACGCCTCCTCGTCCAGCTCGCGCAAGGTTGCCACCACCGGCAGGCGCCCGACAAACTCGGGAATCAGGCCGTAGCGAATCAGGTCTTCGGGTTCGACCGTCGAAATCAAATCCGAAGCGTTGTAGTCGCTCTTGCCCTTGACCTCGGCACGAAAGCCGATGCCGGCCGCGTCGGAACGGTCCTGGATGACCTTGTCAAGACCGGAAAATGCGCCGCCGACGATGAACAGGATGTTGCGCGTGTCGACCTGCAGAAACTCCTGTTGCGGATGCTTGCGTCCACCCTGCGGGGGCACCGATGCCATGGTTCCCTCGATCAGCTTCAGCAGCGCCTGCTGCACGCCTTCGCCGGACACGTCACGGGTAATCGAAGGGTTTTCGGCCTTGCGCGAAATCTTGTCGATTTCGTCGATATAGACAATGCCGGTCTGGGCCTTTTCTACATCGTAATCGCATTTTTGCAGCAGCTTCTGGATGATGTTTTCAACATCTTCGCCGACGTAACCGGCCTCGGTCAGCGTCGTGGCATCGGCGATGGTAAACGGCACGTTGAGCATGCGCGCCAGCGTTTCGGCCAGCAGCGTCTTGCCCGATCCGGTCGGACCAATCAACAGGATATTGCTTTTGGCGAGTTCGACGTCTTCGCGGTGCTTGTGGGATTCGAGCCGCTTGTAATGGTTGTAGACCGCCACCGACAGCACTCGCTTGGCCTGTGGCTGGCCGATCACGTACTCATCGAGAAATTCGTGAATTTCCTTGGGCGTCGGTAACTTTTCACTTTCCGAGGTCGTGGCCTCTTCGAACTCTTCGCGAATGATGTCGTTGCACAGCTCGACGCATTCATCACAGATATAGACGCTGGGCCCGGCAATCAATTTGCGGACCTCGTGCTGGCTCTTGCCGCAAAACGAGCAGTAAAGCACCTTGTTGTCGCTGGATGTTTCGCTCATTTGACTTCTTCCACGCAAATCATGAAGAAATGGTACCCCAAAACATGCATAGTCACGTCAACAGTATCGATGTTCGGGAACCCCAATACAGCACGGATTGACAGCCAATATGCGACTCAGGACTCACTGGAACCGATGTCCCGCTTTTGCAGCACTTCGTCGACCAGGCCATATTCAGCGGCTTGTTCGGCGTCCAGAAACTTGTCCCGATCGGTATCGCGCTCGATCGTTTCCATGTCCTGGCCGGTATGAAACTGCAGGATCCGGTTGAGCTGATCCTTCATCTTGAGAATCTCGCGCGCGTGGATGTCGAAATCCGAGGCCTGGCCCTGAAAACCACCCAGCGGCTGGTGAATCATGATCCGGGAATGCGGCAGGGCATAGCGTTTGCCGTGGGCGCCGGCCGCCAGCAGCAGCGCGCCCATGCTGGCGGCCTGGCCGACGCACATTGTCGACACGTCCGGCTTCAGGAACTGCATGGTGTCGTAAATCGCCATTCCAGCGGTCACCGCGCCACCCGGCGAGTTGATGTAGATGTTGATGTCCTTTTCCGGGTTCTCGCTTTCCAGGTAGAGCAGCTGGGCCACGACCAGGTTGGCGCCGTAATCTTCGATCGGCCCGACGATAAAAATCACGCGCTCCTTGAGCAGGCGCGAGTAAATATCGTAGGCGCGCTCGCCGCGGGCCGATTGCTCGACCACCATTGGAACCAGGTTCATTGCTTGTTCGTTCATACTGCTTCCATTAGTTTCTTGAAGCTCATTTCCTGGTCCTCGACCTGCGCATTTTCGAGCACCCAGTCAACAACCTGCTCTTCGAGAACCGAGTTCTCGATCTGACCGGCCAGCTGCGGGTTCTTGTGGTAAAGCTCAACCACCTCGGCCGGGTTTTCATAGGTTTCGGCAATCTCGGCAATTCGCTCCTGGACCTTTTTCGGATCGATGTCGAGTTCGTGCTGGCGCGCAATTTCTGCCAGCAAAAAGCCGAGTCGAACCCGGCGTTCGGCACCGGGCCGAAGCTGCTCGTCGGGCAGATCGACCTGTTCACCGTATTGCTGGCGCACCTGGGCACGCATCTGCTCGAGCTCCTGGCGAACCGCCGAATCGGGCAGGCTGAAATCGCTGTAGCGCTCGGCCAGGCCATCGGTCACGGCCTTTTTAAGTCGATTGCTGCGGGCCGCGCGAAGTTCGCGCTCGAGGTTGCGGCGCACATCTTGGCGCATTTTCTCGATGCCTTCGTCGATGCCGAAGCTGTGCGCGAATTCATCATCGGCGACCGGCACCTCGGAAGCCTCGACCTTGGAAACCACCAGTGACACCTGGGCGGCATTGCCGGCCAGCGTCGAATCGCTGAAGTCTTCCGGAAAAGTCAATTCGACCGTCTCGGCAGCCCCGGCTTCCAGACCCGTCAGGGCCTGTTCGAACGATTCAAACAGCGAGCCGCTGCCGAGTACCGGCTGGGCTTTCTGCTCGCCGGTTTCGGGCACCCGCTTGCCATCGAGCTCGGCATAAAACTCGATGCTGACCCGATCGCCTTCGGCCGCACCGCGCGCGACGTCTGACCAGCTGCGGCGCTGTTCGCGCAGGGTCTCGATCATGTCGTCGACATCCTGCCCGGTAATTTCAACGACCGGGCGCTCGATTTTGAGGTCGGCCACATCGATGTCCGGCAACTCCGGAAACACCTCGAGTTCAGCCACGAAGCGAAATTCGCCATCGCTGCCGCCACTGTCGGGACGCAGGCTCGAGACCCCGGCGATGCGGAGATTCTGCTCGCGAACCGCCTCTTGCAGGCTCGACTGCATGATCTCCTGCTGAACTTCGTCGCGCACCTGGGCGCCGTAGCGCTGACGCACGACGTTCATCGGCACCTTGCCGGGCCGAAAGCCTTTCAATCGCACCTGGCCGCGCAACTCGTTGAGGCGCCCGGAGATCTTTCCATCGATCTGCTCGGCCGGCAACTCGACTGTCAATCGGCGACCGAGGTCGCCGGTTTTTTCCATCGATACCTGCATCGGAAATTCTGCTCGCTTGTTCGTTCGTTAGAAATACCAGCCTTTCATCGCCTCGGATGCTGGGCACCGCCTGACCTTCAGGGTCAGGCGCGCCTGGCTGGATATGGTGGGCCGTGTAGGACTCGAACCTACAACCGATGGATTAAGAGTCCACTGCTCTGCCAGTTGAGCTAACGGCCCTTCGATTTGTCATGCGGCCCGCAGTATATCCAATCCTGCGCGACCTTCTGTTCGGCAACCGCGAGCCTCAACCGGTTCAAAATGGGGTGGACGATGGGATTTGAACCCACGACCGCTGGAGTCACAATCCAGTGCTCTACCCCTGAGCTACGCCCACCATCTTGAACTTCGTCTGCTCTGCTGGTGCTCATGCGTTGTACTTGCTGCATTGTACTTGTCTGACCCGGGCCTGGGGCTGTTTGTGGATCCGGCCTGGTTATTTCAGCCTGGTCGTCCAAGGCACCAGCGAGTGATATTCGACCGTGACCGGCAAAAATCAAGCTGGCGCGCCTGGCAGGACTCGAACCTGCAACCCTCGGCTTAGAAGGCCGATGCTC
>JAVVET010000088.1:0-6611 GCA_032251235.1 Wenzhouxiangellaceae bacterium
GAGCCACTGGAATTTCGAAAAGCAGCTTGATTTCTGGATGGCATCTCCGAAGCTGGAATTAACGAACGGATGCTTTTGAAAGTTTTTTTATTTACCCCTTGAACCTATAGTCACTATAGGTCTCATAATAGTACAGATGCAACAATTAAAAGGCGTTTTGTATGAACCAAACGAATGATGCGAGGTTGGAAGTGGAGACAACAGAAAAAGAACAGCGCCGGTCACGCTGGTTAACTGCCGGTGGCGTTGCAGGAGCTATTCTAGCTTCCTCCTGTTGCATCCTGCCGCTGATTTTTGTGACTTTGGGTGTTTCGGGTGCGTGGATCGGAAGCCTCACAGCGCTGGAACCTTATAAGCCTTATACCTTGGCAGTGACAGCTGTTCTGCTTGCTGGAGGCTTTTGGCATGTTTACTTCCGACCCCAAAAAGCCTGTGTCGACGGATCATACTGCGCTCGTCCCGCATCGGGCAGGATCATCAAAACGGTCTTATGGCTTGCGACAATTGTTGCGGTACTTGCCGCCACGATCAACTACTGGGCACCACTTTTTTATTAGGAGATATGAAATGAAACAAAATCTAGTTATCGGCATTTTCATTGCAATCATTAGCGCTAGTGCTCTTGTTGCCATGAGCGTAAACAGCCCGGCTCAAGCACAAAAGTCTACACAACAGACCGCCACACAAAAACAAAGCGCCTCTTTCGAAATCGAGAACATGACCTGCGCCATGTGCCCGATTACAGTAAAAAAGGCTATGCAAAGTGTAGAAGGTGTTAAGTCAGTTAATGTGGATTTTGACGCCAAAACAGCGACGGTCACATTTGACTCGTCTCTGACGACCCCGGAAGAAATCGGAGAAGCTTCTACCAATGCTGGGTATCCGGCTTCCCCAAAAAGCTAACCTCTCATGAAAAGCAAGACTATTTTTCAGGCCGGTATTATAGGTTCAATCATCGCCGCTGTTTGCTGCTTTACGCCGGTTTTAGTCATTCTGTTTGGTGCTCTGGGCCTTTCGACGTGGCTAGGCTGGAATGACCTTGTCCTGCTTCCGGCCCTGGCAATCTTTATTGTAATCACCGTCTACGGACTGTGGCGTTACCGACAAAACGATGAACACGTCGAAACATCAGCAAATACAAAAACGGATAACTAACATGACCGACTGCTGTGCATCTAAGGACAACGACAGGCACTATGACATTGCTGTCATCGGCGCCGGGTCGGCTGGATTTTCTGCCGCAATAACGGCAGCGGAACAAGGTGCGCGGGTATTGCTTGTTGATCAATTGGATACACATAAATCTAAAACGGCCAGCGGCATCGATTTAGCTTCCGCCTTCGGAAACTGACCGGCGACTCGGCGAAGAAAGTTGGATTACACGGTTTCCGGCACACCGAATCCCTGGGAACCGGTATTTTAGGCACGGCTATTCTGGCTTCGAGCTCATATTCGTTACCAGGGCTAGGGATTTGCGTTACTTGTCGGCGAGAACAACGCGGCAACCGCTGCTGGATGGCCTCTTTGCGATACGAGTAGTCGTTTCCAGTAAGCGGATCCTCGCCGCAAAGGTATTGGCGGCGAACACAGCGGGAAAAGGCGTGATAGAACAGCGTGGTTTCCAGCGACACCATCCGCTAGCGGGCCTGTGGCATTTGCGTGCTCCGATGATCGAATATCGACCACGGTAGCCGGCCGGTTACCAGGCAAGAACAACGCGGCGGCAGTTTGGCCTGTAATCTCCCTTGTTCACCAAACGATCCGATGTGGTCGTTCCAGGTCTGCGTCCGCGGCATTTCGATCGGGGATCCTCACCGTAAACGCTTCCGGTTCGATCGATCACTGCAGCCGCCAGGCCGCCACGGCGAACAGCACCCAGGCGATCAACAACGCCGTGCCACCCAGGGGCGTGACCGCGCCCAGCCAGCGCAGACCGCTCAGGCACAGCAGATACAGACTGCCGGAGAACAGCACCATCCCTACCAGCATGAACCAGCCGGACCAGCGCAGCAACGGGGCCGGGCCGCTGTGCAACAGTGTCAGCCCCACCACCAGCAATCCCAGCGCGTGCACCAGGTGATACTGCACGGCGGTTTCCCAAGTATTCAAAAGCTGTTCGGACAGCCGTGCCCGTAGCGCATGGGCGCCGAAGGCGCCCAGCGCCACGCCCAGAAACGCCGCCACGGCCCCCAGTGTCAACATCATTCTCGCCGTCATGGTTTCTCCCTGAATTTGCCGAATCTAATCGTAGCGCATCACCGCTCCGCCTGAGAATAGCAAAGACATCCAGATTGGAGACGGGATGTTGACTTCCTGCTCCTGTCCAGACTTTCCTGTCGAAAGATCCGAATTCCGGACAGCGTCACGAATGCGGACAGTCCATGCGAGCGACGCGAACAGCGACCTGATCCGGTAGTTGAACAAGTGTGGGCCGGGGCCGTTAAACATCCAGACGAACCTGCTGCCAATGCAGGGCTGGCGCTGCCCGCTGCTGGAATCCAGAATCGAAACCGGATAAATTCAGCACAGACATACACGCAGCGTATGCCGCTGTGCTCAGGCCTTGGGGGCCGCTTCATGATCAGACTTTTGTCGGCGATTTTCCTGGTCGCCGTTTGCTTGACGGCTTACTCGTGCCTGAGCGACGATCAGACCATTCCCGTTGACCTGGCGGGTATGGGTGAAACAGTCATTCCCAAATTGGAGGCACGCGACATCTGGTATCGGCAAGCCGGTGCCGGCATGATCGAAGTGAAAATCGCCGACATGGAGCAGGTTGCTGAAATCCTTGAGGCGCTCCTCGAGGCGCTCCTTCCAGTCGACCGATCAGGTAGCTTTAATGCAAAAGTGCAGCCAATTCTGAAGCAGCGACTGGGACAGCAAGGCATCTCCTACGAAACAGGCTGTTTTGACGAGCTGGAGTTTCTGATCTGGGAAAGCGGCAAATCTCAAGAAGTCCAGGCGATTACAGAGGATGTGTTTGAGACGCTTGTCGAGCAGGACGCGTTCGAGAATGAGCCAAACGCATCACAGGCAGCGGCTTGCCTCTGACCAATGCATGCTGGATGTTGCTGTATGGATACGCTCGCGGGTCGGCGCCGACCCGCGGTGAACTCGGCATATTGGAGCGGCTGGCGAGATACGGGCGCAGTAAACGCTGCTGAAATTCGGCGTCGATTCAGCCGCGTTGAGAGGACCCACATTGGACAGGCAAATGCCGAAAAATCGAACCAACATGAAGTCTTCTCCGTCTTTTTGCGATCGGCTGCCGATTCAGCGAATCAAGATAATTTTCGAGCCTTCGCGTCACCGAAGTCGCCGAAAATCCAGTCCTGTTGATCCACCCAGCGGCGGGACGCGAAAATCCACCAGCGCAAAACCTGCGCGCAACAAACTTATACTGGGAGGCCCACCCGCAGAAGGATGCATTGAAATGGCCGATTCCGATTTTTACACACCGCCGAAAGTCTGGAAATGGGAAAGCGAGAGCGGCGGCAAGTTTGCCAAAATCAATCGACCGGTTGCAGGCCCCACGCACGACCAGAAACTGCCGGTCGGCGAGCATCCGTTTCAGCTGTATTCGCTGGCCACGCCAAACGGCGTCAAGGTCACGGTCATGTTCGAGGAACTGCTGGAGCGCGGCATCACCGAGGCCGAGTACGATGCCTGGCTGATCGATATCAGCGAAGGCGACCAGTTCGGCTCGGGCTTCGTCGCGATCAACCCGAACTCGAAGATCCCGGCGATGGTCGACCGCAGCGGAGACAAGCCCATTCGCGTGTTTGAATCCGGCGCGATACTCCTATACCTGGCCGAGAAATTCGGCGCTTTTCTGCCCGACGATCACGCAAAACGCACCGAGTGCCTGTGCTGGCTGTTCTGGCAAATGGGCAGCGGCCCTTATCTGGGTGGTGGTTTTGGACATTTCTACGCTTATGCACCGGAGCCTTTCGAGTATCCGATCAACCGCTTCACAATGGAAGTCAAGCGCCAGCTCGATGTCCTCAACCGCCACCTGGCCGACCACGAATACATGGCTGGCGGCGATTACAGCATCGCCGACATGGCGGTCTGGCCCTGGTATGGCCAACTGGCCCTGGGCCGCCTGTACGAGGCCGCCGAATTTCTCCAGGTGCAAAGCTACGAACACGTCCAGCGCTGGTCGAAAAGCATCGACGAGCGACCGGCCGTATTGCGCGGGCGCATGGTCAATCGCCCGTTCGGCGAGCCTGAAATGCAGCTGCACGAACGCCATGATGCCGGCGACTTTGAAACCCGCACGCAGGACAAGATCGGCGGCAGCGACTGATCGTCGGAGGCTGCCGGCCGGTGGTGAATCAGCGGGTTGAGAGTTTACCTCGATGCTGATCGCGTTCAACAAGCCATTCGGCGTGCTGTGCCAGTTCAGCGGCCAGGGTCCGACGCTGGCCGACTTCATCGACGTGCCGAATGTCTACCCGGCCGGACGCCTGGACAAGGATTCCGAGGGCCTGCTGTTGTTGACCGACGACGGCGCGCTGCAGGCCAGGATCTCGTCGCCGAAATTCAAGTCTCCCAAGACTTACTGGGTGCTGGTCGAACGCGAGCCCGACGAGACGGCACTGCAAAAACTGCGCGATGGCGTGCTGCTCAACGACGGCCCAACGCGCCCGGCCAGGATCAGGCGCATGGCCCCGCCGCAATGGCTGTGGCCGCGCGACCCGCCGGTGCGTTATCGGAAAAACGTAAAAGACCTGTGGCTGGAACTGAGCATCACCGAGGGCCGCAACCGCCAGGTCCGGCGCATGACCGCCGCGATCGGCCACCCGACGCTTCGATTGATCCGTATCTCGATCGGCTGCTGGTCGGTCGGCGACCTGCAGCCGGGACAATGGCGTCGGCTGACCGAAGCAGCCTCCCCGTCGCCGCTGCCCCGACGCTGAACGGGAATGCGCAGTAACAAGCCCGCCCGGCGCGCATCCGCATCTCGTCGGTCGCCCCGTATTCAAAGGCCTGAACCATGATGCATTCCCGTTCGAACCCGACCTTGCCCTGTCCCGTTCAGCCGCGCTTCAGCCAGGTCGCGGTATAAATCTTCCATGCTGTCATTCAGGCGGCGAGGAGAAAGCATCATGAAAGCAGCAAACGCAATCACTACGAGGTTCCTGGCCGGTTTGTTCGCGCTGGGCCTGATCTTTTCGGCCAACCCGGCCGCGGCCGAGGAGCCGATCGGGTTCAGCCAGGCCGAGCTCGACCAGATGCTGGCGCCGATCGCGCTGTACCCCGACACCGTGCTTTCGCACGTGCTGATCGCGGCAAGCTATCCGCTGGAAGTGGTCCAGGCGGCGCGCTGGTCGCGCAACAACCCGGGTTATGAGGGCGAGCGCGCGGTGGCTGCGGTGGAGCACAAGAACTGGGATCCCAGCGTCATGGCGCTGGTCGCGTTTCCCGACCTGCTGGCCCGAATGGATGCCGATCTTGAATGGACCCATCGCCTGGGCGACGCATTCCTGGCCCAGGAACAGGCGGTGCTGGAGACGATCCAGTATCTGCGCGACGACGCCTATGCCAGCGGCCACCTGCGTTCGAACGAATACGTCCGCGTCGTGCGCGAAACCGAATACATCTATATCGAGCCGGCCGTGACCCGGGTGGTCTACGTGCCCTACTACGATCCGCGCCGGGTCTATGGGCCGTGGCGCTACGCCTCGTATCCGCCCGTTTACTGGGACCATCCGCGCGGCTATCGCTCCGGCTTCAGCTTTTACTGGGGCAGCGGTCATCACCTGCAAACCGCGTTCTTTTTCAGTTCCTTCCAATGGTCCAGCCACCGGGTCGTGGTGCACGATCAGCATCGTTATGGTCATCGTAACGCTTCGCGGTACGCGGGCCGCGAGCACCGATTCTCTTCGGGTCGCGATGTCGCGCGCTACGAAGGGGCTCGTCACTGGAAGCACGACAGGCAGCATCGCCGTGGTGTCGCCTATCGCAACGACCTTGACGAGCGCCATCTGTCGGTACGCGACGATTCGCGCCCGGCATCGCGCCAGCGCAGTCAACTGCTGCAGCAGCAGTCCCGATCGGTCAGCGACCAAACGCAACGGCCCATTCGGTCTCGCTCGGACCGGGCGGCGGCGACATCCGAACGATCGCGACAACGGGCCCTGGTCCAGTCCAGCCGCGACGAAAATCGTAGCCGGGCGATCACCAATAATCGAAGCATCGCTGCTGCGGCGACGCCTTCGCAGCCGTCCTCGCGCGCAGCCATTTCGCGAAAATCCGAAACCGATCGCCCAAACCCAAATATGAGTCGGCCAAATACGAATCGACCAAGCGCGGATAGAACGGCTCGCGCGCTTGCCCAAACCCGACTGCAGCGCTCGGGGCCAAAGGATGCGGCGATCATCGCCAGCAACCAGCAGACGCAATCGCAACGCGGGCTGCAACAACGCGAGCAGCGGCAGTCTCGGCGAGACTCTGCGCGCACCTCGCCTGCAGCATCGCGACAAGCCGGGCGTGGTGCCATCGCCGATCGTCGCGCGCCTCGAATCGAGTCGAGGGAATTGTCACGACGATTGTCACAACAAGCGTCACAACAAGCGTCACAACAAGCGTCAAGACAGTCGTCCAGA
>JAVVET010000088.1:6711-10272 GCA_032251235.1 Wenzhouxiangellaceae bacterium
GTCACAACAAGCGTCACAACAAGCGTCACAACAAGCGTCAAGACAGTCGTCCAGACAGGCGCGAACGGCTGCAAACGACTCGCTCTCCCGCTCGACCCGGACTCGCGCCAAGACGACTCGCTCGGCAGCCCGGCCGGCAAGCCGCGCCCCGTCGCGTGCCGTCAATTCCAGGTTCTCGGCGCCACGTGTTGCAGCCAACGACCGTCGAAGCGCCCAACGCGCTTCGGCGCCGCCGCAGCAATCGCGCAGGCAGGGAACCGGCAAGCCGCGCAGCGCACCAGCCGAGAAACGCGCACCCGATCGCGCAGTACGCGCAATCCAGCGCCAGGAATCAAAGCGAGACTCCAAAGACGGTGGTCGTCGGGCACAATCCAGCCGTGCTGTAAACCTGGGATCGAAACGAGAAGAGAATCGGTGAACCTGCCGCGTTTACGTGCTTGACGCCGCTGCCTTCGATCAAAGACTGCCAGGGATCAAGAGCCGCTGAATCGGCAATCAGCGCATGCAACGGGGGTCGCCTGTGGACGAAAAAGCACTGACCAAAGCTCGATCAGCGTGTTCAAATAGTCGATCGCCGATTCATGACACGGAGCAATCGATGAAACTGCAGCAAGCGACCTGGCCCGACATCGAGGCCTACCTCGAGCACAGCGACGCGCTGGTGATCCCGATCGGCTCGACCGAGCAGCACGGACCCAACGGTCTGCTCGGCACCGACGCGCTGTGCCCGGAGTTCGTGGCCGCCGGCATGGCCGAACAAGGCATCCTGGTCGCGCCCACGCTGAGTATCGGCGTGGCCCAGCATCACCTGGCATTCCCCGGCTCGATCACATTGCGGCCCAGTACCATGATTGCGGTCATTCATGACCTGGTCCGATCACTGGCCGGCCAGGGCTTTCGGCGGTTTTACTTTCTGAACGGCCACGGCGGCAACATCGCCACGGTCCAGGCGGCCTTTGCCGAGATCTGGACCGAATACAGCTTCAGCACCCGGCCCTCGCACCTGAAGCTTGAACTCGCCAACTGGTTCGCCGGTCCGCGCGTCAAGCGGCTTTCGGCGCAGCTGTTCGGCGACGCCGAAGGCTCACATGCAACGCCGTCGGAAGTCTCGCTGACCTATTACGCATTTCCCGATGCCGCGCGCGACGTGACAATTGACCCGCAACGCGCCCCAAACGGCAAAATCCGCGACGCCAGCGACTACCGCAACACCTTTCCGGACGGACGCATCGGATCCGAACCGGGTCTTGCCAGCGCCGGGCACGGTGAAAAGTTCTACCGTGCGGCGCTCGAAGACGCGATGGAATCCTGGCAGGCCTTTTGCGAATCCTGATCGCCGCTGGCTCGGGAATCGAGCCGTACTGATTCAGGCTCCAGCGGCGGGCTCGCGTATCCGCAGGACCGCACCGTCGAGCCGTTCGGCCAGCGCCTCCAGCGCGGCCGGCTCGAGTTGACCGAGCTGGCCGACCACCAGCATCGTCGGCCCAATGCGCGAGACCCAGTCGATCAGTTCCCGGCCACCACCGCCAACGCGCAGATAAATCTCGAGCGCACGGCCGCCGGCCAGCCGCGCAAGCCGGCTTTCAAGCGAGGCCAGATCGGCGCGCTTTTCAGCCCATACAAGGACGTGCAACGACTGTTCCTCCGGCGTCAATTCCAGCGCGCGTCGCAGCGCCTGCTCCGATGATGGCGAAGAATCGAAAACCGCCATCACCCGCTCCACCGGGCTGGGCACCGACCCGATCAGCAGGATTGGCAAACCAGCTTCGGCCAGCAATCGTCTCGCCGTGGAACCCAGTCTCCGATGCCCGAGGCGCATGCCGGTCCGGCCGAGCGCGAGCAGTTCGTGCTCGATGCTGGCAGCCAGTATTTCCGGGATCACGCGCCCGCGCCGGGTCTGAAAAGTCCAGCGTATATCCAGCGCCATGGCGACTTTCTCGAGTTCTTGTTCCAACGATCGCGCCTGGCGCGCCAGCTCGCGTTCCATGATCTCGGCCGACAAGGCCCGGCGGACGCCGGCACTGGCAGACAGTTCACGCGCAAAGGGCAAGCTCGCCAGGTGGATCAGGTTCTGGTCCTGGACGAACAGGCCGGTCAACTCGGCATCGAGGCGGCGGGCCAGCACGGCCGCCAGCCGCAGCGCAGCACGGCTGCCGGCCGAGGTATCGACCGCCACCACGATGCGCCGGCGTTTTCGAGTCATTCCCGCTCACCTGCATTATGGTCGTTGTCGTGCTTGTCGCTGCGCTTCCAGCGGCGGGCCTGCTCGGCCAGTTCCATCAGCCGCTGTTGCACGCGGTGGTTGATGGTGCCCTTTGCAAACCGACCCTCGTCGTTCTGTTCGCCAGGCTCCATGCCGGTGACCAGGCCGAGGCCTTCATCGATCGTGCGGAACGGATAAATATTGAATTGGCCGTCGCGCACTGCATCGACCACATCCTCGCGCAACATCAGGTTTTTCACATTGGATGCCGGCACCAGAACGCCCTGCCTGCCGGTCAATCCGTTCTGTTTGCAGGTATCGAAAAAGCCCTCGATTTTCTCGTTCACCCCGCCAATTGCCTGGGCATCGCCGTATTGGTTGGCTGAACCGGTCACGGCCAGCGACTGCTTCAACGGCACCCGGGCCAGCGCCGACAGCAGGGCAAACAATTCCGCAGCGGTGGCCGAATCACCTTCGACCCCGCCGTAGGTCTGCTCGAATACGAGGCTTGCACCGAGCATCAGCGGAAAATCCGGCGCGTAGTGTGCGCCGAGATAACCGGTCAGCGTCAACACGGCTTTGGAAAAGATCGGCCCGGCCAGTTTGACCTCGCGCTGGATGTCCTTGACTTCGCCATCGCCCAGTCGCACCCGCGCGGTAATCCTCGAGGCATGGCCAAAGTTGACTTGTCCGGCGCTGCTCACCGAAAGACCGTTGATCTGGCCGACGCGCTCGCCGTCGGTTTCGATCAGCAAGGTGCCGCGCCGAATCGCTTCCTGGATTTTTTCCGGCACCCGGCCGGCCCGATAGCGACGGGCATCGATCGCCTTTTGCACATCCTCGCGACCGATGACCTTGGCCTTGCGCTCGCCGGCCCAGAAATCGGATTCGCGCAGCAAGTCGGTAATACCCTGCAAATGTACGGAAAGACGCTCGGCATCCTGCGCCACGCGTGCCCCGTGCTCGATCACCCGGGCCGTCGCCTCGCGGTCCAGCGGCATCAAGTTCGCGCGCCGTCCCTGGCTTGCAATCATGCGCGCATACAAGCCCTGGTTTTCCTCGTCGCGCGGCATGTCGTCCTCGAAATCGGCGGCCACCTTGAAAAGCTGGCCGAATTCCGGATCGTAGGCGTTGAGCAGGTAATACAAAAACCGCGAACCGACCAGAATTACCTTGATGTTCAGATCCAGCGGCTCGGGTTCGAGCGACACGGTGCTGATCAATGAAAGTTCCTGGCCCAGCGACTCCACCCGCAACTCGGAGGAAAACAGCGTGCGCTTGAGGCTTTCCCAGGCAAACGGCTGGGTCAGCAGCTTGCGCACCTCGACCACCAGGTAGCCACCGTTGGCCCGATGCAG
>JAVVET010000089.1:0-10157 GCA_032251235.1 Wenzhouxiangellaceae bacterium
GAAGCTAACCAGTACTAATTGCCCGTGAGGCTTGGTCATATAACACCAAAGCCAACTTCGAGTTTTGCTTTGTAAGACACGACACGCTCTTGAACAGAATTCCTTTGTGCCCGGTTAAGCTGCCGGGTGCAATATCAGTCAAGCTTGCCTGGTGGCAATAGCGCTGTGGAACCACCCGATCCCATCCCGAACTCGGAAGTGAAACGCAGTAGCGCCGATGGTAGTGCGGCATATGCCGTGTGAGAGTAGGTCACCGCCAGGCATTTATCCGAAAACCCGAGTCCAGTGGACTCGGGTTTTTTTATGTCTGTCGTTTGCAGATGCTCAATTGTTGTCGTCACCGCTTTGATCAACGCCTTGAATGTCATCGACTCCAGCCATCGGCCTGCGCGACTCGCGCGTTGCCCGCGGCTTGAGACTTCATGTGACCCACATGTCCGCAAACCCCAAAACTAGAGAGCTCAAACTACGCCGCGTTTTCCCAAGCCCTGCATGTCCAGCGAACCAAGTTCCGACGTTTCAAATCCAGACACGTCCAGGCGAACGCCAGGTGCAGCGGGGGACCCAAGTCCATTGAATTGCCGGCATCCATGATGCCCCGTTGACATTTGTCAGGGCCCGCACATAGAAAAGCCAGGCAGAGGCGTCGCGGTGCGACATGGATCGCGCCGATGTGCAAACCGCTTTGGCTGGGATAAAATTGAAAGAATCCGGTCTTGATACTGGGGCACATCAAAAGTCATCAACCAGGAGCCGAAATGCCCGAGTCAGTTCGTAAGAAAACTACAGTGATCAAGCGCTGGATGCTTGCATCAGCCGTCGTCGCATTGAGCGCATTTGCAATCAATGCCTGGAGTCAGCAGGCGCCGCAGGCGGAGCCATTCACGCTCGCCGATGCCAGTGGCCAGGTACTTGATTTGCCCGGTGATCAAAGTGGCGTGGGCATCTATCTTTTCTGGGCGAGCTGGTGCCCCTACTGCCGGGCCTTGATGCCGCATTTGCAAAGCCTGCAGGATGAGTTCGGCGATCGGGTCACGATCTATGCCCTGAATTTTCGCGACCAGCAGGACCCGCGGACTTACATGGCCGAGCACGGATTTGATTTCGTGTTGCTTCCCGAGGCCGACCAGGTTGCTGCCGATTGGGGGGTGCAGGGCACGCCGGGGTTGTTCCTCGTCGATGGGCAGGGCCGGATTCGCTTCAATCTCTACGATGTGCTCGCCGACAACCCGCCGGGCTTCGAGGATTTGAGCCACAGCCAGCGGGCCCAGAGAAGAGGGCCGTTTTGGGCGGCGAGGATTCGGGAATCTCTGGACAGCATCCTGACTCAGGAATGAATCGGCCCGGCGTCTGTCGGCCTTGATCGATCAAAGCGAGGGAACGCTCGATGGATTCGGAATTTTCGCATTTTCGAGGACGATCGTAAATCTGGTTCACGAGAAAGGCCGGGAGTCCCGATTCAATCCGGATTATTTGGCAGCAGTCGGCGTGAAGTCCAACAGCCTGCCAGGCAAGCGAGTCTGTCGACTCGGCACCGGCCCGGCAATGCGGGAACACCCGCCCGCAACGGGCGGGTGCGGATCCCGAATCGTCAGATCCGGATGGTTCCAGGATGGAAGTTGAACCAGGCAAACCAGAACACGCGATTGGAATGATAGGTATTGCCGGCATCGTCGGTTGCGATGACGGTCCCGTCCGGCCGGCGTTTGATCGTCAAGTTCTCGCCATTGACCTCGCGTTCCAGACTGCCATCGGCCTCATCGAGGCTTGACTCCATCACCGCCAGATCAACCTCGCCGATATTGAAGCCGAAGACCACGGATTTCGGATGGACAGACAGGTCGCGCCGCGCTGCCGGAAATGCCAGCTGATCACTGGCTTCATATTCGGCATAGCGCCGGTCGGTTCCGTAATCCATGTCGAAGCCCGTCTCGATTGAAAGGACGACGGTATCCGGATGGGCATCGCGCCACTTTCCCCACGTCGTCATCGTGACCGGAACCTGGGTCAACACCGAACCCAGTGCAGGGCCCATGATGGCCTCACCGGTAATTTGCTGCCAAAGCGACTCGGTTGCGCGGTCGTACATGACCAAATCCGAATCGTGCAGGACGCCGGACACGCCGAGTTCGACGGTTTTTCCATTGACGCGTCGTTCGAAGGCAACGCCGGAGCCGCACAGGGGGCACCAGGTGATCGCGACCGGTTCTCCATCGAAACTGTCGTTGACGATCTCGTGAAAATCAAGGATGCGCACCGGCCAGGCGCGCTGGTGGCCGCGATAGTCCATCGCCATGATCAGTTCGTCTTCGGCCATAAACTCCGCGGCCTTCTCTGCGTCGACGTAGCGGGGCTCGTCGATCGACGGAATGCAGTCCCGTGCCGGGCAGCCCTGGTAGAGGTGTTCGAATTCCACACTGGCCGGGGTGGTCTCATCAAAGCCGAAAGTCTCGACCAGGATGTCGTGGTCGAAGCGATTGCGCGGTCGATCTTCCTGGGCGCTGCTGCTGCATGCCATGGCTGCAAGAAAAATGGTTGCGGCGCACGCCGCCGGCCGCGAAAAGCGTTGCGGGATCATCATCATGATTTTATGTCTCCAGAAAAATGGGTTGGATTTGATTCGCGCTCTCGCTCAGGCGCTCTCGGCTGTCTGAGTGTGTGGACGCCTGCTGTAGAACACATCGCGGTCCAGTTCACCCTCGCGGTCGGCCACGATGCAGGTGACGATCGAATCGCCGGTGACGTTGACCGCGGTTCGCGTCATGTCGAGCAGCCGGTCGACGCCGAGAATCAGCGCAATGCCTTCTCGCGGCAAGCCGACCTGGTCGAGCACGCCGGCCAGCAAAATCAGGCCGACGCCGGGCACACCGGCTGCGCCCACCGAGGCCATGACCACCATGAACACCACCATCAGGTACTGGCTCAGGCTCAGATCCACGCCGTAATACTGCGCGATGAAGCCCACCGCGATGCCCTGCATGATGGCGGTGCCGTCCATGTTGATGGTTGCCCCCAGCGGCACCGTAAAGGAACTGACCCGGTTGCTCGCGCCCAGGCGCTCCTGCACCGCGCGCAGCGTGACCGGTATGGTGGCGCCCGACGATGCGGTCGAAAATGCAAAGGCCAGCACATCGCGTATCTGGCGATAGAAAACCAGTGGGCTCAAGCCGGTAAGCGCCTTGAGTAGAATCGGGTAGACCACGGTGGCGTGGATAATCAGCACCGCGAGCACCAGCACCACGTATTTGAGAACCCCGGCAAAGGTCTCCCAGCCGGTGGTCGCGGCCATGCTCGTGATCAGCGCGAAAACCCCGTAGGGTGCGATCAGCATGACGATTCCGACCAGCTTCATGACCACTTCCATGAAGTCGGTAAAAAAGTGCGAAATTCGCTTGCCGGGCTCCCCGGCAAACGACATGGCCAGGCCCAGCAGAATCGCAAACACGATGATGGGCAGCATGTTGCCCTCGGCCATTGCCTGCACCGGGTTGCTGGGTACCAGGTTGATCAGCACTTCGGTAAATGACGGTGCGGCTGAAATTTCCGGTGTCTCCATGCCGGCCGGGCTGGCGCCGACGCCGGTCTGAAAAATCTGGCCGGCCGACAATGCAAGCAGTATTGCCGCGCCGGTCGTGATCAGGTACAGGCCGATGGCGCGGCCACCGACACGGCCCAGGCTCTTGGGATCTGCCAGCGACGATACCCCGGTGATCAGTGAGACGAAAACGATCGGCACGACCAGCATGCTCAACAGGCGCACGAAACCGTCACCAACGATGCGCAACAGACCCTCGATCAACCAGCTGCGCACCCATTCGTTGTCGGCCAGCGTGGCATTGAGCAGCAAACCAAGCACCAGCCCGAGGCCCAGGGCGGCGAGGATGCGATTGCTGAGTTTCTGGTGATCGAAGCGGATTTCAGTCATGGCTGTCATTGCATCTTGTAGTGGCGAGTACCGCGAAAACGATCGCGGAGACCGCGACGGCAACATTCGAGCAGCACGCAGGTTAGCGCAAAAACGGCTCAAATGGAAATGCCATGGCTCGACGGCGACGCACAGGAAACTTCGCAAACCGGTTTGATTCATCAGCCGCTCGCTGCCATGCACCGCCAGTTGCCGAATCCGGAACATTTCGCCTGATCGGTACAAGGTCCCGGACGCGTCGCGGCAGCTGTTGGTAAACAAGGCGGGTACCGATCCTCCGCAGCTGTTGCAATGATGTCGAGAACCTCAATTCGTTTTTTACCGGCCGTGGCCTGAATTCCCGCAGCAAGGCCCGCTGCACCGCCCCGGAATAGCCGCATGTTCGCGGCGCTTGCGCATTTTTTCATGGCTGGCGCAGTGTGAACGATGCCCGGTTGAACCATATCTGCGCCGCAGCGCGTAATACGGCTCTCCGGAACCGTGCATCGGTGAATTCATGCAACTGCTCGGTCGGCTTGCCGTCAGAAGTCCGGCATCGGATCAATCCGCTACAATGACTCTTCTTTGCCAGCATCGAATTCCATGACCGACCAAGCCCCAACCCCGACGGCCCATTTCATTCGTAACCGCATTCGCCAGGAAATCGAAGCGGGCCAATACGAGCGCGTCATCACGCGGTTCCCGCCCGAGCCCAACGGTTTCCTGCATATCGGTCACGCCAAGTCGATCGTGTTGAATTTCGCCATGGCCGACGAGTTCGGCGGTGAAACCAACCTGCGCTTCGACGACACCAACCCGGTTCGCGAGGAGCAGCGATTCGTCGATGCAATTCGCGAAGACGTGGCCTGGCTGGGTTACCAATGGGCGCGCGAATGCTATACCTCGGACTATTTTGAAACCCTGTTCGAATATGGCGTCTACCTGATCGAACACGGACTGGCTTTTGTCGACAGCCAGGATGCCGATGCGATTCGCGAGCAGCGCGGAACACTGACCGAGCCCGGCCAGAACAGCCCGTTCCGCGACCGCAACGTTGCCGACAATCTGGATTTGTTCAAGCGCATGCGGGCCGGCGAATTCGCCGACGGCGAACACGTTTTGCGTGCAAAAATCGACATGGCGGCGGCCAATATCAATCTGCGCGACCCGGTGCTCTACCGCATCCGACACCAGGTGCATGCGCGTACCGGCGATGCCTGGTGCATCTATCCCAGCTACGACTTTGCCCACGGCCAGTCCGATGCGATCGAGCAGGTCACGCATTCGCTGTGCACGCTGGAGTTCGAAGACCACCGGCCCTTGTACGACTGGCTGATCGATCACCTGCCGGTGCCTGCAAAACCCCGCCAGATCGAATTCGCCCGGCTCAACCTCGATTTCACGGTGCTGTCGAAGCGGCGCCTGTTGAAGCTCGTCGAAGACGGTCACGTCTCGGCCTGGGACGACCCGAGAATGCCGACGATCGCCGGCATCCGGCGGCGCGGATTCACGCCGGAGTCGATTCGCAGCTTTTGCAACGAAATCGGCGTCACCAAGTCCGAAAGCATCATTCCATTCGGTTCGCTGGAGCGAAACCTGCGCGACGATCTGAACGTCCGCGCGCCGCGCCGCATGGCGGTGCTGAAGCCATTGAAGGTCGTGCTGACCAATTTCCAGGAATCGTTCACCGAATGGCTGGACCTGCCCAACCATCCGCAAAACCCTGAAATGGGTACGCGCTCCGTGCCGATCACCCGTGAGGTCTATATCGAGCAGGACGACTTCATGCTGGACGCGCCGAAGAAGTTCTTTCGGCTCAAGCCCGGCGGTGAGGTGCGGCTTCGCGGCGCATTCATCATTCGCTGCGATGAAGTGCTCGAGGACGAGCACGGCCGGGTCGTCGAACTGCACTGCTCGATGGATCCCGAAACCCGCTCCGGCCTGCCGGGCGCCGACCGCAAGGTCAAGGGCACCATCCACTGGGTATCGGCGCAGCACGCAATCGAAGCCGAAGTCAGGCTATATGACCGGCTGTTCAAGGTGCCGCATCCGGGCGGCGATAAAACCGTCGACTTCACCGAACATCTGAACCCGGAATCGCTCCAAGTCCTGCCCCGGGCCAGGCTCGAGCCTGGCCTCGAAAAGGCCAGCCCGGGCCAGATCTACCAGTTCGAACGATTGGGCTACTTCGTCCCCGACCGCGACGGCACTGCGCACAAGCCGGTATTCAACCGCGCCGTCACGCTGCGCGATACCTGGGCAAAGCTTGAAAAGCAGCTGCGTCAATGAAACCGACCTGTCTGCATAACCAGGCGCCTCTGAATTAGCTGATATGCCCACCCGCTCCGATGGTCCGGTGCAGTTCTCTTCCGGCCCGGGTCATTGGCCTGGGTGCGTGGTTCTGTTGCGGTTTCGATCGACTTTGTAATTTCGGTTCGCCCGGCTTATTCACCACCCGACCGTCGCGAGGGGGGTTCCAGGCCTCGTGGATACGGCGTTTCCGCGACCGAGCGCACCGCAGGCGTACCCATCCTTACGATGAGGATGTGCGACCGAGCAAAACGCCGTAGGCACAGGGCCTGCGGCCGCCGCAGTAGATCGGGTGGCGAATAATCCGGGGTTAGGGCAGGTGCAGGTGAATTCTGTTGCGCTTCAGGTCCATGGTCACGAGGAAGTTTCTGAGGACCTCATAGCCCACGATGCCATCGAATTCAGTTCGAGCCGAGCGGGCCCGGCTCCCGGTTCCGCTGGCCCGGGCATCGAGTCCTTGGTTTTCGGTCGCGATATAGCTGGCCCGAAGCCCCTGAAACGGAAATGGACCCAATTGGAATTTCGGTATTCTCAGCGCCGTGAGGTGGCCCGATTGAATCGCGCCCCCACCGGTGCTTGTCCCGTTTTCGTCGATTTTGAACCGTTCAAGGTCGCGCCGCGCGACGAAAGTCCGGGTAAACAAGCTATCGCCGGCGTTGCCAGTATCGAAAAGCATCCAGGCTTTCTTGCCGTCGACCTGCGCCTGTACCAGGGGTGCACCCGTGCGGGTTTTTCGCACCTTGAGGTTGCCCTTGAAGTCGACGGCGGCGGGATCCAGGAAGCGGATTCTGCGGTTCGGGTAGTCGATCTGGACGACGCTGAATTCGAACAGCTGTCGGCCCAGTACCAGATCAAAGCCCTGGCCGGGCGCAATCGGCAGGTCTTGCAGCGGGACCGAGAGCCCGGCGAAACTGAGCTGAAAATCATCGGAAAGCGGAATCACCTGTTCGCCAAACACCCCGGACATCCGCATTCCGTTGGCCCGGCCGACGCCGATGCCGGCTCGCCGCGCCAGGCCACGCGAGATGGTGGTGGTATCGGCCCCAGTATCGAGAATTGCCACGGCCGGCGTGTCGTTGACCATGACATCGAACGCAATATGGCCATTGCGCGCGTCGAACGCGATCCAGCCGTCAGCGTCCATGGCCCCGCTCCTGGCCTGTCGCTCCTCACGGAGGGCTTTATCCGAGAGATCGAGGCTGAATTCAACCGCCTGGGTAAACCAGCGGGCATTGCCGGAACCGGGCTCCGGCGGTTCGAAGACCCACTCGCGCAGAGCGCGTACCATCTCGGTGGCAAGCGAGTCGTGCGAAGCCTCAAGCGCCAGGACATCATTGACTCGGCCCCGGGAATCGATTTGGACCATGACCAGTGCCCAGCCGGGCTGCCGCGACGCGGCCAGCTGGGCCGGAAATGACGGATTGATGCGAGTCGTGGGTCGGGGCGCCGGTTCAGCTCCCCGCGCCGGCCCATCCAACCGCCATGAATTGGCGAGCTCGGCAGCCAGGCGCCCGGCCCTTATGCGTTGTTGTTGATTCAGCCCGTCTTTGCTTTGCTGCAGAATGCGCACGGCCCGGATGCCTCGATTCATTGTCTCCAGAGCATCCGGGTCAGGTGCGAACAAATCCAGATACGCATAGCTCCACGCGTATGCTTCTACCGTCTGCCCAAGTGCCCATTGCATCTCGGCCCCGGCCAGCGCGGCGAGCGGCTGACCGAGCCGGATTGCCGCCGTGTAATGGTGCCGCGCCTGCTCCTCGTCCCGATTGCGCCGAAATGCCGCCGCCAATACCATCGCGCATCGGGCCGAAACTTCGGCACATGGGCGAAGCGCATCGATGGCATCGGAATTGCCATCCAGCGCCTGGCTGGCGATCTGGAAGGAAACCGCAGGCTGGTGTTGATCACCTGATGTTTGCGATGCTGAAGCAACATGTGCTAACACCAGCAAGGCCCCCAGCGCAAGCCGAAATGCTGGTAAAACCAGTTCAATTTTTTTCATTTGACAAGCCCCGGGAAAACGCCCCGTTACACTAGTCGATCGATGTGCAAGGGTCAAGTTTGATACTTATGATATGGCCGTGCACGTATTCCAATGCCGACTTCAATGAGTCAAACATGCTCTACCCGTCGAGCCGGCATTTCGTGCTTCAACCGCCAGCGGCTGACGGTGGTTGACGTATGCGAATCATGATGTCGAGGTGCAGGTGACCCGGACACGGCTGGGGCCGATCTGCTCGGTATTACAGATCAGTGCGCCACCGGGCGGACGCGACCGGAGCGCATCGACGAAATTTTCCACAAAACCCGGGTTGCTTGAACTAAACTCCAGTTCCCGGTTGTTCAGTTCTGCGCCTCTTATAGGCGTATCTTCGGCCGGACTTTTTATGCCTTCAACTGGAATGCTGTTTCCCGCATCATCCGTTATCGCCAATCCCGACCAGGTTTTAAAGTCTGTCGACAAGACGACTTCGACAACCGATCCGTTCGCGTACGTGAGTTGAATTTGAAGCGGGAAGGTTCTGATGCTGTTATTCGAGGAGGCGTTCAGATTAATGCCGACCTTTCGAATCGTTCCCGTGACTCCCGAGGAAACCTGATTGCCCGAGCCGGCATGTCCCCGAAGTATCAACGAAGTTCTCAGGGAATTCAGAACCCGCACATCGAGCTTTCCGGTCTGGATATCTCCGATGACCGAATCCCGACCGGATGGGGCAAACGCTAAGTCGCTTCTTTTTACGGCGACGAAGGCTGCTTTGGCGCCTTGGACTGTTTCAGAAAAAACAGTTTTCTCAACAGCTGGTATCAACTCTTCAAAAACCTCGATTAGTATCGTGCGGCTATCAAATCGGTCTTCGGCTGAAATGACCCGTCGGAATCTGCGGGTTTCATTGGCGTCGCGATTCGTGACGTAGACCAGCGGATAGAACCCGGGAACCTGCAGCGCGCGCTGCCTGAAATTACTATCGGTGATACAAGAGTCACAGATTTCCCACCATGCGTCGGGTTCAGTCGATTGAGCTTGCGCCTGAATCGAGGCGAATGAAAAAATGAAAATTGCGATGCAGAAACGAAAAAACATGGTTTAGAGTTCCTTAGTTATTTTTCTTAAATGGATTTACGATTCCCATCGTTGGTTCGTCTAGTCAGTTGTTTAGAAGAACGGGGAATCGACACTCATCCTGGTGCCCGCGATCCGCCGGAACAATCAGAATAGCACCCGACGATCGCCAGGAATTTTCCCAGGACCATTAGGAATTTTCCTAGGAGCCTGTCGGACTTAACCGATCGTAGCGAGGGAAAGCCGGTTGGAGTCAGATTTTTCGATCTTTTGAGGCGAATAGTGAGCCTATTTAACGATAAAGAGCGGGAAATCTGGCCCAATCCGGCTTTTCCGCAGTAGATCAGCGTTAAGCCCGACAGGCTCCTAGGTCTGGCGTACCCCGCATCGCTGATCCTGTAGCTTTCCGGCTCGCCCTGTGGGAGCGCCTCTGAGCCGGCATTGCCGCGTTGCGCCTTGCACTGTCGGCTTAGTCGCACTCTGAATGTCACAGGATTAATCGCTGGGATACTAGGGAACCTCTGAATAACTCTGCGCGGAGCGCGTTTCAGTCTGGGAAGCCGCAGATCGTGTGGTACGTCGCGAGTGACAGTAGCCGTAGCTACGGCCGAGCGGCGCAACGCCGCGCGAGATGCGGCTTCTCCGGCGCTTGTCATGACAATCGCCTTTCGGAATTTTGCGGGGCCTCCGTCTCGTTTGTGACGGCTGTGATGGCGGCGTACCCCAGGGGGGTGTGATAACATTTTTTCCTTGCATTACAGCCAGGCATTACAGCCAGAAATGGGATGCGCGCATGTTTTCGCGAGTGATTGCTAAGTTTCATCTTTTGCTGTTGCTATTATTCGTCGTTGCCGGGGCCGGGACGTTTGGATGGTGGGCCGG
>JAVVET010000090.1:0-9784 GCA_032251235.1 Wenzhouxiangellaceae bacterium
GCCTTCTTCTTGGAAGCCTTCTTCTTGGAAGCCTTCTTCTTGGAAGCCTTCTTCCTGGAAGCTTTCTTGCTGGATGTCTTCTTGGAACCTGAAGCAGGCGTGGCGGCGGGAGCGGCGGTTCCAGCGGCGCCGGAAGAGGCACCCGCGTCGTCGTCGATGGCCTGGTTCAAGCTTTCTTCGGTGTTGTTTTGCATCATTCCAACTCCCTGATCGGATTTGAGTGGCCGCTACCGACTCGCTAAGCGCTGTCTTGTTTGCTCAATGTGATTCAACCATTCGCGTGCGGCTGTTCGGAGTGTGCCATAGTTTGACGCGCGAATAAAGGCCTGTTCGGCCTGATCGAGATTGCCGAGATTGAACTGCGCCATGCCGACGAGCAAGTGGGCGTTCCCTTCCTGCGATCCCGTAAGGTCGCCTTTCTCCAGTGCCCGGGTCGCGGCCGAAAGCGCTTCTTCCCAGTTTTCGTCGGCGGTCAGGATCGAAGCACGCTGGAAATCGATTCTGCCGCTGTCCGACAATTGACCGGCCTGCTCGTAGGCTTCCAGGGAGCGATCCAGTTCGCGCGCCTGGTACCATGCGCCCGCGGTCATCTCCCAGTTGTTGGCGGTCCGTTCGACGAAACCTTTCTCCAGGCCGTCCTGCATCACTTCGGCAGCCAGCCTGGGGGCTTCCATCTGCTGCAGCAGGCCGGCAAGCTGGGTGAATTCGCTGCCGCGATCCAGCAACCCGCGGCGGTAGGCCAGGTGAAGCGTGGCCATCGCGTTGCGGCTTTCATCAAGTTCCATGTAGATGCCTGCAAGCTGCGACCAGTACTCCTTTCGATCAGGATTCACCTCGATCAGGATCTTGGCCACGTCGACGGCAAGCCGGTATTCCTCGAGTTCAAGCAGAATGCCGAGCTTGGTCCGGTACCATGTTTCAGGCACGTTCTCGGCAATCTCGATCGCCTGATTCATGGCCGAAAGCGCCGCCCTGTAGTCATCCTGCTGCAGATGAAGGCTGGCCTTGAGCACCCATACTTCGGCAACCTTCTTGGCCTCTTCGGTCGAAACACAGAACCAGAAATCGAGCTGTTCCAGTGCCTCGTCGTATCGCTCCAGCGCGTTGTAGAGCTGGGCGATCTGCAGAATCATCTCGAAGTGCGTCTGGTTCGGCAACTGGTTGAGTCGCACGGCCTCGCTGAAGTGGCGAATCGCATCCGGGTACTGTTCGCGCTGGGCCGCGAGGAATCCGAGATATTGCTCGACGGTCGCCTTCTCGAAATCCGAGAGGCTGGATTTGCGCAGACTCTCGAGCAGTGAAACGGCGTCGGAATACGCTTCCTCGCCGATCAATTCCGCAGCTTCGTTGAGTCGGTTGTATGTCGACTCCGACATCAGGCCGGGCTCTACCTCGCGCTCTTCGCCGCACGACAGCGTCTCGCTACCGGTCTGGGCGAAGACAACCGGACTGGCCGCGGAGAGCAGCAGGCCGAGCGGCGCCAACAGCAATGCGAATCTGTTCATGGTCATCATTGATCCAGGGTGAAATCGATGGTCTGGACGGCCCGGCGCGAAACTGCCGTGCCATCGATGACCCGCGGTTTGAATTTCCATCGCAGGATGGCCCGAATGGCTTCGCGGTCGAACACCCTGGGCGGACTGGAATCGATGACCTCCGGGTCGCGGACCGAGCCGGTCTCGGTAATGGTGAACTCGATCGTGACGTAGCCCTCGATCATGTTCATCTGTGCATCGCGCGGATACTGCGGGTTGATTCTCACCAGCGGCACCACGTCACCCTCCGCGCCTCGGTCGATGCCGACGTTGCCGAGCACCGGCGGTCCGGCACCGACGCCGAGGTTGAGGTTGGGCATTTCCATGCGCGGCATCTGCACCGGCGTCTGCTGGACATCGGCGACCTGGATGTCGGGGGGCGGCGGCGGCGTATCCGGCGGCGGCGGCGGTTCGGGCTTGCGACGATCCTTTTCAACGATGTCCTGCTCGATGTCCACCGGGCCGAAGCGTATCCCGGGTGGCGGATCAAGGCGTTCGCGTTCGCCGTCGTCGCCGGAAATCAGGCGGTGCATGAGGTAGAACGCCGCGAGCGTCACAAACACCGCCAGCACCACCGAAACCGCGTATCGAATTCCACTACCCATGTGTCAACCTCCTCCACCGATCTGTTCGGCGGAAATCGCCATGCGCATCACGCCGCCGGCCTGCACCTGGTCCATGACGTCGACCAGCGTACCGGTTCGCGCGCCCTTGTCGGATATCAGGATGACGCTGCCTTCGGGATTCTCGGCCCGGGCGCGCTGCACCTGGGTACGGACGTCGCTGAGTTCGATCTGGCTGCCGTTCATCCAGACCTGGTTGTCAGAGTCCACGCCGATCAGAATGTTCCCCTGGGGCCGCGACTCGGCGGTCAGCGCCTGGGGCTTTTCGACGGTCACACCGGTCTCACGCACGAAGGTCGTGGTCACGATGAAGAAGATGAGCATGATGAACACGATATCGAGCATCGGTGTGATGTTGATTTCGGGTTCGTCACGGTTCGCGTGTCTGCGTGCCATAGGTTGGATATCCTCGACGTATCAGTCGTTCTGCAACAGGTCTTCGAGCCTTTCGCTCTCGACCGATGCCTTGCGGTCCAGGTGCGAAGCGAAATACACGCCCGAGAGCGCGGCCACCATGCCGGCCATGGTCGGAATGGTCGCCTTGGATACCCCGGCCGCCATGGCCCGCGCGTTGCCTGTACCGAAGAAAGCCATCACGTCGAATACCGCGACCATGCCGGTCACGGTACCGAGCAGCCCGAGCAGCGGGCAGATGGCGATCAGCGTCTGGATCATGGTGACGTTGCGCTGCAGCTTCTGGCGGACTTCGCTGACCATTTCTTCCTTGATCCGGTGAGCGTGCCAGGAGCGATGATCGCGCCTGGCGTCCCATTCATCGATGACCCGGCGCTTTTCCGCGGGAAAGACCCGGAACAGGAACCAGTATCGCTCGATGATCAGCGTCCACATGGCCAGCAACACCAGCATGATGGCCCAGAGCACATCACCGCCGAGTTCGATGAACCCGCGGATCGACTCGAGCAGGTTATATAGAGCGACCATGACTCTGCTCTGCGATGCGGGCGATGATGCCGGCAGCCTGCTCTTCCAGGATCTGGATCAGCGCCCGGCTGCGCGTTTGCAGCATGCTGTGAATCACCGTGAGCGGAATGGCAACGACCAGACCCAGCACGGTGGTCAGCAGGGCCATCGAAATACCCCCGGCCATCATGCGCGGATCGCCGGTACCGAACAGCGTGATCTGCTGGAAAGTCTGGATCATCCCGACCACGGTGCCCAGCAGGCCGAGCAGCGGTGCGACGACATACAGCACCTTGATCAGGGGCAGGCCGGATTCCAGCGGCGCGGTCTCGCGCAGAATGGCCTCGTCGAGCTTGAGCTCCAGCGTTTCGACGTCCGCGTCCGGGCTGTCTTCGTAAACGCTCAGCACGCGTCCCAGCGCATTGCTCTTGTCGGCCTCGGACTTCTTGATCTGGCGCTTGATCGCATTGCCTCGGATCATCAGCATCACGCCCTTCCAGGTCGCGAACAGCAATCCCAGGATACCGATGGCGATGATGACCGCGCCGACCGGACCGGCCTGGCAGACCCGTTCACGAAGCGTGGGCGTGCGAACCACCTGGGCCAGGATATCGCCGCGGGTGAAGTCCACCGCCATTTCCTCGACGGTGCCCGGGGCCGCCTCCTGCAGATCTTCGGCCATGGCCTGGTACCGGTCGGCGGGCTGGCGCGGCAGCTCCAGCAGCACGTTGTCGGTTGAATCCCACTGGAGGAACTTGCCGTCGGAAACGGCATTGAACACGCCGACGCGAACTACCTCCCGGTTCTGCTCGACCTGGCCGTCGGCGTTGACGATGTCGGCGTTGAACTCGACCACGTTGCCGCTTTCGGCAATTTCCCGGACCATGCCGGTCCACATCGCGCGAAGTTCCTCGACGCTGGGCAGCTCGGTATTGCTGCGCTCGGCAAGGTCGGCATAAAGTTCGGTTCGACCGGGGAACTGCGCCGAAACCATCGAATCATTCAGCATGGAGCGCACGTCGCCGGCAACCTGGCGGACCACGCCGAACAGTTCACCGAGGTTGCCCATGCGCTCGTTCAGCGTCGTGGAAAGCTCGGTCAGCTGCCGTTCATTATCGTCGAATTCGGCGTTGAGCCGATCGGACAGCTGCTCCTGCGCCCGCAGCTCGGCCCGGGCTTCGGCCAGCAACTGCTGCTGCTGTGCGCGCTGCTGGCGGAATTCCTGAAGGCGCTGCTGATCGATGCGGGCTTCTTCGGTCGCAGCCTGCTCGACCTGGCGCAGCAGATCCTGGAGCGTCTGCGCTTCCTGACCGAACCCGGAGACCGGGAATGCCAACCAGGCGGCGATTGCAATGATCGTTATCTTTTTCATTATTCAGCCTCGGTCGGTGCGGGCACGGGAAGACGGACGAGGTCCGGGGCAACCTGGTTCTGCGCAATCGCGAGACCGTCGGAGACGGCCAGGCGGTACTGGTCGCCCAACTGCTCGAACGTGCGTGAATTGGGGTTCCACCAGCCGGTCTCGGTACCGTCCAGCGATTGATAGAACAGCAGCGTGCGACCGATGCGCAGGAAGTCCACGCGCTGGCCGTCCGGCAACTGGCCGCGGTATCCCTCGGTCGTGCGGCCAAGTTCCATTTCGCTGGTGTAGGCCTCAAGAATCCGGCGGAATTTTTCCGACGTGGTGACATCGGCGCGATCGAGCGCATCGATCAACGCCTCGGCACGCGCCTGGCGCTCTTCGACCCGAAACGGAACGTCGGCCTGAACCAGGTCGGGCAGCGTCTCTGCCATCTCGATCATCAGCGGAACCACGTCGCGGTTGGTCTGCTCCAGGTTGGCCAGCTGGTTGTTGATGTTCTCGATTTCGCGCTCCTGGCTGTCGACCGTCTGCTGCAGCATCTCGTTGTAGATGCGCAGGCTTTCGATCTCGCCGAGGACAACCCGGTAATCGTTGACCAGCGACTCGGTTTCGTCCGCAACCTGATTGATCTGGGCCTGGACTTGAGCCGCGCTTCGGGCGATCTGCTCCTCGGTCTGAATGCTGCGGTCCAGCACCTGGGCCGTTGCCGACTGTGCCAGCAACAGGCCAAGTCCGGTGCCCAGGACAACGCTCAGTCCAGGTCTGATTGCAAATGAGTTAGGCATATTTGAAATTTCCGCTTTTGCTTGGTTCGGATTGAATTGGTTCGGTTTGAACCAGGGCGGCCCCGGCCGTCCCGGCGTTCACTAGCATTTCAGAATAACTTGACCGGATCGAATTTGAAAGCATCAAATTCGAATCCGGCCAGGCAATCCCTCGAATCTTCGAACTATGCCACAACGCCGACGCCGGGAGAAAGTCGCCGTAGCTTCGATCGATCCGGCGCACCCGACGGCGGCCGCTTTTGTTCACGGATGATTGTCAAGGGATCGATGGCGACGCGGTCGCTGCTTCGAAAGCTGTACCATCCGGCTGGTGGCCAATAGTACCGAAACTGCATGAGCGTTTCCGAGTTAAATCAATCCCGGTCGAGCGACTCGACCCGGCCCTGCTCACTCCCGCGCCGGATCGGCGCGATGATCTACGATGGCCTTGCGCTGGTCGCGATCTGGATGCTTGGCACCGTCGTGATCGTGATCGTCGGCAACCGCGGGATCGACAGCGGCAACCTGCTCTACCAGTGCTATCTGCTGCTGCTGGCGTTCGCCTACTTCCATCTCAGCTGGCAGCGAATCGGCCAGACCCTCGGCATGCGAACCTGGCGGATCCGGCTCGACCCCGGCGATCGCCCGTTCACGCTTGCACGAAGCCTGCTGCGGTTCGCCGGCGGGATGGCGTCGATCGCCAGCCTGGGAGTGGGTTTCGCCTGGGCGCTGCTGCGCCGCGACCGATGCGCCTGGCCCGACCTTGCCAGCAGGTCCCGCCTGGTCCGCGACGGGGCAACGGCGAACGGCGCCTGAACACAGCCTCGCGTGCGGCGCGTCGGGGATACCGGTCAGCGGCGCAACGCCAGTAGGGCAAAAAGACCGAACGCCGCGGCAGGCAGCAGATGGGTCAGGCCGAACGGAATCGGCAGCACCGGCGCAAGCCCGAGCACCAGCCGATGGGCCACGACGAAGCCGATCCCCAGCGAAACGCCGAGAAATACCCCGAGCGTCGGGGAAATCCGGCGCCCGGCTCGAAGCAGTACAGCGACGCCTGACAGCAACATCATCAGCATGTTCAGCGGGTACAGCAATCGGCGCCAGAATGCCTGGCGATAGGCCGTCGCGTCCTGGCCATTGGCCTCCAGGTAGGACTGAATGCGCAGGATGTCGCGGATCGGCAGCAGTCGTGGCCGGGTGACCAGGGCCCTGAATACCTCGGGATCCAGCGCCGAGGCCAGTTCGACGGTCCGGGTCGCACTGTCCGTCCGGGCGGCGGTACGGGCATCCAGGACATTGACCCCCTCGAGCAGCCAGCGCCCCGCCTGGTGGCGCGCGGCCGAGGCATGAATGACGCGATCGATGCTGTTGACGTCGTCGAGTACGTAGATTCGCAGATCCCCGAACCTGACCTGGTCATCCTCATTCCACAGCAGGATGCCGGCCTGGATCATCAGCCGACCGTCGCGGATCCAGAGCGCCTGGCCGGCCGCCCCGCCGACCTGGCCTTCGCGCGCGCGCTCCCTGTCTATGCGCGCATCCAGCTCGAGCCGGGGCACCAGAGATTCTCCGGCCAGCATCACGGCCAGTCCCAGCAACAGCGCCGGCACCAGCGCATGGCCCAGGATCCGCAGCTGGTGAAAGCCGCCGACGCGCATGGCCACCAGTTCGCTGTTGGCCGAAAAGCGCCCGAGGGCGATCATGCCGCCGATCAGAACCGCGAACGGAAACAGGTCGTAAAGGCGCGCCGGAACGATACGCAGCAGGAATATGAGGATTTCCACGGCACCGTACCCGGCGGTCATGTCGCCGGCTTCGCGCACCAGGTCCACGCTCAGGTAAAGACCTGCAAGCACCAATGCAACGAGCACGACCGAACGCGCCACCGAGCGTGCCAGGTAACGCCCGAGAATGCCGATCACCATCGGCGCCACCACGACAGCACGGGAATGATTGCCAGCAGCAAGGCCACCGCATGAAGCGGCCAGACGCCCGGCCAGGCGCCCGATCCGGGTGACGCACGCACCAGCAGCAGGTTGGCGGTATTGCTGTAGACAAGGTAGACGACGACCGCGACCAGCACGGTCCCGAAACGCCTGCCGCGCGCGCCCGACAGCGTGATCGGCAGTACGAACAGCGCCAGGATCGCGCAGGTGATCGAGGGCATCAGCCGCCGCTGCAGCTCCAGCCCGGCGGCCGACGAAGAATCGCCGAACAACGCCGGCAGGAACCGTCGGCGCGACGGATCATCCGGCGACTCGTCGCCGGCCAGCGGCAGCCGTATGTCGTTGCGCTCGAAGGCGATTCGCCGCATCGGCAGTCCGCCGGACGCGGCCACGTGTCCCAGGTGCACACCGTCGCGCAGCGAAAGCACCCTCTCGCCGGTTCCGGGCCGCTGGAATAGCCGCCCGCGTTCGGCGGCGATCACCTCGACCTGGTCGTCGTTGATGAAATGAACGAACAGACCCTCCAGCCGTCCCGCTTCGAGATCGGCAGCCCGAACGTACACGGTCAGCTTTCCGCCGGCCAGGGTCTGGAACTGGCCCGGCCGAATGCTGGCAAGAAGCAGATCGTCGGCCATGCGTTCGGCAATCCGCGCCGATCGCTGCTCGGCCCACGGCGCCACCCAGCCGCTGACCAGCAGCAGGCCGGCGGCCCACATCACGGCCAGCGCCAGCACCACGCGCAACAACCTTGCCGGCGCCAGGCCGGCCGAACGCATCACGCTGAACTCCTCGCCCTGGGCGAGCTCGCCCAGGCTCATCAGCAACCCGACCACCAGCGCCAGCGGCGCGGTCAGCAGCAACGCCTCGGGAAGCCGAAGCAGCAGGAGTTCGGCCAGGGTCGAGAGCAGCAGTTCGCCGTCGGCCAGGTCGCCCAGCATTTCGGCCAGGAAGAGCGCCACCGAAATCGCCATCAGCACCGCCAGCGCCATGAGGCACACGCCAAGCGCTTCCCGGCGAATGTAGCCGGCAAGCTTGTAGCGGTTCCGGGTGAGTTCGGCCAATCCATTCATGGATGGCAAGGTTACAATGCCGATGGGTCCGGAAACCAACTCTGGACGGAAGTTCTTCCGGGAATCTTCAAGTCATTGCCGATGCACGGCGCATGAGCGCCCGATTCGCGGGCTTGACACGCGGCGTTTTCAAGCCGCGCCCGGCACGCGACGCGCGAGACAAATTCATTGATACAGACCAAGGATTTACCCATGGACACCCAGACAATCAAGTTCCAGGCAACCGATCGAGCCGCAACCGAAATCGAGACCGGCTGCCTGGTCATCGGCGTTTTTTCCGACCGGCCGGCCCGTGAGCAACTACCCGAAATCGACAAGGCAACGGACAGCCTGCTCACCGAGATGGCCGAGGAAGGGGAGCTTTCGCTCGGCGCCGGCAAGACCCTGATGATCCACCACCCGCGCGGCATCAAGGCCAGGCGGCTGCTGGTGACCGGACTGGGCAAGGCGGGCAGGTTCGACGATTCCGCCTTCGTGCGCTCGGCAAGGGGCGCAGGCGCGGCGCTGCGGCGCTCGCGGGCCACCGACGCGGTATGCCTGCTGGGCCTGGCCGAACTGAAAGGACGCGACCTGGCGTGGAAGACGACCCAGGCCGCGCTCGCGCTGGACCACGCCGACTACATCTACTCGGCCACCAAGAAGGCCGATCCCGATGCCGCACCCGCGACCGACCGGGTTGCGTTCCCGGCGGCCGAAGGTGTCGACGAAGCCCTGAAGACCGCCACCGGCATTGCCGCCGGGATTCGTCGCTGCCGCCTGCTCGGCGACCTGCCGCCCAACATCTGCACACCGGCATACATAGCCGATGTCGCAACCGAGCTGGCCGGAGAAATCGAAGGGCTGGAGGTCGAAGTGCTCGACGACAGCCAGATGGAAAAGCTCGGCATGCGCTCGCTGCTCGCGGTTGCCCGGGGCAGCGCCAACCGCCCGCGACTGATCCGCGTGCGCTGGCGCGGCGGCGAGGCCGACCAGGCCCCGGCCGCGCTGGTCGGCAAGGGTGTGACCTTCGATACCGGCGGCATCTCGATCAAGCCGCGTGAAATGATGGAGCAGATGAAGTTCGACATGTGCGGCGCGGCAACCGCCATCGGGGTCATCGAGTCGATCGCGCGACTGAAGTTGCCGATCAACGTCGACGCGATCGTCGTCGCGGTCGAGAACATGCCCGACGGCAACGCCTATCGCCCGGGCGACATCATCGAAACCATGTCCGGCAAGACGGTGGAAGTCCACAACACCGACGCCGAAGGCCGCATGATCCTGGCCGACGCGCTGACCTGGACGGCGCGCGAATCGAAGCCGGCGGTGATGGTCGACATCGCGACGCTGACCGGCGCATGCGTCGTGGCGCTGGGCCATCACGCGAGCGCCGTGATGACCAACGACGACGAACTGGCCGGCGAACTGCTGGGCGCCGGCACCGAGTCGGCCGACCGCGCATGGCGGCTGCCGCTGTGGAACGACTACCAGCAACAGATTGAATCGCCATTCGCCGACATGAAGAACGTCGGCGGCATGCCGGCCGGCTCGATCACCGCCGGCTGCTTCCTGTCGCGCTTTAC
>JAVVET010000091.1:0-9526 GCA_032251235.1 Wenzhouxiangellaceae bacterium
CGACTTCGGAAACGCCTTCAACGGTCTGCAGTTCGAATTTAAGGAACCAGTCCTGCAGTGATCGCAGGTCGCCCAAATCATGACGCCCGGTGCGGTCCACCAGGGCGTACTGATAGACCCAGCCAACACCGGTCGCATCCGGACCCAGTGCGGTGCGTACGCCCTCCGGCAGAGTCGGCGTGACCTGGCTCAGATATTCCAGAACGCGAGAACGCGCCCAGTACAGGTCGGTACCGTCCTCAAAAATGATATAGACAAACGAATCATTGAAAAACGAATAGCCGCGCACGGTTACGGCACCCGGGACGGCCAGCATGGCCGTGGTCAGCGGGTAGGTGACCTGGTCCTCGACGACCTGCGGCGCCTGACCGGGATAGCTGGACTTGACGATGACCTGCACGTCCGACAGGTCCGGGATCGCATCCAGCGGCGTACGCAGCATCGAGATCACGCCCCAGCCGGCCACAAGTGCTGCCAGCATCAATACCAGGAACCGGTTGGCAATCGACCAGCGGATGAGATTCTCGATCATGACGCATCTCCGCCGTGATCCATTCTGCTCATGTCGTGCGCGGAATGATCCATCTGGCCCTCCTCTTGCTCGTGGCGGAGGGCCGGGGTGGGGGCGCCTTGCTCCATGTCACCAGCGGAATGGTCGATCTCGCCCATGTCTTGGCCGGCGTGGTCCTGCCCGGACGAAGGTGCATCGCCCAGCATGCGCAGCAGCGAGGCGTCCATGCTGGCTTCCGAGTCGATCAGGAACTGGCTGGAGACGACGATGCGTTCGCCTGCGGACAGACCCTCGACGATTTCGGTGCGGCCGTCGCTTTCCAGCCCGGTCCGGACTTCAGCCGGACGGAAACGACCTTCGCCCAGCGCCAGTATCACGCGTTCCTGGCGACCGGTCCGGATGACCGCCTGGGTGGGCACGTGAACCACGTTGTCGCGCGGCTCGACCTCGATGACGACCGTGGCGTACATGTTGGGCTTGAGTTGCAGGTCCGGGTTGTCGAAGGTCAGCCTCACCCGGGCGGTGCGGCTTTCGGGCCGTATCGTCGGGTAGACGTAGTCGACTTCGCCGCGCCAGATACGTTGCGGCGCGAACGGAAGCTGCATGCTGGCACGCTGGCCCGGCGCTACCCAGCCGATCTGCTGCTCGAATACATCGACGTCGACCCAGATTTCGGACAGGTCGGCCAGGCTCATGATGGTGGTGCCGGGCTGGACGAACATGCCCTCGCGCACATTGAGTTCCATGACATAGCCATCCTGCGGCGAGCGCACCGAAAAGCGCTGTTGCACTTCTCCGCTTCGTTCCAGCCGGTCGACCTGGTCGGCCGACATGCCCAGCGAAAACAGGCGCTGCCTGGAAGCGTTGACCAGCGCCGGCTGCCCGATGCGCCGGGCCTGCAGGTATTCGTCCTGGGCGCTGACCAGGGCCGGGGAATAGATATCGAACAGCACCTCGCCGCGCGTCACCGGCTCGCCCTCGTTGTCGGCTTCCAGGCGCTCGATCCAGCCTTCAGTGCGCACATGCACATGCACCACACGATCAGCGTCGGGCGTGACGAAACCTACCGTGTCGACGCGACGGGCCAGCGTGCCGCTTTGCACCTCGGCGGTCTGCACGCCGATGTTGTTGATCACTGCCGGGTCGATGCGGATCGATGGTGTATCCGAAGCCCCGTCTTCGCCGCCGGCGTAGACCGGCACCAGCTCCATGCCCATCGGCGACTTGCCGGGTTCATCGCGGCGGTAGTTCGGATCCATGGGCGCGACCCAGTACAGGATCTCGCGCTCGCCCGAAGCCGATTCGCCGGCCGTATCGGCCGCGTCACCGTCCCGACTGAAAATCCACCACGCGCTACCGAATCCAATGATCGCGGCGGCGATCGCGATGACAATCCATCTGGATGAATTCATGACGGGTCTCCCACAAGATAGTTGAGGCGGGCCCAGGATTTGGCGGCCTCGGTTTCCAGTTCGGCACGCTTGAGCTGGATCCGGATTTCGGCCAGCTGGTCGCGGATCAGCTCGGCGAAATCGGTCTGGCGGTTGGCGTAGGTCGACACGGCTGCCTCGGCGGTCTGGCGCGCGCGTTCGCCGATGGTTCCCGAATAAAGCGCCAGGCGTTCCTGGAGCCGCTGCCAGTCGACCAGTTCCTGCTGCAACTGGCGCTTGAGGTCCAGCAGCAGCGCCTGGCGATCGAACTCGGCCGCGCTCATCTGCTGCACGGCCGCGACGTGTCGGCGGTCCTGTCGCTTGTTGGTGAAAAGCGGCACTGAAAGGGTCACGCCGATGCTCGCCAGGTCGGCCCGGTCGGTACGAAAACCGTAGCCGCCCTCGAGCGCGAATTTCGGCTTGTAGGCCTGTTCTGCAATGGCAACCCCGAATTCGGCCGAATCGATGCGCATCCTGTCGGCAACTGCGGCCGGGTGCTCGACCAGGCGGGCTTCCAGAGCGGCCAGGGGCGCCGGTTCGGGCAGCTTCGGCAATCCGGGCGGAAGCGAACGGAACGCGGCGTTGCCGATATAGCGTGCAAGTGCTGCGCGCGCCGAGTCGCCCCGGCGCCGGTGCTCGGTCAACTCGTCATCCAGCAACGCCAGCTCGAGTTCGGCGCGCAGCATGTTCTGGGCGTGCATCCCGCCGCTGGCAAAGCGAGAAGTCAATGATCCAATCTGTTGCTCGACGGCGTTGCGGCTGCGACCGACGATGGCCTGGGCGCGTTCATGCCAGGCCAGTTCCAGCCAGGCGTTTCGCACTGCAAGCTCGATCTTGCGCAGCGCGAGCTGCCGCTGGGCGCGTGCGATCGACGACTCGGTACTGCGCTGCCGGCCGCGCAAGGCCAGCGTGCGCCCGGCCGGAAACTCCTGGCGCAGCCCGATGCGCAGCGCCTGGGTCATGCCGTCCTCGTCGAACTCGAACGAATCGGTGGGCACGTTGGCAACCTGGCCGGTGACCATGGGGTCGGGCAACTGGGCATCTGCAATCGCTTCGTTTTCCAGCGCCCGGGCGCGCTGCTCGAAACGCGCCAGGTCGGGCTCGTCGGCGGCTTTGGCCAGCGCGACGGCGTCGGCGAGCGTCAGCGGGCCGGTCTGGGCCAGCGCCGGAGACAGACAGATCCAGCCTGCCGTCAGCAGCGCTGCGATTGATGCTTGTAGCTTGGGCATGTTCTTACTCCGTGCAAAAAGGTGCACGCGCCATGACCACGGGCGGCCGGGCGCAACTTCAGGAAGCGGGAGTACGAACTATTCGTTGAACTGGGCGTGGATCAAATGAGGTCTGGGTCCGGCACGGCTCGGTGGCAGGGCCGCGATGGGGTGCTGTGCAGCGGCGCTCGCGCGTGGGTCGAAGACCATGGCGAACGGCGCCGGTGCGGCCAGCGTGACCGTCTGGGTCGGGTCGGCCGGGCGCTGCTTGTCGAGCCCGCTGAATTCGTCGCAGTCGGTGGCCCGCATGTCCTGGCACGGCGTCGGCGGGCAATGCGGGCAATCGTGGTCCTGGGCAAGCTCGTCGACCTGCATTGCCATCACGCAGGGCGCGGCGATGATCGACAGCCACATCAACACGAACAGCGCGGCATTGAGCCGCGCCAGCGGGCTGGCATATCTGCGAATGGCGTGCATCAGGTTCATCTAATTCGCAGTGTAGCGCAAAATCAGTGCAGGCAGCATCGACGAACCGCAAGAATTTTCAACGGTAGTCCGCAGACGACGGCTTTGATTGGATCTGGCCGACACGATCAAACCGGTGCCGAATCGAGTCGTTAGCTGGTCACGTAGCGCGCAAGCTGGTCGATCAAATGCTGCTGGTCGTCGATGACGGCGTTGACCAGGTCGCCGATCGAGACCATGCCGGTCAATACGCCGTCGTCGACCACAGGCAGATGCCGGAAGCGCTTCTTGGTCATCAAGGCCAGGCCGGCATCGGCGGTGGCGCGGCCGTCGATCGTTACCAGCGGCGTGGCCATGATGTCCTCCACTTTGGTATCGCGCGATCGCTTTCCTTCGAGGATGACCTTGCGCGCGTAGTCGCGTTCCGAGATCATGCCGACAGGTTCGCCGTCGTGCATCACCAGCAGCGCGCCGATGCCAAGTTCGGCCATGCGGTGGATGGCGTCAAAGACGGTCGCCTCGGGGGCCACCGAGTGAATGTCGCGACCTTTCTGATCGAGTATCTGGTGAATGGTATGCATCGAAACCGGCCTCCCGGGCCGCAATGGAACCCTCATTGAGTATAGGGCAGGCCGCGAGGCCGTTGGCCGATTTTATCGACTGACCGCGGTATCGAAATCGATCATGATGTGATTTCGCCGGCGGTCGCGCTCGATGGCCGACTCCCGGCCGGCCGAAAGTTCGTCGAGCGCGATGCGCGCCATCTGTCGCGCCTGCTCCGGCGGCAGCCGGCGGGTCAGGCCCAGCACGATCGCCCACCAGTCGAGCAATGTCGATTCGGCGCCTTCGCCGCTGATCTCCAGCCGGTTGGTTTGTGGCAAAAATGCGCCCGACAGCATCAATTGCCCGTCCAGTTCCAGCCCGGTGACGCGAATTTGGATGCCTTTTGCCGCCAGCTGCTGCCATGCACTGGCCGCGCCAATCGCGCCGAGGCCGGCTGCAGCGCTGCCGGCCTGCGACGTGCCGATTTGTCGCAGTGCAGCCAGCAGTTGTTCGAGGGTCGCCGGGTCGATGTTGGTGATTGCCAGGTCCAGGCGGCTGGCGGGCTGGTCCGGCCGCGAGGCGCGGATCGTCAACTGCACCCGGGCCCCGGTTTGAATGGCGTTCGATTCGCCGCGGTCCGATGCCGGGCTGCCTGGCCCGGAAATTTCGTGCCACTCGGCCGCGAGGTCGGGCCGGTCGAGCACCAGGCGGTTGCCGACGGCGTCGAGAATGAACAGGCGTTCGGCCCGGCCGGACAGGTCGATGCCGCTGTCGCGCTTGATGTTCAGATCGATTTCGGGTCGCCGGTAATGCCAGGCCACGTCGCCGGGCACTTCCAGCGACGGCGCGCTGGCGTTGAGCACGGTATCGCCGGTCGGGTCCAGGTGGGCGCTGAAATCAACGCTGGCCAGCGGTTCGCGCAGCAATGCTCGGCCATTGACCGCCAGCCAGCCGGGCGGCTGCATCGAAAAATGCCGAAACTGCAGGTCCAGGTCGACCTCGTCGCTACGAATTTTTGCGTTCGATCGAAACCAGCCGCGGTGCCATTCCAGGTCGGCTTCGGGCCGGTTCTCGGCAACCGCCTGGGTGGCCCGGTCCTCGATCCACCAGCCGATTGCCGCCGGCAGCGCCAGGCCGCCCAGGCAGACCAGCAACACGATAATGATCAACAGCCACTTTTTCATGGACGCTACTGTAGCGCACCCTCTCGCGGGCAGTCATAATTCCGACTGGTTTCGCGCGGGCCGACAACTTGCCAGGACATTCCGACATCGAATCGAACGCAAGCCGGGCGCCTGCCGGCTCGGCCGAGCAATGGCGCCAGGCCGGCATCGCGCTGGCCGCGGGCCTGGATGCGCTGGAACAGTCGCTGGCGCCGGATCGACGCCAGGCCATGCTCGATTACCTGCACGAGCTGGTGCGCTGGAGCCGGGCCTATAACCTGACCGCGGTGACCGAGCCGCTGGAAATGGTCGACCGGCACCTCATCGACAGCCTGAGCATCCGGCCCTTTGTGCAAGCCGATCGGGTGCTCGACGTCGGCACCGGGGCCGGGCTGCCCGGCGTGCCGCTGGCGATTGCCGAGCCGGGGCGTCATTTCATGCTGATCGACAGCAACGGCAAGAAGGTGCGCTTCCTGCGTCATATTCAGCGAACCCTGAGCCTGGACAACATCGAGCCGGTGCATGCCCGGCTGGAACAGCTTGCGCCGGCGCCGGGTGCCTGCGACGTCATCGCGCGCGCACTGGCGCCGCTGCCGCGCCTGGTCGACTGGCTGGCGCCGTGGCTGGCCCGGGGCGGACGATTGCTGGCGATGAAGGCGCAACTGGAGGAATCCGAGCGCAGCGGCGTGCCGGATGCTTACAATGTCCGGATTGAGCCGTTACGCTGGCCGGGGCAACGCGCCGAGCGCTGCCTGGCCATCGTTACCCTGGGAGATTCGGATTGAGCAAGCAAACGCGCACCGTCGCCATCGCCAATCAAAAAGGCGGCGTCGGCAAGACCACGACAGCACTGAACCTGGCGGCCGGACTGGCCGAACTGCGGCGCAAGGTGCTGTTGGTGGATATGGACCCGCAGGGCAACTGCTCGACCGGCCTGGGCATCGAAATTGCCGACGGCCAGTTCACGATGTGCGAGGTGCTGATCGGCCAGGCCAGCATCGAGGAAGTCTGCGTGCGTCCGTTGACGGCGGCCCTCGACATCGCGCCGGCCAACGGCGATTTGACCGTCGCCGAGGTGGCACTGATGGAGCGCGATGACCGTGCCGGGGTGCTGCGCGACGCGCTGGCACTGGTGCGTGGACGGTATGACGACATCGTCATCGATTGCCCGCCGGCGCTCAACGTGCTCACGCTCAACGCGCTGACGGCGGCCGACCGGGTGCTGATCCCGATGCAGTGCGAGTACTATGCGCTCGAGGGCCTGACCGCGCTGGTCGGCACCATCGAACAAATCCAGGACTCGGTCAACCCGGACCTGGAAATCGAGGGCCTGGTGCGTACCATGTATGATCTACGCAACAATTTGTCCGGCGCCGTCTCGCGCCAGCTTTCGGAAAATTTTGGCGACAAACTCTACAACACCATCGTGCCGCGCAACGTGCGCGTGGCCGAATCGCCCAGCTACGGCGAATCGGTCCTGACTTATGACCCGCAATCGCGCGGGGCGCTGGCCTACCGTGGACTGGCCGGCGAATACGTACGCCGAATGAGGATCTGACATGGCGACCCGCAAAAAAGCGCCGTTGGGCAGGAATCTGAACGCGCTGCTGGGGAAAGCCCGGTCGACGCAGGAATCCTCGTCTGCAAGCGGACCGGCCGAAGACCGGCTGCGCAAGCTCTCGCTGGACCAGATCCAGCCGGGCCAGTACCAGCCGCGCACCGGCATGGACCCGGACCGCCTCGAAGAACTGGCCAACTCGATCAGGGCCCAAGGCGTGGTCCAGCCGGTGGTCGTGCGCTCACTGGGCGCCGGCAAGGGCTTTGAACTGATCGCCGGCGAACGCCGCTGGCGGGCCGCGCAAAAGGCCGGTTTAAGCGAAATTCCGGCCATCATCCGCGATGTGACCGACGAGGCCACGCTGGCCATGGCGCTGATCGAAAACATCCAGCGCGAAAACCTCAACCCGATGGAAGAAGCCGGCGCGCTGGCCCGGCTGATCGAGGAATTCGAGCTCACCCACGAACAGGCCGCAAGCAACGTCGGGCGCTCGCGCACGGCGGTCACCAACCTGCTGCGCCTGCGCGAACTCGAACCGAAAGTGCGCGAACTGGTCGACGCGCGCAAGCTCGACATGGGCCACGCCCGCGCGCTGCTGGCGCTGTCGGGCAACGCCCAGGTCGACGCCGCGCGCCAGGTCGTCAACCTGGAGCTTTCGGTGCGCCAGACCGAAGCGCTGGTCAAGCGCCTCAAGGCCGGCCCGCCCGAAAAAAAGTCCGCCACGATCAAGGACCCCGACATCAACCGTTTGGAGCAGGAACTGACCGAAGTGCTGTGCGCCCCGGTGGCCTTCAAGCACACCGCTTCGGGCAAGGGCCAGATGACCATCCGCTACACCAGCATCGACGAACTCGAAGGCATCCTGGCCCACATCCGCAAAAAGTAGGCTGGCCGGTCCTGCGACTTTCGTGGATTTTGCGGGGCCCGGACAAGCGCAGCGTGAATTCGGTGCCGAAGGGCAGGCGGAGGAAAAGGGATGTTGACGAGCGCGAGATTGATCGTCAAGCCCGTGCAGGTTTTTTTTAGCCTCCTTGAGCCCTGATCATTTTGTTGTGGTGACCCTCCGGTCGCGAAAGGTCACGCGACTGCGCCCACAGCCCCCGTCGGAGCGACCCTCCGGTCGCGAAAAAATGCGCCGCCGGACCGCTTGTCAGTCAATCCTGCCCACGCTCCTTCTTCAGACGCTGCTTGGTGCGCCGTCCCTTCTTTTCCAGCATGGGCCTTAGCGCCCGGCCGATGCGCGGGAACAGGTAGCTGATTGTGGTCAGGTAGCCGCTGATCGCCGGCATCGGCAGGTCGAGCTTGTTGTTGTCGACCAGCCCGACGATGGCTTCGGCGACCTGTTCGGCGCTGCTGATCGGCTGCGAGAAGGTCAAATCGGTGACGGTGTCGATGTCGTCCATGATGAAGCCGGTATCGATGGGCCCCGGCGACACGCTGGCGATCTTGATACCCGAACCCCGCAATTCCTCGGCCAGCGCCAGGCCGAACGCACGCAGCCCGAACTTGGTCGCCGAATACACCGCCGAGCCCGGCACCGGTGTGCGTCCGGCCAGCGAGGCCACGTTGACGATCGCCGCCGGCCTGTTCTCTCGCAGCGCCCGGCGCAGATACGGCAGCATCAGCCGCGAGGCCATCAGCGGCGCCTTGAGGTTCACGTCCACCATCTGGCCGATGTCGTCGGCGTCCAGCCACTCGACCAGCCCGCGCGCATGAAACCCGGCGTTGTTGACCAGGATATCGACCGAACCGAAGCGCTCGGCCGCCGCGGTCAGCACAGCCTCGAAGCCCTCGATGTCGCTGACATCGAGTGGTGCCACCATCACCCGATCGCCCAGGTCGAGCTCGGCGGCCAGTTCGTCGAGTTTTTGCTCGCCACGCGCAATCAGCACCAGCTTCGCGCCACGCCTGGCAAATGCCCGCGCCGTGGCCGCGCCCACGCCCTGGGAGGCGCCGGTGATGATGACCGTAGCGCCGGTGAATCGGTTTTCGTTTTCCATAAAATGCCTGTCGGGGAAAGATCGGTGATCACTATATCCAATGGTGCGGGTTTGCGGCGCGTTTCGGCAGAAGACCCCAACCGGGGCCGGGCAGGAACCGGCGGGCCGTGCACAGACTTCGCGCAGGCAGCCGCCTATCGTGCATTCCGATTATTTTCCTGATGCGATTGGCGCAGCGCTCGGCCGCCGAATACGCTCGGCCGATCACCGCCCAACAGCTACAAGTGCTCGCCCGATGCGCTGCTCAGTTTGTCAAAGCGAAAGCGGCCATCCCGGTCGCCAGCACGAAGATTGCCAGCCAGGCGACGGTTTTCTGGATGTCGATGCCGCCATCCTCATCATGGTCGTGGCCACCGTGTTCGCCGGCGGCCAGGTGGCGGCGGTGCAGCGCGATCAGACCGGCGGCAATCAGTACGAACCCGATGTTGAAAAAGAACGTGTAGTCGATCGCGAACTGCTGCTCCATGACCTTGCCTGCCGCGGTTTCCGGGCGCATGCCGAGCAGGCCGAAGCCGGTGTCGAGCAACAGCGCGGTGGCGACGATGCTGACGTACATGATGCCGGCGATGAACAGCGCGACCTTCCAGCCGTAATAGCGGGCGTTGACCTTGACCAGCGGCGGCACCATCAGGTCGGAATAGATGAACG
>JAVVET010000092.1:0-9444 GCA_032251235.1 Wenzhouxiangellaceae bacterium
TGCCAGGCCGGCTGGGCCATCATGATGCTGTCGGCCCACGCGCCGGAACTGGCCTCGATGGTCGGCATCGCCGGCGCGCCGCTGTCGTACTGGGCCGGGCTTGAGGGCAAGAACCCGATGCGCTACCTGGGCGGTCTGACCGGCGGCAACTGGATCTCGGCGATGACCGCCGATCTGGGCGCCGGCAACTTCGACGGCGCCAACCTGGTTTCGAACTTCGAGAACCTGAACCCGGCCAATTCGATGATCGGCAAGCCCTACGGGCTGTACGCCAACATCGATACCGAAGCCGATCGATATCTTGACTTCGAGCGCTGGTGGGGCGGCTACTTCCTGCTCTCGCGCGAGGAAATCGTCGAGCTGACCTCGGAACTGTTCATCGGCAACAAGCTGACCCAGGGCCGGATCCTGGCCGACGACGGCTCGCCAATCGATCTGCGTGCGATCCGCGCCCCAATTGTCGTCATCGCCAGCGAAGGCGACAACATCACGCCGCCGCCGCAGGCGCTGAACTGGATCCTGGACCTGTATGCCGATGTCCAGGAAATTCGCGCCAACGAGCAGACCATCGTCTACACCGTGCACCCGGATGTCGGACACCTGGGTATTTTCGTGTCCGGCAAGGTTGCGGCCCGCGAGCACAACACGCTGGTCAACTCGCTGGACCTGATCGACACCCTGCCGCCGGGGCTGTTCGAGATGGTCATCGACGAGGTGCATACCGAGAACGAACACGACATCGCCTGCGAAACCTACACCATGCACTTCGAGCAGCGCACGCTCGACGATATCCGCGCCTACGATGATGGCCGCGCCGATGAAGAGCCGTTTCGGGCCGTGGCCCGGTTTTCGGAAATCAACGAAGGCCTCTATTCGACTTTTGCCGCACCCTGGGTGAAGATGTTCGCCAATGCCGGTGGCGCCGAAATGCAGCGCATGATGCACTCGCAGCGCCTGCGCTACACGATGTTTTCCGATGCCAATCCGTTCATGGCCGGGGTCAAGGCCGCGGCCGATGCGGTGCGCGAGCATCGCGCCGAAGCACCCGCCGACAACGGTCTGCGGAAAATTGAAAAAGCTGTTGTCGAGACTGCCCAGCGATCAATCGAACAGGTCACCGACCAACGCGACCTGGCCATCGAGCGCCTGTTCAAGGCGATCTGGACCCATCCACTGATCCAGGCGCTGGCCGGCGAATCGGCCACGCACAGCGATTCGCGCAAGCCGGCGGCCAGCCAGCGCCGGGTGCTGGACCAGCTTTGCGATCTGAAACTGCGCGCAATCGCGGCCCGGGAGCGCGAAGGCTCGTTCACCGACGCCATCTTCCGGGTCGTCTATTCGGCGATCAAGGCCGGCCGGGGCGTCGATGCCAGCGCTTTTGCCGCCGCCCGCGAGGTCTGGATGAAGCACCCGCGCTTCGAGGATCTCGACCGCGAGCAGTTCATCACCGAGGCCAAGGAGGCCGCTTTCATGGTCGCCGTCGACGAACAGGCGGCACTGGAAGCCCTGCCGCGATTGCTGCCCAGCGAAAGCGACCGGCAGGATGCCCTGGCGCTGCTGCGGCGCATGATGGAGGTGTTTCCGGAAGTCGCCCCCGAAGTTCAGGAAGTGCAAAACCGGGTCGAACAGATCCTCGAGCGCAGCACCGAAGCTGCCTAGCAGCCTGTCCGGCGCTGCGTCGGCCGGAGGTGAAGGCGGGGTGCGTCCACGGCCCGTTTCGGTGCATCGGGCGATCGGAAAGTCAGCGCCGCAACCGCGCGGAAAAATGCGGCCCGGCCGAGAATTTCCCGGGATTGCCGATCGATCTCAATCGCTTTCGCCGGCGCGCCGACGCTGCGCGGTTTGGGTATAGAACGGCGCCAGCACGATCGCCAGAATCGGAATGATCTCGAGCCGGCCCAGCCACATCAGCCCGATCAGGATGGCTTTGCCGACCTCGCCCATTTCCGGCCCGGTGATACCGACCGACAGGCCGACGCAGCCGAGCGCAGAAACCGCTTCGAAAATGATCTGGCCCAGCGGCGCCTCGACGACGAATGCCAGCGCGAACACGCCGAGCATCAGCGTGACCATCCAGAGCATGGCCAGCAAAAACGCCTGCAGCATGCGATTGGTGTATTCCATTTGGCCGCGGATCACTTTGGCATCGGTGATTTTTTCCGGCTCGTCGCGCAGTTGGCGCAGCAGATGAGCCAGTTGCAGCAGCAGCTGGCGGGTCCGAGAAACCTTGATGCCGCCGACCGTCGAGCCCTCGCAGCCGCCGATCACCATGGCCGCGATCATCAGCATCAACAGCGTTTGCGGCCACAGCGACAGATCGCCGATGCTCAAGCCTGCAGTGGCCAGCGAGGTGACCGCCTGAAAGGCCAGGTCCAATAACGAAATCTCGGCCCGCGTAACCGCATTGCTCAACGCCAGCAGCGCAAGCAATGCGGCCAGCAGCATGACGAACCACTGCAGTTGCTCGTTGCAGGCCATGGATTTGAATTTGCCCCGAAACAACAGCTGGTGCACGGCAAAGCTCAGCGCGCCGAGCAACATCGACAGCATCACTATCAGCTTTGCGGTGGCGCCGAAGTCGGCCATGCTGTTGTCGGTGACGCCGAATCCGCCGGTGGAAATCGAGCTCAAGCCGTAGTTGATCGCCTGCCACGGCGTCATGTCCGACATCAGCAGCAGGCCGACGATCAAGACTGTGTAAACGGTGTATATGCCCCATACGATAAACGCCGTTCGACGCACGCTCTGGCGCGGAATCACTGCGCCGAGCTCCACGTGCACCAACATGCGCGAGCTTCGGTGCGAATGAATGAAGATGATAACGGCGACGATGATGCCGATGCCGCCGATCCACTGGCTGAAGCTTCGCCACCATTGCAGGCTGTGGTCCAGCCCGCTTTCATGTCCGCCAACCATGGTCAGGCCGGTGCTGGTAAAACCGGAAACCGATTCGAACAGCGCATTGGAAAACGCCCCGAACTGCGCCTGCGCCAGAGCGGCATCGGATATCCAGCCCAGATACAGATATGGGATGCTGCCAAGCAGGCTGATGACTAACCAGGAAAAGGAAACAATCCAGAAGATCTGGTAATGATTATATAAAACCCGCTTGATACCACAGGAGAACAACATGCCGGCGACCACCGCCGAGGCCACGATCATCAGCACAAAGGCCACGACGGCCTGCATTTCACCAAACCACAAGGCCACCGGCAGCGACAATATGCCCATGCCGGCCGGAATCAGCGCAGTCATGCCGGTGTAGCGCGCGATCGCCTGGAACATGGAAAAAGCGGAATTCGACTGGCTCATCCGAATGCATCCCCGACAACAGGAAGTCAAGCGCCAACAGGCCTCGCCCACAAGCATATCGAACCCGGGCGCCGTTTGCCGGCAAATGCCTTCGACACCATTGGTCTGGCTGCTCGGGAAATCGCCGTTGTTCCACAGCGGGTCTTTCATGGCTGTTCACTCCAGATTGATAAGCTATGCAGCTGCATTCAACGCGGAGACGGCATATGACCCATCATTTTTCAACGGTGCGACTTGCGACGTTTGCTGCTGCATTGGGGCTGCTAGCCGGCTGCGCCACACAGCCGGCCGAACCAACGTTGGCTGACGCCATGCGCCAGCACTCCGACCAGCAGCAGCGCCAATCGGAGATCAAGCGGCAACTTGCCAAAGACTGGGAGCGCGGCGACGAGCTGATCGAGACCGGCAGGAAAAAGGTCGAGCGCGGCCAAAATCGCATCGACAAGGCTGAAAAGGAACTGGAAAAGGGCACCGAAGAGGTCGAACAGGGCACGCGGCAAATCGCCGAAGGCCAACGGCTGAAGGCCGAAAGCGAGCGGCGCTTCCGGGCCCGTTTCCCTGACCTGGAAATCGACCCGGACAATATCGAACGCTGACACAAGCGTGGATCGATCCGGCATGAGGCACCCGTTGATCCGGCAATGTCTTTGGTCCCGGTGCCGTTGAGCACCGGCTGAAGCCTTTCCGACAGGCTTCGGCATCCGCTGGCCTGAAGGCATTTCCGGCGCGTTCGGATTAAACTGGTCGCCATCGGTCGTTTTTCGACCGCGGCCCCGGGTTGCCTATGCAGCCAGACCATCAAAGCGGCAGTTCCGCGCCACGCGCCGGGCCGAAAGCGATGTGGGCCTGGGCTTTCTACGACTGGGCCAACAGCGCTTTTTCCACGGTCATCCTGACCTTCGTATTTGCCCGTTACTTCAGCCAGTCGGTGGTTGGCGACGAGATTGCCGGCACCGAATACTGGGGCAACATCGTCGGCACCGCCGGCATTGCCGTGGCCCTGCTCGCACCCGTTCTGGGCGCAATCGCCGACCGCAGCGGGCGGCGCAAGCCGTGGCTGGTCTTTTTCACGCTGCTGTGCGTGACCGCCAGCGCCATGTTGTGGTTCGTTCGCCCTGACATCGACGATTTCTGGTGGGCCGCAATCTGGGTCGGGCTGGGGATCGCCGGGGCCGAGTTCGCGTTCGTGTTCTACAACACCATGCTGCCCGACCTGGTCGGGCACCAACGCATTGGACGCTGGTCCGGCTGGGGCTGGGGGCTGGGTTATGCCGGCGGCGTAGCCTGCCTGCTGGTGGCCCTGTTCGGCTTCGTCCAGGCCGACGTCCCGCTATTCGGGCTGGACCTGGATCGGGAACAGGCCGAACACATACGCGCCACCTTCGTCCTGGTCGCGGTCTGGTACCTGGCGTTCGCGCTGCCGCTGTTCTTTTTCACCCCGGACCGCCCGGCCACCGGCCTGGGCTTCAGGCAAGCCGTTCGCGCCGGCCTGGGCCAGCTCGGGCAGTCGCTGGCGCAGCTTGGAAAATACGGCGACATCCTGCGTTTCCTGGTGGCCCGCATGCTATATGTCGACGGCCTGGCGACGCTGTTCGCGTTCGGCGGCGTGTATGCCGCCGGCGCCTTCGGCATGGGCCAGGCCGAAGTGCTGCGCTTTGGCATCGCGATCAACGTCACGGCCGGCCTGGGCGCGCTGGGTCTTTCGTGGGTCGATGACCTCATCGGCGGGCGCAATACCATCCTGCTGGCGCTGATTGGCCTGATCAGCTGCGGCGCCGGCCTCCTGGTCGTCGACAGCGTTGCCTGGTTCTGGGGCTTCGCGATGACGCTGGGCGTGTTCGTCGGCCCGCTGCAGGCCGCCAGCCGCTCGTACCTGGGCCGCGCGGCGCCGGAACGGCTGCGCAACCAGATGTTTGGGCTGTTCACGTTTTCCGGCAAGGCCACGGCTTTCGTCGGCCCGCTGCTGGTCGGCACGGTCACAGCGGCGACCCAAAGCCAGCGCTGGGGCATGAGCACCATCCTTGTATTTTTCGGGTTCGGCTTTTTGCTGATGCTGAGCGTGCCGGCGATGAACAACCGAAACTCGAAATCAGGCTGAGATCCGCGCCAAAGGCCTTATTCCAGACCGGCGATTTTGGACAGGAATCGGGGCAGCAGCGACGGCTCCAGCAGCAGCATGAAAATCACGCCCCAGGCCGCGCCCCACAAGTGGGCGCCATGATTGATATTGCCCGGCGAATGACGCTGGGCCCAGATCGAATAACCGACATAGACCATGGCAAAGACCACGGCCGGCACCGGGATGAAGAACACGAACAACAGGGCCCAGGGATCGATCAGGATATAGGCGAACAGCATCGCCGCGACCGCCCCGGAAGCGCCCAGGCTGGCGTAGCTCGAGTCGTCGCGGCGGCCGATGACATCGGGCAGCGCCGACAGCACCAGCGCCGACAGGTAGAACAGCAGAAAACCGACCGCGCCGATGCGCTCGAAAAGAATGTTTTCCATGACCGTGCCGAAGAAGAACAGCGTGATCATGTTGAACATCAGGTGCTGGGGGTCGGCGTGGATCAGGCCGTGGCCGATCAACCGCCAAAGCTCGCCGCGCCAGACCCGTGACGGCCGGAGCATCAACGCGTCGAGAAGCCGCGGATTTTGCCAGGCCGCGAACGAGACCAACGCGGTGACGATGATGATTGCCAGGGTCATGGGATTCGGCTCCTCCATTGGCATGGACACGGCATTGCATACAAGGCCTGATGCAAAAATCGTTCATCGCCGGCGCCGGAAGAGCCAGTGATGCACTGATTCCATTCACCGCGGCGCAGCGCCTTCAACGTTCTTCGGCCTGCGGCACCGGGCCTCAATCGGACCGAATGACCTGCCCGCTCCGCATGACGAAGACCAGCTCTTTCATTTTCGAAATATCGTCCAGCGGATTTCCTTTGACGGCGATGATATCGGCATATTTGCCGGCCTCGATGCTGCCGATTTCATGTTCTTTCATCAGCAGTTCGGCATTGCCCCGTGTGCCGGCCTGGATCGCCTGCATCGGCGACATGCCCAGCCGCGTCAATTCCTCGAATTCACGCGCCGCAAAATACGGCGGAAAACCGACGTTGTCGGATCCGACCGCGATCCGGACACCGCGTGTGATGGCTTTTCTGAGCATGGCCCGGTTCCGTTCGTCGTATCGTTCATGAAGCGCCACGGCCTTGGACATGGCATCACTGTAACCTTGCTGTTCGGTCAGGTAGCGGCCTACGGCCAGCGTTGGCACCAGCCAGGTACCTTCGGCCAGCATCAGCTCGATCGCCTCGTCGTCGAGAAATGAGCCATGTTCAATCGAACGCGCGCCCATTCGAACGGCTTTCTTGATGCCGGCCGCGGCATGTGCATGAACCATGACCGGCAGGCCGCGATTTTCCGCTTCCTCGAAAGCGACGCGCAATTCGGCGTCGCTGAAATGCACCGCCTGGGGATTGTCGCCGGCCGACATATAGGCACCGGTCACCAGCAGCTTGATCCAGTCGCTGCCGTATTTGATTTCCCGCCTGACCGCCTTGCGCATTTGCGCCGGTCCGTCGACGATCAGTCCATCGGCGATGACCTGTTGTTCGGGGCCGAGGAAATTAATGTCGCCACCGCCGCCGGTCGCAGACAGGTAGTGGCCGGCGCCCAGGATGCGCGGTCCGATGAACAGGCCGGCGTCGATGGCATCCCGAATGTCAAAAGGTGCGTACTCGACATCGGCATCGCCGGCGATCTGAATCGTGGTCCAGCCCTCGCGCAGCCAGCCCTGCACCGCGTGCAGGCCGTGCAGCGCCTTGGCCGCAGAGGACAGCTTCAGATGATTCACCTGGTAGTCGTCGCCAAAGATCAATGGGTGAACGTGGGCATCGATCAAGCCGGGCAGAACGGTGTAATCACCGCCCAGCTTGATGATTGTATCGGCTTGCTCCAGCAGCGCCTGCCCACCGACCGCGATCATCCGGTCCTGCTCTACGAGAATGACCTGGTCATGCAGCAACTGCCCGGTCCGGACGTCGAGCAGGCGGCCGCAGTCGATCGCAGTGACGCCGTGGGCCAGGCCGGCCCCGGCTACGAACAGCAACAGTAAGAACACCTTCCACAATCGCTTTTGCATGGCTTCCAAGCTCGTGTCGCGTGGTCCGTTTTCGTCTCTTCGGGCCCTGTCCTCCGCTTCGAACCAGGCCTTGAGCATTTCAGCCCACGGTCAGCCTTTGCCGGTAAAGGCGTTGATAAATCGGCCGGCAGGCTTCGACAACTTCAGCCGCACGGCCGGTCGGGCCGGGCGCCGCCGGGCACGGCTCGGCAAAACCGGTCGACTGCCAGACGCTTTGATACCAGTGCGGTGCCCAGACGCCGTCGCTGTCGCGCGGGCCGGCCGGCCAGGCCAGCATGTCCGGCACGAAGTCGATTTCCAGATAACGACACAGCGCGCGCAAATGGGCGGCTGGATCGGCCAGGAACTCGCCGCTGTCGATGACCGGCGGGCTCTGCCCGGAAAAATCGCGAACGAATTCGAACAGCTGCCATTGCTGCGGCACGCCAATGTCTTCCGGGCTCACGCTGTCGCGCTTGTTCAGGTAAGAGGCCACGACGGCGGCCGGATCGCGAATCAAAAAAACGTGCACCAGCTTCGAAAGCCAGTCGCGCTGCATCATTTCCGGCAACAGGTGGTGGGTCATCTGCTTCTGGTACCAGAGCGGCTGACGACCCGGCACCGGCCCGGTCAGCGCCTCAGTCACGCGGCGCCAGTCGGTTTCCATCGCGGCGACGACCTGGTCCCGCATCGGGTGGTCGGCACCGGTCATTTCGAGCCAGGCCGCGTACAGCGGTTCGTCGGAAACGAAGCAGTCGGGGCGGTTTTCGAACGCGCGCATCATGGCCGTGGAAATGTTGCGCGGGCCGGACCACATCGCGATTCTCAGCGGCCGACGGCTGTCGGGGTTCATGCCTGGCTCAGCAGCAGCTCGGCGTAGGCCTGCTGCAATCGCCGGGTGACCGGCCCGCGCTCGCCGCTGCCGATTCGGCGCCCATCGACCTCGCCGACCGGCCGCAGCCCCGACAGCGTACCGGTGGTGAAGGACTCGTCGGCCGCGTACACGTCGACCAGGCTGAAGCTTTTCTCGCGCGCCTCGATGCCCAGGCCGCGGCACAGCGAAAGCACGTGGCCGCGGGTGATGCCGCCCAGGCAATAGCGGCCGTCGGAGGTCATCACCACGCCATCGCGCACGATGAAGAAATGCGTGGAATTGCAGGTTGCGACGAAGCCGTCCGGGTCGAGCATCAGCGCCTCGTCGGCACCGGCCAGGTTGCCCTGGATGCAGGCGAGCACGCAATTGAGCTTACTGTGGCTGTTCAGGCGCGGGTCCTGCACGTCGGGCGCGCCGCGGCGCACGTGCACCGTGAACAGCCGCTGCGGCCGGGTCAGGTGTACCTCGGTGACCGGGTGGTGGCCGGGGATGATCACCAGCGTCGGCCCGGAACCTGCCAGTGCCGGGTCCTGGTACGGTTCGCGCCGAACGCCGCGGGTCAGCATGATGCGCAAGTGAGCCTGGTCGACCAGGCCGTTGCCGTCGATGACTGCAAACACGGCCCGTTCAATCGCATCGGCCGAAGGCACGTCGGCCAGCATCAGCGCCCGGGCGCCTTCATCGAGCCGCTTGATGTGGGCCTCGAGAAAGGCCGGCTTGCCGCCGACGATCCGCACGCCCTCCCAGACGCCGTCGCCAAGCACGAAGCCCGAATCGAAGACCGATACCTTCGCTTTGGACTCGGGCTTGAGCTCGCCGTCGATCCAGACCTTGAGGCCGCCGGTGGCTTCGTTCATCGCCGAAATGCCTTTCAGGCCCGGTAGTCGGGATTGGTGTGGTCGAAGCGACAGCCGGCCGACCAGGCCTTGCGATCGTTGCCGTGGGCCGGCAGACCGCCGGCGTCTTTCAGCATTCGCGCGGTGTGCATGAGGTTCCAGGTCATGAAGGTGGTGTTGCGCTGGGTGAAGTCATTGCTCAGCCCGCCCGAGCCTTCGTCGGCGTAGGACGGCCCCGGACCGGCCTCGCCGATCCAGCCGGCGTCGGCCTGCGGCGGGATCGTGTAGCCCAGGTG
>JAVVET010000093.1:0-9233 GCA_032251235.1 Wenzhouxiangellaceae bacterium
CAGCGGTCTCCAAAACCGCAGGTTGGGGGTTCGAGTCCCTCCTCGCCTGCCACTAATCGAAGAGTCTTTATGACAGCCGAAAATAATGCATCGCGCGACATCATGCTATGGATACTGGCCGCGCTGATCCTGGGTGGCGGGATCTACGGATTTGTGTATTTTGAAGGCCAGGCCATGACGCTGTTGCGCGTGCTTGGCCTGCTGGTGGCGGCGGGATTGGCTCTTGCGATTGCTGCGCGGACTGTCAAGGGCAAAGAGTTTTTTGCCTACATTCGTGAAACCGATATCGAGCGTCGAAAGGTCGTCTGGCCCAGTCGACAGGAAACCCTTCAAACCACGCTGATCGTTCTGGCGGTTACCGTCGTGGTCGGCATCATTCTGTTTATTATGGACGCGGCTTTCGGCGGGATTGTGCGCTGGTTGATCGGGATGGGCGGAGATCTGTGATGACCAAGCGCTGGTACGTCGTACATGCCTACTCTGGTTTCGAAAAGCAGGTTCAGCGCTCGCTGAAAGAGCGGATCGAGCGTGCCGGCATGGAGGACCAGTTTGGCGAAGTTCTCGTGCCCACCGAAGAAGTTGTGGAGATGAAGAAGGGCGTCAAGCGTCGTAGCGAGCGCAAGTTCTTCCCCGGCTACGTGCTGGTAGAGATGGAGATGAACGAGGACACCTGGCATCTGGTCAAGGATGTGCCCAAGGTCATGGGTTTCATCGGCGGCCGCCAGGACAAGCCGGCGCCCATCAGCCAGGCCGAAGCCGACGTAATTTTGAACCGGGTCGCCGAAGGCATCGACAAGCCGCGGCCCAAGGTGTTGTTCGAGCCCGGCGAGATGGTGCGGGTGACCGAAGGCCCGTTCAATGACTTCAACGGTACCGTTGAAGAAATCAATTACGAAAAAAGTCGATTGCGTGTTGCAGTGTCGATTTTTGGCCGCTCGACGCCGGTGGAACTCGACTTTTCACAGGTCGAAAAGTTGTAACAGCGGTTTTCGAACCGCATTGAACCGCCGGCCACAAGTATTGTCATAACACGCTTGTGGCGGGTTTTAGATGCAAATACAGGGAGCCGAGGCCCGTCGTGGCCCGGCGCTTGGACCTGAAGGAGAAATACGATGGCGAAGAAAATCAATGCTTACATCAAGCTGCAGGTCCCGGCGGGACAGGCGAACCCGAGCCCGCCCGTAGGGCCGGCGCTGGGCCAGCATGGTGTAAATATCATGGAATTTTGCAAGGCATTCAATGCCCATACGCAAGGCACCGAGGCCGGTCTTCCGCTTCCGGTCGTGATTACCGTGTATTCGGATCGCAGCTTCACGTTCGTGACCAAGACGCCGCCGGCGGCAGTGCTGTTGCGCAAGGCCGCCAAGATCCAGAAGGGCAGCGGCGAGCCGAATACGAAGAAAGTCGGGACGGTGAGCCGCGAACAGCTCGAAGAAATCGCGAAAGCCAAGGAGCCGGATCTGACCGCGGCTGATCTGGATGCCGCCGTGCGCACCATTGCCGGCAGCGCACGCAGCATGGGCCTGAATGTCGAGGGGATGGAATAATGCTAGCCAACACGAAACGACATCGCGCGATTCGGGAAAAAATCGAACCGGGCAAGAACTACGATCTCGACCAGGCGCTGGCTCTGCTCAAGGATTTGAGCAAGGTCAAGTTCGCCGAGAGCGTCGACGTTGCCGTGCGCCTGGGCGTCGATCCGCGCAAGTCCGACCAGGTCGTGCGCGGGTCTACCGTGCTGCCGAATGGCACCGGCAAGGACGTGCGGGTTGCGGTATTTGCCCAGGGCGAGAATGCCGAGAAGGCCCTGGCGGCCGGTGCCGATATCGTCGGCTTCGAGGATCTCGCCGAAACCATCAAGGGCGGCACGATTGATTTCGACGTCTGTATCGCAACCCCCGACGCCATGCGCGTGGTCGGCCGGCTGGGTCAGGTCCTCGGTCCGCGCGGACTGATGCCCAACCCCAAGGTCGGCACCGTCACCACCGATGTCGAGCAGGCCGTCAAGAATGCAAAGGCCGGCCAGGTTCAGTTTCGAACCGACAAGGGTGGAATCATCCATTCGACGATCGGCAAGGTCGATTTCGAACTTGAAGCACTGAAGGACAATCTGCGGGCGCTGATCCGGGAGCTGATCAAAGCCAAGCCGGCCGCGGCCAAAGGTCATTATTTGCGCAAGATTGCAGTGTCGACGACGATGGGCCCCGGCCTGACCGTCGACAGTTCCACGCTGGAGCTCTAAGGGTTCGAGCATAAAGATTCGCCGGGGCATCTTGCCCGGCGAGGTACGGGCGTTTCGCGGAAGTTCTTCGTTCCGCGCCCGTCCAAGACCGCAGGTCCGGATTCTCGCGGGGATTCGGGTAAAGGGCGAAAGCCCGCCTGCGCAGATGGTGTCGTCCGATTACCCGGTCTTCCGGGGAAACGGCCACCAGGGTGCCAGGTCGCAACAGGGCCTGGTTTGGCTGGAGGGCCGGAATTTTCAATCCGGTCGTCCGACTTGACGGAGGTAGCAAATGGCTCTTACGCTTGAGCAAAAAAAGGCAGTTGTGGCGGAGGTGTCCCAAGTGGCACAGTCGGCACACTCGGCCGTAGCTGCCGAATACAGCGGCATCACCGTAGACCAGATGACCCAGATGCGTGCCAAGGCACGTACCGAGGGCGTCTATCTGAAGGTGGCCAAGAACACGCTTGTCAAGCGTGCCGTCGAGGGTACTGAATTTGAGTGCATGGTCGATCGTTTGACCGGCCCGTTGCTGTTTGCGTTCTCGATCGAGGATCCAGGTGCGGCAGCGCGGTTGATCAAGGATTTTGCCAAGGGCAACGACAAGCTTGTCGTTCGCCTGGTCGCCATGGGTGCGCAGCTGTACGAGGCCTCGGAAATCGAGCGCCTGGCCAGTATGCCGACCCGTGATCAGGCCATTGCCATGCTGATGGGTGTGATGAAAGCACCGATCGAAAAATTCGTTCGTACGCTCGCCGAGCCGCATACCAAGCTGGTTCGAACCGTAGCCGCGGTTCGCGACAGCAAGCAGGCTGCCTGATTTTTAATCTATTCAATTTCTCTGGAGTTTGACCAAATGGCTGTTTCAAAAGAAGACATTCTCGAAACAATTTCGAATATGACGGTCGTCGAAGTTGTCGACCTGATCGAAGCAATGGAAGAAAAGTTCGGTGTTTCGGCTGCCGCCCCGGTGGCTGCTGCCGCTCCGGCTGCTGGCGGCGACGCCCCGGTTGCCGAAGAGCAGACCGAGTTCGACGTGGTTCTGACCAGCTTCGGCGAGAAGAAGGTCGGCGTCATCAAGGCTGTTCGCAGTATCACCGGCCTGGGCTTGAAAGAAGCCAAGGACCTGGTCGAAGGCGTGCCTTCGGCAGTCAAGGAAGGCGTCACCAAGGACGAGGCCGAGGACATCAAGAAGCAGTTGGAAGAAGCAGGCGCGAAGGTCGAGGTCAAGTAATTACCTCACCAGCGTTGTGAAGATCGGCTTGGGCTGGGCGTTGAACAACGCCCGGCCCATTGCCGTTTTTCAAACAAGCGGTTGCCGAGACCCGTTCCGGGTGTCTCGGCGATACCGATCGTACCAGAGTCCCGGACCAGTTGCACCAGCATGCGGGTGATACGCCGATGAGTTATTCGTTTACCGAAAAGAAGCGAATCCGGAAGGATTTTGGAAAGCACGTGCAGGTTATTGATGCACCTTTTCTCCTGTCAACCCAGGTTGACTCCTATCAACATTTTTTACAGGACCAGGTGGCCGAGAACGACCGTGAACTGAAAGGTCTTCATGGCGCCTTGTCCTCGGTTTTTCCGATCGCCAGTTATTCCGGCAACGCGGCGCTCGAGTATGTCACCTATGCACTCGGCAGGGCCGAGTTCGACGTGACCGAATGCAAGCTCCGCGGCATGACCTACGGCGCACCCTTGCGGGTCACCGTCCGCCTGGTCATTTATGACAAGGACAGCCCGGCACGCAACAAGAAGGTCAAGGAAGTCAAGGAACAGGATGTCTACATGGGCGATCTGCCCCTGATGACGCCGACCGGCACCTTCGTGATCAACGGTACCGAGCGCGTCATCGTCAACCAGATGCATCGCTCGCCGGGTGTATTTTTCGACCACGATCGAGGCAAGACCCACTCGTCCGGCAAATTGCTCTACAAGGCGCGCGTGATTCCCTACCGCGGCAGCTGGCTGGACTTCGAGTTCGATCCCAAGGATTGTGTTTTCACTCGCATCGATCGGCGCCGCAAGCTTCCGGTCACGATTCTGCTGCGCGCGCTGGGCATGGAAGACGAGGAAATTCTCGACACGTTCTTCGAAAAGTCCCACGTCACGCTGCGCAAAGGCGACGCCAAGCTTGATCTGGTGCCGTCGCGCCTGCGCGGCGAAACTGCGCTTTCGGACATCAAGGACAAGGCCGGCAACGTGATCGTTGCCGCCGACAAGCGCATCACCGCGCGTCACGTCAAGCAGATCGAAGAGGCCGGCGTCAAGTCCCTGGACGTTAGCGACGACTACCTGATCGGGCGCATCCTGGCCCACAACGTCGTAGACAAGGAAAGCGGCGAACTGCTGGCCACCTGCAATGACGAGATCACCGAGGAGTTGCTGGCGGGCCTGCGCGAAGCCAAGGTCAAGAGTTTCGATATCCTGTACGTCAATGATCTGGACCAGGGTCCGTATATTTCGAATACGCTGAGAATCGATCCGACGTCGAACGAACTCGAAGCGCTGTGGGAAATCTACAAGATGATGCGTCCCGGCGAGCCGCCGACCAAGGATGCCGCGCAGAACCTGTTCAAGAACCTGTTCTTTACCGAAGAACGCTACGATCTTTCCTCGGTTGGGCGGATGAAGTTCAACCGACGCGTGCGTCGCGAGGCTCTGGAAGGTCCGAGCACGCTCGATCGCAACGACATCCTTGCAGTGCTGAAGGTGTTGATCGATATTCGAAACGGCAATGGAACGGTCGATGACATCGATCATCTCGGCAACCGGCGCGTACGTTCGGTTGGAGAGATGGCTGAAAACCAGTTCCGCATTGGGCTGGTTCGGGTCGAACGTGCGGTGCGCGAGCGCTTGAGCATGGCCGAAAGCGAAGGCCTTGGGCCGCAGGACCTGATCAATGCCAAGCCGGTGGCGGCATCGATCAAGGAATTCTTCGGCTCCTCGCAGCTGTCGCAGTTCATGGATCAGAACAATCCGCTGTCCGAAGTGACTCACAAACGCCGCGTTTCGGCATTGGGCCCGGGTGGCCTGACCCGCGAACGTGCCGGCTTCGAGGTGCGCGACGTTCACCCGACGCATTACGGTCGTCTGTGCCCGATCGAAACACCGGAAGGCCCGAACATCGGCCTGATCAACTCGCTCGCCGTGTATGCGCGCACCAATAGCTACGGCTTTCTGGAAACGCCGTACTGCCACGTGGTCAAGGGCAAGGTCACCGACGAGGTGTCCTACCTGTCGGCGATTGAAGAGGGCGATTACGTGATTGCCCAGGCCAATGCCGAGCTCGACAACAAGCGTGCGTTCACCGATGAGCTGGTGCCGTGTCGTCACCTCGGTGAATTTACGCTCAAAAAGCCCGACGAGATCGATTTCATCGATGTCTCGCCGCGCCAGATCGTCTCGGTCGCAGCCTCCATGGTGCCATTCCTGGAGCACGATGATGCCAACCGGGCCTTGATGGGCGCCAACATGCAGCGCCAGGCAGTGCCGACGCTGCGTGTCGACAAACCACTGGTGGGTACGGGTCAGGAACGGCTGGTGGCAACCGACTCCGGTGTCACCACGGTGGCGCTGCGTGGCGGCGTGGTCGACCAGGTTGACGCAGCTCGAATCGTGGTTCGGGCCAATGAAGACGAAGTGGGTCAGGACGATCCGGGCGTGGATATCTACAACCTGGTCAAGTACCAGCGATCGAACCAGAACACCTGCATGAACCAGCGACCGCTGGTCAGGGTCGGAGACGTGATCCGGCACAAGGACGTTCTGGCCGATGGTCCGTCGACCGATCTGGGTGAGTTGGCGCTGGGCCAGAACATGCGCATCGCTTTCATGCCGTGGAACGGTTACAACTTCGAGGATTCGATCCTCATTTCCGAGCGCGTGGTCCAGGAAGACCGGTTTACCTCGATTCATATCGAGGAAATGACCTGCGTGGCCCGCGATACCAAGCTCGGTTCCGAAGAAATCAGCGGCGATATCCCGAACGTGGGCGAGCATACGCTGAGCAAGCTCGACGAGGCCGGCATCGTCTATGTTGGTGCCGAGTTGAGCCCGGGCGACATCCTGGTCGGCAAGGTGACGCCCAAGGGCGAAACGCAATTGACGCCTGAAGAAAAGCTGCTGCGGGCAATTTTTGGAGAGAAGGCCTCCGACGTCAAGGACACCTCGCTGCGCGTGCCCAGTGGCATGGATGGCACGGTCATCGATGTCCAGGTCTTTACCCGCGAGGGTGTCGAAAAGGACGCGCGCGCGATTTCGATCGAGAAAGATCATATCCGTCACGTTCGCAACGATCTCGATGATCAGTTGCGCATCATGGAAAACGCGATCTTCAACCGCCTGCAATCGCTGCTGGTTGGTGAAGTCGTCGACAAGGGTCCGGAGCTCAAGAAGGGTTCCAAGCTCGAAGCGGACTATCTGCAGGGCCTCAAGCGCGACGAGTGGTTCAAGCTCCGGATGCGCAGTGACGAGGCGCAGGAGATCCTGGAGAACGCTCAACGACAGATCGAAAAGCAGCGCAAGCTGGCCGATGATCGCTTCGAAGAGAAAAAGAACAAGATTACCCGAGGCGACGATCTGGCGCCGGGCGTGCTGAAGATGGTCAAGGTTTACCTGGCCGTCAAGCGTCGGATGCAGCCGGGCGACAAGATGGCTGGGCGGCATGGCAACAAGGGCGTTATTTCCACCATCGTCCCGGTCGAAGACATGCCGTACGACGACGAGGGCACGCCGGTCGACATCGTGCTCAACCCGTTGGGTGTTCCTTCCCGAATGAACATTGGGCAGGTGCTGGAAACGCACTTGGGCATGGCCGCTCGCGGACTGGGTCTGAAGATCGAAAAAATGATCGAGGAAAACCAGAAACCGGCCAAGCTTCGAAAGTTCATGGAAGAAATCTACAACTCCGATCAGCCGGGCAGGGTGGACCTCAAGCCATTCAGCGACGCTGAAGTCATGGAGTTGGCCGGCAACCTGACCGGTGGCGTGCCGATGGCTACGCCGGTATTCGATGGCGCCGACGAGGTTGAAATCAAGAAGCTGCTGAAGATGGCCGGCATTCCCGAATCGGGGCAGATGACGCTGTACGACGGCCGCACCGGCGACGCCTTCGACCGACCGGTCACCGTCGGTTACATGTACATGCTGAAGCTGAATCACCTGGTCGATGACAAGATGCATGCCCGTTCGACCGGCCCATACAGCCTGGTAACGCAGCAACCGCTGGGCGGTAAAGCCCAGTTCGGTGGCCAGCGCTTTGGAGAAATGGAAGTCTGGGCACTGGAAGCTTATGGCGCGGCGTATACGCTGCAGGAAATGCTCACCGTCAAGTCCGACGATGTGCAGGGCCGCAACCAGATGTATAAATCTATTGTCGACGGCAACCACCGCATGGTTGCCGGCATGCCCGAATCCTTTAACGTACTGGTTAAGGAAATTCGGTCCCTCGGCATCAATATTGAACTCGAACAAACAACCTGATCGAGTAGGAGGATCCAAACGTGCGCGATTTGCTGAATTTTTACAAGCGCCAGCATCATATTGTTGATTTTGATGCCATTCGCATTGGTCTGGCCCAGCCGGACATGATTCGTTCATGGTCTTTTGGCGAAGTCAAGAAACCGGAAACGATCAACTACCGAACCTTCAAGCCCGAGCGCGAAGGCCTGTTCTGTGCCGCCATTTTTGGTCCGGTCAAGGACTACGAGTGTCTTTGCGGCAAGTACAAGCGCATGAAGCACCGTGGCGTCAAGTGCGAGAAGTGCGGCACCGAGGTGACATTGACCAAGGTTCGGCGCGAGCGCATGGCGCACATCGACCTGGCCAGCCCGGTCGCGCATATCTGGTTCCTGAAGTCGCTGCCGTCGCGCATCGGCCTGATGCTGGATATGACGCTGCGCGATATCGAGCGCATCCTGTATTTCGAGTCCTACCTGGTGCTCGATCCGGGCATGACGCCGCTGGAACGCGGCCAGTTGCTGACCGATGACCAGTACCTGGAAGCCATGGAAACCTATGGTGATGAATTCGACGCCAAGATGGGTGCCGAGGCGATTTACGACCTGCTGAAAAACGTCGAGCTTGCCCCGGAACTGGCGCGCTTGCGCGAGCAGATCGGCTCGACCAATTCGGAGACCAAGATCAAGCGCCTGACCAAGCGAATCAAGCTGGTTGAGGCTTTCCTGGAATCCGGCAATCGGCCCGAGTACATGATCCTGACCGTGCTTCCGGTGCTGCCGCCGGACCTGCGCCCGCTGGTGCCGCTGGACGGTGGCCGGTTTGCAACGTCGGATCTCAATGACCTGTACCGGCGCGTGATCAACCGCAACAATCGTCTGCGGCGTCTGCTGGAGCTCAACGCGCCGGACATCATCGTGCGCAACGAAAAGCGCATGCTGCAGGAATCGGTCGATGCACTGCTCGATAACGGCCGCCGCGGACGTGCCATCACCGGCACCAACAAGCGTCCGCTGAAATCCCTGGCCGACATGATCAAGGGCAAGCAGGGGCGCTTCCGCCAGAACCTGCTCGGCAAGCGCGTCGATTACTCCGGCCGTTCCGTGATCGTGGTCGGACCGACGCTGAAGCTTCACGAATGCGGTCTGCCGAAGAAAATGGCGTTGGAGCTTTTCAAGCCGTTCATCTTCGCCAAGCTGCAGCGCCGCGGCCTGGCCCCGACCATCAAGGCGGCCAAGAAGCTGGTCGAGAAGGAAGAAGGCGAAGTCTGGGACATCCTCGAAGACGTCATTCGCGAACACCCGGTCATGCTCAACCGCGCGCCGACCTTGCATCGACTCGGCATCCAGGCGTTCGAGCCGGTGCTGATCGAAGGCAAGGCCATCCAGCTTCACCCGCTGGTCTGTACCGCGTTCAACGCCGACTTCGATGGTGACCAGATGGCGGTGCACGTGCCCTTGAGCCTGGAAGCCCAGCTCGAAGCGCGCGCGCTGATGATGTCGTCGAACAACATCCTGTCGCCGGCCAACGGCGAGCCGATCATCGTGCCGAC